>JAOPYO010000327.1 GCA_025964575.1 Actinomycetes bacterium
GTGCGGCGAGTTCTTCGTCCGACAGCGGTCGTTCCTTGGTGTAGCCGACGACGATCTGGAGTGCTCGCTCGTGATCCAAACGGCCGTTCACCTTGGCCAGGCCAAGGAGTGTCATGCCGAGGTCGAGCGGTGCACTGTCGAGCGAGACGGTCTCCCAGTCGATGATCGCCAATTGGTCATCGGGTCGCACGATGACGTTGTCAGCGAACACGTCGCCATGGCTGATGACGGCGGGGCGTGGCGGGAGGGCGGCCTCCCGCAGGGAGACCTCCGCGAGTCCGGTGGTCAGCCATTCGGCGAAGCCCCTATCGGGGAACTCGCTGATCAGCGCCTGCTGCTCGGGTGAGAGCCGCCGGGTCCCTGCCGGAAGATCCGGCACTGAGGACGGCGGGAGCTGGTGCAGTCGGGCGAGCAGCGCACCGGCTGCCGGAAGCAGATGCGCGGGGAGGGGTTCGATGACCTTCCCCTCGATCCAGCGCTTGACCAGGATGAGGCGCCCATCGATGACGGAGATCCGGTGGCCTTCGATGTTGCGGACGACTTCTGCCGTCGGCATTCCGACGCCGTACATCGCCTCGGTGTGCGCCGCCAGGATGTCGGCACTGGCTTCGTCGTCGTAGTTGTCCAGGATCGTCAGGACGTACGCGCCCTGGGCCGTGGTCGCCTTAAAGCTGGAGTTCGCGAAGCCGCCATCGAGCCCCTCAAGGTGCAGCCCCTCCAGCCCATAGAGGCCGGCGACCGCGTCGGTGTCGATGTCAGCGATGGTCGTATAGGTGGCCACGTTGGTCATTCTCCACTGAAGGATGAGAGTTCACGGCGGCGATCGATGACCAGCCGGCTCCAGCGGCGTTGAGTCTCCTGCACCCCATCGATCCAGCGGGCGCGCGGCAGGTCGGGCGGCGGTTCGTCTCCGGTCATGAAGTAGGCGAGTTCCAGCAGATAGGCGAACTCAGCGCCGCGTACGCACTCGCGGAGGTTCGCACGGCTGGCGTGGACCAGATCGACAGGGCCGCGTACGGCCGCGTGGAAGCAGGCAGCGAGGCGCGCGTAGGCCACACACGACGACAGCCCGTTCTCCGCGGCGAGCGCGGCAACGGCCTCGGCCTGCTCCGGAAGGTCCACGGCGCTTCCGCAGTTGTGGAGGAGACGGGCGTTACGGACCTGGAGTTCGGCGAAGCGGGCGTTGGCTCCGGCGAGCATGTGCTCGGCGCGGGCGATCTGTTCGCTCGCGCGGGCCCGGTCCTCGAAGGCAGCGGCGAAGGCCAGACACGCTTGGCTGAGGGCCGCCTCGCCGTGCTGGTCGAGCGCAAGCGCTTCGTCGCGACCGCGGGCGTACGAGGCGCACGCCGGCCCGATGCTGCCCTGGGTCCACAGCACATCGCCCAGAGTCCGATGCTGTTTGCCCTCCGCGCCGAGCTCTGCGGCCGCGGCGAGTACGTCGGGGAAGTGCCCCAGGCGCCGGGCCAGGTGCAGCAGACCCCGGGCGGCGTCGGCGGCGAGATGGTTTCCGTTCGAGGCGACCTGCCGCATGCCCTCCAGGGACTCGGTGAGCCGGCCGAGGTCGCGGTCGCACTCAGCGAGGAAGTACTGCGGCAGCTCGTGCAATTGCTCGGGCAGGAACTGGGAGTTCAGGATGACGCGCAACCGGTCGGCGGTGATGCTGCGGTGCTGGCGCTGCCGACGAGCGATCGCGGTCAGGGCCTCTGCCAGCGCCACGGCGGGGCCATCGATGACCGAATTCCCGGCAGGTCCGGCAGGTCCGGCAGGGGTGAGGTCCACCGGCTCCCAGACGAAGTCCTGTACATAGGCGAACGCCGCATCGACCAGCCAGCCCAGCTCCAGGTCGAAGTCACGGGCCAGCCGTAGCCCCTGACGCAGGCAAGCCAGCAGGCAGCGGCGATCCGGCTCGCCCCGGTGCTCGGTGAACTCGCGGCCGAGGGCGTCGAAGGTACGTTGAGCGGCCTGCCGCCAGTCAGCGGGGCTCCAGTGGTCCTCGCTGGTGGAGTCGGCGTCCCGTACGGCTTCTCGCACCAGGTCATGCAGGTGGTACGGCCACAGCGCGCCGGGGTCGGTGTCCACGAATGGACGGTCGGCCAGGTGCATGGCGGGCGCGTCGCGTTCCATGCCGGCCGCCGCGGTGGCCAGTTCGATGGAGAAGGAGTCGAGCAGGCTCACCGCGCGCAGCACCTGCCGCTCGTCCGAGGTCAGATCACGGAAGGTCCTGGCCACCAGCGCCGGGAAGTCGTGGTTGAACTCGCTCACATCTGGAGCATGCCCGTGCCGCTCGTACAGATCCAGGAAGCGCATCACGGCCAGGTCCAAGTACAACGGCAGGCCACGGGAATGCGCAATGAGCGCTTGCCGTGTACGGAGGTCCATCAGCGGTTGTTCGCCCACGGTGAGGCGTCGCTGCAGGTAGTCCTCGCTGTCGGGTCCGGACAGGTAACCGACCCGATACTGGCGAGGGTCTTCGGGGGCGCCAGGCACCAACCGCGGCCAGTTGCGGGACCCGACCCAGTCCAATTGCCCTTCCAGTCGCGTGTCGTCCCATTGCAGGCGATTCCGTCCGGTGATGACGAACAGGGCGTTGGGCATCAGCCACGCCATGCGCTGGATCAGCCGCTCCAGGTCTCGGTGGGTACGGTCTCCGACGTCCTCGAAGGTGTCCAGCAGGATCACCGGGGTCGCGGCCTTGTCATCCGGCAGTTGGGCCAGGTCCCAGGCCAGCAGATGCGAGTAGTAGGAGAGGGCGTCCTGGTCGGGATCGGCTTCCAGGAGATCGGGCAGCCGACGGCATCCGGCCAGCGCCCGTACCTTCTTCTGACGTTCGCGCAGCGCGCGGACGATCGCCCTCAGCCCCTGGCCGGCCAGCGTCCCGATCGTGCCGGGTATCGCGATCGTCTGCGCCAGGTCCCCGAGAACCGACTCCATTTGGCGTTGCAATCGGCCGCGCCCGGAGAACCGGGCGAAGAACGTGTGCCGTCGTAGGTACTCC
>JAOPYO010000041.1 GCA_025964575.1 Actinomycetes bacterium
CCGTCGTCACCATGCGCCAGATGCTCGAGAGTGGTGTGCACTTCGGCCACCAGACTCGGCGCTGGAACCCGAAGATGAAGCGCTTCATTCTCACCGAGCGCAACGGCATCTACATCATCGACCTGCAGCAGTCGCTGTCCTACATCGACCGCGCCTACGAGTTCATCAAGGCGACGGTCGCGCACGGCGGCTCGGTCATGTTCGTCGGCACGAAGAAGCAGGGCCAGGAGTCCATCGCCGAGCAGGCGCAGCGCGTGGGCATGCCCTACGTGAACCAGCGCTGGCTGGGCGGCATGCTCACCAACTACTCCACCGTGCACACGCGGCTCACCCGTCTCAAGTAGCTCGAGCTCCTCGACTACGACGACGTCGCCGGCTCGGGCCTGACCAAGAAAGAACTCCTCATGCGCAAGCGTGAGATGATCAAGCTTGAGCGCACCCTCGGCGGTATCCGTGACATGTCGCGCGTGCCCAGCGCGATCTGGATCGTGGACACCAAGAAGGAGCACATCGCGGTCAGCGAGGCCCGGAAGCTGAACATCCCGGTCATCGCGATCCTCGACACCAACTGCGACCCGGACGAGGTCGACTTCCCGATCCCGGGCAACGACGACGCCATCCGCAGCGTGAGCCTGCTGACCAGGGTCGTCGCGGACGCGGTGGCCGACGGTCTGATGGCCCGTTCGGGTGCCGCCACCGGCGACGACAAGCCGGCCGAGACCGCTGTCGTCGAGCCGCTGGCCGAGTGGGAGCGCGAGCTGCTCGAGGGCAAGGCCCCTGAGGCCGAGGCTCCCGCAGCAGAGGCCTCCGAGGTTGAGGCCCCCGCAGCAGAAGTTTCCGAGGCTGAGGCCGTCGAGGCCGCCGCTGAGGAGGCCGCGCCGACCGAGCCCGTCGCCGAGGCCGTCGTGGCCGCTGCGGAAGAGGTCGTCGAAGACGACGCCACCGAGGGCGAGCCCGAGCGGGGCTGACAGCTCGACTCGTAGTGTGCTCCCGGCGGCGATGCCGGGGGCCACCGAGATCGAACCCCACGACGAGAGAGAAAGAACGATGGCGAACTTCACCGCCGCGGAAGTCAAGCGGCTCCGTGAGCTGACCGGCTCCGGAATGATGGCGTGCAAGAACGCGCTCACCGAAGCGGAGGGCGACCTCGAGAAGGCCGTCGAGCTCCTGCGCCTCAAGGGTGCCAAGGACGTCGGCAAGCGCGCCGAGCGCACCGCCGGCAACGGCCTGGTCGTGACGCACTTCAACGGCGAGACCGATGGCGTCCTGCTCGAGCTCAACTGCGAGACCGACTTCGTCGCCAAGAACGAGCAGTTCATCGCGCTCGCGGAAAGGCTCGCCGAGTTCGTGGCGACGAACAAGCCGGCCGACGTGGCCGCCGCGCTCAGTGCCGAGATCGAGCCGGCCAAGACCGTGCAGGCGCTGATCGAGGAGAACAACGCCAAGCTCGGCGAGAAGCTGGAGCTGCGTCGTTTCGCCCACTTCGAGGGCGCCTACGTGACGAGCTACCTGCACAAGTCCGACCCGCAGCTGCCCCCGACCACGGGGGTGCTGGTCGAGCTGGACCAGGTCAACCCCGAGATCGCCAAGGACATCGCGCAGCAGATCGCGGCGATGTCGCCGAGGTATCTCACCAGCGATGACGTCCCGGCTGAGACGGTCGAGAAGGAGCGGGCGCTCGCGGAGCAGATCACCCGCGAAGAGGGCAAGCCCGAGCAGGCCATTCCGAAGATCGTTGAAGGCCGGGTCAAGGCCTACTTCAAGGACTTCGTGCTGCTCGAGCAGGCGTTCGTCAAGGACAACAAGAAGACGATCGCGAAGGTCCTCGATGAGGCCGGCGTCAAAGTGACGCGCTTTGCGCGCTTTAAGGTAGGGCAGGCCTGAGCCACCCCGCAGGGGTAAGGCTCAGGTACTGCAAACAAGCGATATTTCAGGAGGCCGCCGTCGTGCCGGACATCACCACCAATGACACGACGGCGGTCTCTTCGTCTTCGTCGGAGATGCCGCGGGCGCCGCACGGCTGGCGCCGGGTGTTGCTCAAGCTCTCCGGCGAGGCCTTCGCCGGTGGTGAGCCGCTGGGTATCGACTCGGCGGTGGTGCAGCACATCGCCAAGGCGATCGCCGACGCCGTACGCGAGGGCGTTCAGGTCGCGGTGGTCTGCGGTGGCGGCAACATGTTCCGCGGCGCACAGCTGTCCGAACGGGGCATGGACCGGGCCCGCGGCGACTACATGGGCATGCTCGGCACCGTCATCAACTGCCTGGCACTCCAGGACTTCTGCGAGAAGCTCGGCCTCGACACCCGCGTGCAGACCGCCATCACCATGGGTCAGGTCGCCGAGCCGTACATCCCGCGGCGGGCGATCCGGCACCTGGAGAAGGGCCGCGTGGTCATCTTCGGTGCCGGCCTCGGCCAGCCGTTCTTCTCGACCGACACCTGCGCCGCTCAGCGCGCGTTGGAGATCGGCGCGGAGGCGGTGCTCAAGGGCACTCAGGTGGATGGTGTGTACGACGCGGACCCGCGCAAGAATTCGGATGCTGTCAAGTTCGACCGGCTGGACTACGGTGAAGTTCTCAGCCGCGGTCTGAAGGTCATGGATGCCACGGCCATCAGTCTCTGCATGGACAACGATCTTCCCATCGTCGTCTTCGATCTGATGGGTCAGGGCAACATCATCCGGGCCGTCCGAGGTGAGAAGATCGGCACGCTGGTCAGCCCGGCTGACAACTGAACCGGTCTGTGGTCGGGGGCGGGCCCTCGACCAGGGGCCGGAGACAACACGTGACACGGGAGCCGAAGTGATCGACGAGGTCCTCTTCGAAGCCGAAGAGAAAATGGAAAAGGCGGTCGCGGTCGCCAAGGACGACTTCGCCGCCATTCGCACCGGCCGGGTCACCCCCGCCATGTTCAACAAGATCACCGCGGAGTATTACGGGACGCCCACGCCGGTCAACCAGCTCGCCTCCTTCACCCTGCCCGAACCGCGCATGGTCATCGTGCAGGTCTTCGACCAGGGGTCGATGGTCGCGGTCGAACTGGCGATCCGGGACAGCGACCTCGGAGTGAACCCCAGCAACGACGGCAACGTCATCCGCGTGATCTTCCCGGACCTGTCGGAGGAGCGCCGCAGGGAGTTCATCAAGCTGGCCGGCACAAAGGCCGAGGACAGCAAGATCGCGATCCGCAACATCCGGCGCCGGGCCAAGGACACACTGGACAAGCTGTCGAAGGACGGCGAAGCCGGTGAGGACGATGTCCGCCGTGCTGAGAAGGAGCTCGAGGACGCGACGCAGAAGTACGTCGCGA
>JAOPYO010000360.1 GCA_025964575.1 Actinomycetes bacterium
ACGATGACCAGGCCGGCGGAACCGTGCCCAGGTCGGCGCGACCAAAGAGAATGCTGCTACGGCCACCCAGTCCGATGAACCGAGTCCAGACGAGCTTGCCCGGCGCATCCCGGTGTTCGAGCAGTACACCGACCAGGCGATGAGCAACAGCATCCAGCTGCCGGAACGCGACCGACCCCACCCGTGCCCTTGCTACGGATACCTCACCCTGGCCGAACGAGGCATGTACAGCATTTGCCCCGTCTGCTTCTGGGAAGACGATGGCCAAGACGATCGCGACGCCCAGCTAGTCCACAAAGGCGGCCCCAACGGCAATCTCGGCCTCGCCCAGGCACGGCGCAACTTCGCCGCTTACGGAGCCAACCGCAAACGCGACCTCCCCCACGTCAGGGAACCGCACCCTCGCGAACATCCTCTCTACGAGCATGACTGACTGCGACGCCAGATCGACCGGATATACGGGATGGCCACCCTCGTAGAGACAATGCCGCTAAGAGCGCATCTGGGAACTCGAAGTCCGGCTGGCATGTGATGGCTGGTATGTAGAGGGACTCCCGGTATGACTGGGGTTACCACACCATCGAGTCGTCACCGAGAGTCCTTGTGTCAGCGTCGCTTACCTGCTCGTGTTCATCGTGCCCAGCCCACGGCGAGTCGCTGACCGCATCCGTACCGTGCCCGTTCTACCCGTCCTCGTCGCTGACCGACACCGAGTGGGCGCTGCTGGCCCCGCTGCTCCCTCCGCCGGGCAATCACCGCGGGCGCGGTGGCCGCCCAGAGAAGTGGCCGCGGCGGCTGATCCTGGACGCGATCTTCAATCTGGTCCGCGGCGGCATCGCCTGGGCGCAGCTGCCGCACGACTTCCCACCATCGAAAACCGTCTACGACATCTACCGAAGATGGACGAAAACCGGTGCATGGCAACGCATCCACGACACGCTCCGGGACCCGGCACGGGTGGCCGCCAAACGTGCCCCGCAGCCGACGGCGGCGATCATCGACTCGCAGACCGTACGCGGCGCCGACACCGTGGCCGCCGACACCGCAGGTTACGATGCGGGCAATTATGCGGGGCGGTCGGTTATGCCGGGTCGGGCAGTGGGTGGCTGGGTGAGGGGGATGTGGCGGACGAGTACGCCGCCATAACTACAGGTTCTCCAGGAAGGCGAGCAGGCTGTCGGTGGGCCGGTATCGGCCGGAGCGAACGTTGTGTGGGGTAGTGCGAGCGAGGGCTTGTTCTTTCATGGCCAGGTCGGCGTGCAGGTAGACGTCGGTGGCTTTGGTGCTGGCGTGTCCGAGCCATAGGGCGATGGTGGCGGTGTCGACGCCGGCGTGAAGCAACTCCATGGCCGCGGTGTGACGGAGGGTGTGCGGTGTGACGTTCTTAGACGCGAGGGTCGGGCATGTCGCCGTGGCGGCGGGCAGATACTTGGCCAGCAGGTCGGCTACCGCGTCGCGGCTGAGGTGTCCGCCGGTGCGGTTGGGGAAGAGCGGGTCGGCTGGTGTGGCCTGTCGGTTGGTGATCCATTGGTGCAGCAGCCGGGCGGTCGGCTTGGTCAGCGGGGTGCACCGCTGTTTTCGGCCTTGCCCTGCTCGATGACGTGCAGGCCTACTCCGCGGGTCCGCAGGTCGGCGCCGAGGTTGATGAGGTGCTGGACCGAGCGTGACAGCCGGTCCAGCCGGGTGATCTTGAGCATGTCGCCGTCGCCCAGCGATGCCATGAGGCGGTCGAGCTCGGGCCGGGAGGCCCGTGCGCCGCTGGCCCGGTTGCGCTACGGAACCGGACATATCGCGAGGCGGGTCCCGAGAATGGTCAGGGTGACGCTGTGCGTTCGAGGATGGCCTTTGCTGAATGCGCCGTCGGCACGGTACGACATGGTGTTCGCCATGCGGATCGTCAGCCGGCGCGCCACCCCGTGAAGCGATCAGCCCGGCGGCACGGCGTCGCCCCGCGCTGACTCGACATAGCGAGACCGGCGGCTCTCCTCACCGTGCAAAAAGAAACCGGAGGCCAGGCCCTGGACGAGCTAGCATCAGTGGCGAAATGACGAAACCACCGAAAGCCATCCCAATTGGCGGTGGCAGCCCCCCTAGCGCCCAAACTGATCGTGATGTGGTCGCGGAACACCTCTCCCTCCAGCTGTCGGCCGGGGCGGGTGGCGGGGTGGCCGCGGAAGTAGGCGGACGCTTCGATGAATGACGAAACATTGGATGGAACCGTCGCCGCGTCTGTATCGTCTGATTGTCAACATGCCCAAGAAGGAACTACAGCAAGTGGAGACTCAATGAACGTAAATAGATCGGCGCGACGTCGCATCGTACGCATCGGTAGCGCCGTGCTCGCGGCACTGGCCATCTCCTCCGCCGGTGTCGGTACGGCCCGGGCGTCCGATACGCCCCCCACCATTTTCCAAAACAGGGCAACAGGGGGGTGTCTCGATGACAGCTTCGCATACGGCGTCCGCGCGTTCAGCTGCAATGGCACGACCTACCAGCAGTGGGTCCAAGTAGACGCGGGGTACATCGGCTTCAACAACCGTTTTATGCGGAACGTGGCCACGGGCCGCTGTCTTGACGACAGCGAGTTCGGGCTGCGGACCCTTAACTGCAATTACCTCGACTACCAGGTGTGGATCCCGAATACCGACATCTGGAACAGACACACAGGCAACTGTCTCGACGATAGCTCTTATGGGCTACGGATGTTTTCGTGCAATGGCCTTAGCTACCAGAAGTGGGTTGGTAGATACGTGTGACATTCATTAAACGGCGGCGGACGCTAATACTCATCAGCAATTAGCGATCGTCAGGGTTTGACCTGCCGATGGCCGCCTTCGTTGAAATGACCCAGGGTGCGTCAGAACTGAAGACCACGCGGCGCCCGCGCTGGCCGGCCAGCGCGGCCGGCCGCGCCGGTCGGCCGCACCCCTGGCATCATCAATCAGGACGCTGGTGCGAGCGACATCGTCGCGGCCAGGCATGCGGCCTCTCCGGGCCGGCCCTGCCCGCGCCATGTCGCTCGCAGAATCTGTCATTCGGCTTGCGGACCGAACAGTCTCACCCACGTCACCTGTACGCAACACCTCCGGGCCGGTCTCAGAGCGTGTTTGAGAGGTGGACCTTGGGTGGTGTCGGCGTGTCCGGGTGATCTTGGCCGGTTGGTGTGGTGATGGTCGGTGGATGAGTCGTCGTTCGTGTTATCCGTCGGATCTGTCCGATGCGGAATGGGCGCTGGTGGAGCCGTTGCTCCCGCCGCCGGGTGAGGGCGGGCGCCCAGAGAAACACATCCACGCCGGGACGTGGTGGATGCGATCTTGTACGTGGTGCGGACCGGCTGCTCCTGGCGTCAGTTGCCGGCTGATTTCCCGCCGTTTATGTGGAATCTGAGCCCGAGCTGTCAAGCCGGGTTCGTGTAGTCTTCGCCGTCGTGCTCGCGTTGGGCCGCGCCGTGACGGTGATGCAGGAGACCGCGTAGGTGGTCAACGAGTTCTCGGAGCTGGGCGATCTCGTCGATTGCCGTTGGCAGGTCGAGTTCGTCGAAGTTCTCTTCGAGAAGCGTCAGCGTGCTGCGTAGCAGGTCCTTCTCCGCGTCCCGGATCTCGGCCGCGCGTCCGAAGTCCTGCGCGTCGATGGCCTCTT
Organism: Actinomycetes bacterium; assembly: GCA_025964575.1. Classification (GTDB taxonomy): domain Bacteria; phylum Actinomycetota; class Actinomycetes; order Streptosporangiales; family Streptosporangiaceae; genus Actinomadura_E. Next base: position 3,640 of record JAOPYO010000360.1, read on the forward strand.
CCTTGAGACGGCGAATCTCGGTGAGCTGCTCGTCAAACGCATGGAACCCGGGTGGGAGGACCCACTCCCGGCCGACAAATGGCTCTGGCTCATAGCCGTATTCGGCGCAGCCATAGCACATGACGGAGCGAAGCTGTTCGCGTGCGGCGATGACTCGCTCGATGGCGATGCCGTGCCGGTTGAGGATCCCGGCCGCAGAACCACCCTCCCGCAGGAGACCGATCAGCAGATGATCGGTTCCGATCCGGTTCGGGCCTGTCCCCGGGCTCTCGCGCAACGCGAGGTTGAGGGCCGTGCGCGCTTCTTCGGAGAAGGGGAGATGTTCTTCGGCAGGCTGTTCACCCAGGCCCATCCCTTCCTCGACCTCACTCTTGATCACATCCTGTGAGACCGACAGCCTGGAGAGGATCACGTTGGCGATCCCCTGCCCCGGACCGGTGACCAGGCCGAGCAGCAGATGGCCGGTGGCGACCTCCCCATGATCCAGAGCGCAGGCGTTCAGTTGCGCCGACTCCACCGCCGCGCGGGCCCGACCGGTATGCGGGCCGAGATCAACGCCGCTCCGTGCTGGGGTCATCGCGTCCCTATCGTCCGAACCAAACAGCGGCCTTCGCGCTCGGAGTCTCGCACCCCCGGGTGACCACCGCGAAGCTGACCGGGTATCGCGACCCCGCCCTCGGTGACCAGCTGGTGGCCTACTACGTCTCTGACGAGCCGCCGGGCGACGCGGAACTGCGCGACCACTGCGCAGCGGTGCTACCGGAGTTCATGGTCCCCTCGGTCTTCGTGACGGTCGGCGCGATCCCGCTGACCGTCAACGGCAAGGTCGACTGGGAAGCGCTGCCGGAGCCGCACACCGCGCCCGCCGAGCTGTACGTCGAGCCCCGGAGCAGGGTCGAGAAGATCCTCGCCGAGGTCTGGTCGGAGGTCCTGGGCCGGGAGCGGATCAGTGTCGACGACAACTTCTTCGCGCTGGGCGGGCACTCGCTCGTCGCCCTGAAGGTGATCAGCCGGCTCAAGCGCGAGCTCGGCCTCACCGTCCGCACGCGAGAGGTGTACCAGCACCCGCAGTTGCGCGAACTCGCCGCGTACGTCGAGGCCAAGCTCGCCGCGGCCCCCGAGAACCCCTGATCCGTCACATCGCAAGGGACCAAGCCCATGGCCACCCCCCAGGACCTCGTCATCGTCCGATCCCGCCGAACGGCGAGCCCCGCCCGCACCCTCGTCTGCCTCGGCTTCTGCGGCGGCGGCACCGGGCAGTACCATCAGTGGGGCGGTGTGCTCCCCGAGGACGTCGACCTCGCCGCCATCTGCTACCCCGGCCGGGAGGGCCGCTTCCTGGAGGAGTGCGCCCAGAACTGGGACGCCCTCGCCGAGGACGCCACCCAGGCCGTGCTCTCCGCCGCGGCCGAGGGCCCCTACGTGCTCTTCGGCCACAGCATGGGCGGCTGGATGGCATTCGACGTCGCGGTGCGGATCGGGCGGCTCGGCGGGCCCGTCCCCGAGGCTCTGGTGGTGTCCTCCGCGAACGCGGCCAGCCGCGGGCTGACGCCCAAGGACATGTTCCCGGCCCAGCAGAACACCGACGAGCAGCTGATCGGCTGGATGAACACGCACGGCATGATGCCCGAGCACGTCGCGAGCGACCCGGACCTGACGGAGCTCGCGGTCGAGCTGATGCGGGCCGACATCCGGGTGCGGGACACCTTCCACTACGTCCCCGGCTCCCGGGTCGACGTGCCGCTGCAGGTGCTCACCGGGGAGACCGACACGGTGATCGAGCCCAACGCCGGTGAGCAGTGGCGGGACCTCGCGAACGGCGCCTTCCGACACGATGTGCTGCCCGGTGGGCACTTCTACACGCCAGAGGTGTGGAGCCGGCTCCCGGCCTACGTTCCCGCCCTCTCCGGGACGGTCGACACGCACTGACCACCCTTGGCGGCGGGAATCCGTCAGCACCGCCGAGCGGGGGCACCAGGCCGGTTCACGGCCATGGGCCCCCGCTTCGGCGTCATGGAGGTCGGTCTCCACGCTCCGCCACACGGCCTCGCGGATGGCGCCGACCACCGTGTGTCCGGGCGGTGTTCAGCGACGGTTGCGGCGCTCGCGCACCATGCGGACGAGGTAGATGGGAACGCCGATGATGGCGCCGATGACGAGGGCCCAAAGCGCGAAGTAGGCGAGGCCGGGGTGGAAGCCGGTGGTGGTGTTGGCGGCGGCCAGGACGGTGGTGAGCGGCTGCTGGGACATCTTCTGGTCCTTGGGTGTTGGCGGGGCTGGGGTCAGACGGCGCGGAGGTTGGGGCTGGTGTGCTGGGCCCGCTCCGGGGCGGTGTCGTGCATCAGGGCGATGTAGCCGTCCTCGACGGTGGCGCTGACGCGCTCCGCGTCCGGGGCGGGGCTGGTGGAACTGATGACCCGGTACGTGGTGCCGGTCATGCTGGGGGTGACGTTGACGGTGGGCAGGTCGGGCGGCGCGGCGGTGGCTGGCTGGGTGAGGTGCCACACCATGCCCTCGGCGCGGGTGGCGAGGTCGCCGATGGCGCCCTGGAAGGCGACGTGCCCGCGCTCGATCACCACGACGTTCGGGCAGGTCTGCACGATGTCGTCGACGATGTGGGTGGAGAGCAGCACCGTCCGGTCGCCGGCCAGCCTGGCGAGCAGGCTGCGGAACCGCAGCCGCTCCTCGGGGTCCAGTCCCACGGTGGGCTCGTCGACGATCAGCAGCCGGGGGGCGTTCAGGATGGCCTGGGCGATGCCGACGCGGCGCTTCATGCCGCCCGAGTAGCCCTTCACCTTCCGGTTGGCGACATCGCTGAGCGAGACCAGTTCGAGGACCTCCTTGACGCGGGCGCGGCGGGCGCGCCGGTCGGTGATGCCCTTGAGCAGCGCCATGTAGTCGAGGAACTGGCTGGCCGTCAAGTCCGGGTACAGGCCGAGCTCCTGGGGGAGGTAGCCGGTGGTGGCCTTGACCTCCCGGCGCTGGCTGCGCGACGTAAGGTCGGTGCCGTCCACCGCGACGGTGCCCGAGGTCGGCAGCAGCACCCCGGTCAGGACCCGCATGAAGGTGGTCTTGCCGGCTCCGTTGGGGCCGAGCAGACCGACCATGCCCGTGGGCAGGCGGAGGCTGATGCCGTCGAGGGCGCGGACCTCGCCCCGCCGGAAGGTGACGGTCAGATCGGTGATGGTCACGTTGGGCGCGGTCATGACGGGCTCCTCCTGGTGAGCACGAGCTGGGCAATCACGAGGACGGCGAGCCCCACGAGCAGCGGGAAGGCGATGCTGAGGACGGCCTCGCCGCCGGTCGGGTGCACTCCCCGGTGCGCGGCGTCGAGCATGACGCCGTGGAACCAGGCACCGGACGGGTACTCGCCGATGGCTTCGAAGGGCGTGCCGGCGGGGGTGGGGATTCCCGTGCGCGGGGGAACCATGTTGCCCCAGATCCAGTAGCCGAACAGACCCAGCCGGTACAGCCCGGGCCCGGTCAGGTACGGGATGGTGACCGAGCAGGCCGCGACGAAGACCAGCGCGGGCAGGATGATGGCGGCGAACGCCGCGAGGCCGACCGGGATCACCCCGGCCCCGCGCTGGGCGGTCAGGTAGCCGAGCAGGCCCGCCCAGGCGACGGCAACCGGTGTGATGGTCGCCGCGCCGGCGCCGATGGCCTTGCCCCACAGGCGCGGGCCGATGCCGGTGGGCGTCGAGGTCAGCAGGTCGCTCAGCCCCAGCCGGGACTCCCGCCAGACGCGGTCGGCGAGGACGGCACCGACGCCGATCGGGCACAGCATGATGAAGTTGAACGCCCAGTCCGCGACCAGCGTGGCGTGGTCCGTGGTGCTGGTGAAACCGGGCGGGAAGGGCGATGCGCAGCGCAGCCCGATCAGCGCGAGCACGACCACCCAGACCGCCGGGCGGCGCACCTGCATCAGGTACTCGTAGCGGGCGGCCGCGACGGTCTTCGCCCACCCGCCGCGAGCTGCCGTCGGCGGGGCGGTTCGCTGAAGGACGGTGGTCATGCGGCATCGCTCCCCACGAATCGTTCGGGACGCCCCAGCAGCAGGCCGACCGCGATCACGGCGACGATGCCGACGGCGGGCAGGGCGATCCGGTTGACGGTCCAATCGTGCGCCGAAACCTTGGCGCCGACGCCCATGAACATGTACTGCGCCCGCAGCACCGTGTTGCCCATGATGGCGGTCCGCATCAGGTCCTGGGCCAGCCAGATGCCCCCGATCAGGCCGCTTGCGGCGGCCGGGCTGCGCAGGCCGATCGCGATGAGCATCGCCAGTGCGACCAGCCAGAGCATCGGCGGGGCCCACACCAGGACGTAACCGTCCGTGCCCTGCCCCTCGGGCCAGGCGTTCAAGGCGCGGAACACGACGGCGTCCACCAGCGTGACCAGCGCCGCTGGGACCACCACCAGGCCGACACGCAGGAACAGCACCCGGCGGTAGACCGTGCTGGTCATGACCAGTTCGGCGCCGGTATCACGCCCCACGATCGAGGAGGCCGCGACGGCGGTGCCGAGCGGGGCGAAGCCCGCCAGGACCGCGCCGGCGGCGAGATCGAGGTGCTCCGCGTCGGCCCCGGTGGCATGCATGGCGATCACCAGGATCGCGCCGCCCAGCGTTGCCGCCAGCGCCGTCAACGGCGGGGCGATGCCGATGACCCGCAGCTCCAATCGGAGGCGGGCCCAGATGGACCGGCTCACGTCCACCTGCCGGCTCGTTCGGGCCCCGCGTCGCCGCAGGGCGTCTCAAGATCTCGTTGCATGCCATCAAGTCTGCTCACGCCGACCGCGGCTGGTAATCGGCCGAAAGTACTTGATCGAGCGCCTCGGAGCAGGCCTTTCGGGTGGTACGAGCGGCGCCGAGCCCGACCCCCTTGCAAACGCCTATTGCGGGGCCGACAGCACGGCCAACTGCGGTTGCGCGGCAGTTGGACAAACGAACACCAATCACCGCGGGGCAGTTGACGCCGACGAAGTCAGCCGCCGACAAGCCGGCGCTCGGCCGTGGCCGACGCGGGCAGGAACCGCCCACGGGCCGGGCCCAGCACCGGCCCGTCGACAGCCCGGGGCCGTCACCGGTCCTGAATCCGCGCGCGCACCTGGTCGAGGTAGGGCAGTGCGGACAGCACGGTCGGCCCTGGCAGGCCGAAGTCGATCAGGGACGCCACCTCGTCGACGCCCGCGTCGGCAAGTCGCCCGGCGAAGCGCGCGCACCGGTCGACCGAGCCGAACATGGCCGCCGTCCGGTAGTAGCGCTCGAACGCGTACTGTGCGAGCTTGGCCCGGTCCGGCTCCCGCAGCTCCTCCAGCTGGCTCTTCCAGAGGTCGATGGAGGACTCGAGGTACACGGTGAACTGCTCGCGGACCGTCTCGCGGACCTCCGCGTCGTCCGCGCCGGCGAAGGTGTGCACCATCAGGGTCACCACCCCGGTCGCCGGGTCGTACCCCGCCTCCTTGCGGGCGGCCCGCTACACCGCGATCTTCGACGCCAGCTCCTCGACGCTCTGGAAGAGCAGCGCCGTCAGGACGTTGGTCCCGTGCGCGCCGGCCGCGGCGAAGGTCTCGGCCTTCGCCGCCGCGGTCAGCCACAGTCCCGGGGCGGGCTGCACCGGACGCGGGTAGGTGAGGATCGGCGTCAGCTCGCCCTGGCCGTTGACGCGGTCCACCGGCCGGCCGGCCCACAGGTCCCTGATGGTCTCTATGCCGTCCGTCGTGTACTGGTGCCGAGTCGCGAACCGCTCGGGAGCGAGCGCGAAGTCGTTGGCGTTCCAGCCGGTGGCCAGGGCGATGTCGACGCGGCCACGGGAGAGGTTGTCGACGAAGGACCAATCCTCCACGACCGTGACGGGATCGTGGAGCGGCAGCACGACACTGCCGGCGCGCAGCCGGATGCGGCTGGTCTGGAGGGCCAGTGCCGAGGCGGCCAGCGCGGGATTCGGATAGGCGCCCCCGAACGGGTGGAAGTGGCGCTCGGGCAACCACACCGCGGTGAAACCGTGTTCGTCGGCGAACCGCGCCGCGTCGAGGAGGAGGTCGTACTCGGACGGCGGATCGGTGACCTCGCGGTTGGCGAAGTACAGCAGGCTGAAATCCATGGTGCCCCCTTCAGGTACCCGCATGGTCCCCAATCCGCACCGTGCGCTTCAACTGTTCAGCCCGGCACCGCCGGTGACGTCCTCCCGGGCACCCGTTCCTGCCCCGGACGGATCCGGACGCCGATACGTTCCTGCTCACAACGTATCGAACGGTACTTTCGGTTGGTGTGCACGGCTCGATCCGCTTCCGTAGCCTTGGCCACGTGATTTCAAAAGGTGGGTCTCCCGTTCAGCGGCGGACCATGGTCAACACCGGGCTCGGCGTCGGCTTCGCGATCGCACTCGCCGCCAGCGCCATTCGGTTGGAGGCCACGGGCAACGCGTGGCTGTTCGACTTGTGCGTCGGGGCTGCGATCTGCGTGGCGGCGCTGTTGCGGGAGCGCGGCAGAGGGTGGGCGGCCCTCGTCGGCCTGGTCATCGTGACGACCGCGATGCTGGTGGCCCGCGCCTCCCACCTGCCCGGTGAACCCGGGGCCGCCGCTACCCTGGCCATGCTGGTACTCGGCAGCTCGGCACTCCGGACCGTGAAGCCGTGGCCGAGCGCCGCCATCGCGATCGGCGGATTCGCCCTCATGACCGCCAGTTCACTGAGTGCGGACCCGACGCACAACTCCCACCCCGCGCCGACCCAGTTCGGTGTCACGGGATGGCTGGCCGCCATCGGCTGCGGTCTCGGACTCCGGGTGCTCGACGTACGCCAGCGGACCGTCGCCGAGACCATCCGACGTGATGAACGCCTGGTCCTGGCCCGCGAGTTGCACGATGTCGTTGCCCACCACCTGACCGGCATCGTGCTCCAGGCCCAGGCCGCCCGCATCGTCGGTCAAGGGGCCCCCGAGCGGCTGTCCGGCACCCTGGCGGGTATCGAAGGGGCCGGCACTGACGCGCTCGCGGCCATGCGCCGGGTGATCGGACTGCTCCGCGAAGCTGACGACGGCGGCGGCACCACCACCAGCACCCCGAAGCTTGAACAACTCACCGAACTCGTCGAACACTTCGAGGGCCTGGGTCCGAAGGTCCAGCTGAAGCTGCCGGCCGATGAGGCGGTCCTACCCCCCGAGGTGGCCACCACCATCTACCGCATCGTCCAGGAGTCCCTCACCAACATCGCCCGGCACGCCGCTAACGCGCGCTCGGCGACCGTCAGCATCGCCCAGAACGAGAAGAGCGTCACCGTCGAGATCACCAACGAGGCATCAACGGAGCCGTCCCGGTTCCGCTACGGCAGCGGGCACGGACTGCTCGGGATGCGCGAACGCGTCGAGGCCATCGGCGGTACGCTCGCCGTCGGCCCCAGGCCCGGGGTCGGCTGGTCGGTTCGGGCCAGTCTGCCCGTGGCCGCAGGGGAGCACTTGTGACCATCAGGATTCTCATTGCCGACGACCAGGCCGTGATCCGCAGCGGCCTTCGACTCATCCTGGAGAGCCAGCCCGACATGACCGTGGTCGGCGAGGCCGTGGACGGCGCCGAAGCGGTCGCCCTGGCCCGCGAGCTGCGACCCGACGTCTGCCTGGTCGACATCAGGATGCCCAAGCTTGACGGCATCGAGGTGACCCGCTCGCTCGCCGGCCACGACGTCGCCGAGCCGCTCAGGGTCGTCATCGTGACCACCTTCGACCTCGACGAATACGTCTACGGCGCGTTGCACGCCGGCGCCGTCGGGTTCGTGCTCAAGGATGCCGGCCCGGCTCTGCTCATCGAGGCGGTACGGGCCGCGAACACGGGCGAGGCCCTGATCTCGCCCTCGATCACGCTGCGGCTGCTGCGGAGCCTCGCACCCACCAAGGCGCCGATCGCCATCAAACCCAAGCACCCGCTCACCGACCGCGAGATCGAGGTGGCCAGGGCCATCGCCCGCGGTCGCACCAACCAGGAGATCGCCTCCGAGCTGTTCATCTCGCTGAGCACCGTCAAGAACCACCTGAGCGCGATCCAGGCCAGGCTCGGCATGCGGAACCGGGTCGAGGTCGCGGTCTGGGCCTGGGAGTCCCGGCTCATGGAGCCCACCGACCAGCGCTGAGGCCCGTCCTGCGGCGTCCGTCCCCGTGCCGAGGGGCCGTCATCCGCCGAAGCGGCTGACGGCCCCTCGGATCACCGACGGGTCAGCTCCCCGCCGTCACCCGACCTGCCCGGATTCGATCCACGCCGAGATGGCGTTCCACACCTGGGCCAGGTTGTCCGGACCGACCATGTCAGCGTGCGCACAGGGAATCAACGACTCGGTCAGCTCCCCGGCGACGTAGGGTCGCCACCGCTCCGAGGTCGGCGCCCCTTCGGGCTTGCCCTCCGTCGCGACGAGCACGATCGCGTCGCCGGCGAATCGGCCGAACTGGTGCTCGGCTCGGATCTTCACATTGTTCTGGAAGATCCGTGCGAAGCCAGGAGTTCATCGTCCGAGAACCCGCCGAGGACGTGCCCGAGTTCCCCGCGCATCCGGTCGGCCACGAAGCGGACCAGCCCGTCTTCGCCGTCGTCGCCGTCCTCGGGGAGGGCGCCCATCTCCGGGTCCGGCGGATACGAGTCCATGATGATCAGACCGACCTGCTCCCCCGCCTCGCTGAGCCGTACGGCGATCTCGTGTGCGGGAGCCCCGCCGAACGAGAAGCCGAGCAGGTAGTACGGCCCGGTCGGCTGTACGGAGCGGATGTGCTCGATGTACTCCTGTGTCATCTCCATGAGTGAGCCAGGGAGTTGACTCTCCCCGTCGAGTCCTCGCGCCTGGATGCCGTAGATCGGGTACTCCTTGGGGGCGTACCGGGCCAATGGCGTGTAGCACCAGCTGAGGCCACCGCCGGGGTGGAAGCAGAAGATCGGCGGCAGATCGCCCCGGTCCCTGATGGGCAGCACCGGGCCCAGCGAGTCCTGCACGGAGGAGAGGTTGAGCGTGTTGATGAGCTTCGACACGGTCGGCGCGGCGACGATGTTGCGCAGCGAGACCGTGACGCCGCGGACGCGCAGCCGCTCCACCAGGCGGGTGGCCAGCAGGGAGTGGCCGCCCATGACGAAGAAGTCGTCGTCGACCCCGACCGCGGGCAAGTTGAGCACCTCTGCGAACGCCTCGCAGAACAACTCCTCCAGGGCGCCGGCCGAGCCCCGCGAGACGCGCTCACCCGTCCCGGCCTCCGCCCGCGGATCGGGGAGAGCGGCGCGGTCGAGCTTGCCATTGGCGGTCAGCGGCAACGCCTCCAACTCCACCACGGCAGAGGGCACCAGATACCCGGGCAGCACCTCACTCGCATACCGGCGCACCACCTCACCCACACCCTCCGCGCCCGGATCAGCCGGCACCGCGTACGCCACCAGGCGCTTCTCCCCCGGCACATCCTCACGCACCACCACCGCCACCCGACCAACCTCCGGATGACCCGCCAACACCCCCTCCACCTCACCAGGCTCAACCCGGAACCCACGGATCTTCACCTGCTCATCCGCCCGCCCCAGATACTCCAGCCGGCCATCCGAAGTCCAGCGCGCCAGATCGCCGGTGCGATACATCCGCCCACCAGCCTCGAACGGACACGCCACAAACCGCTCCCCAGTCAACCCCGCACGCCCCACATACCCCCACGCCAACCCCGCACCCGACGCATACAACTCACCCACCACACCCGGCACCACCGGCCGCAACCACCCATCCAACACATACACCCGCGTATCCGACACCGGCCGCCCGATCGGCACCCCAACCCCCTCCACCACATCACCCAAACCCACCTCATGCACCGCCGTGAACGTCGTGTTCTCCGTCGGCCCATACCTGTTCAACAACCGCACCGACGGCAACACCTCCAACACCCGACGACACCGCACCGACGACAACACATCCCCACCCGCCAACAACAACCGCACCCCACCCAGCACCGACACATCCGCATCCACCACCTCATGGAACAAACCAGCCGTCAACCACAACACAGTCACCCCACGCCCCCGCAAGAACCCCCCCCCAACTCCCCCACCGACAACACCCCCGCCGGCTCCACCGCCAACACCGCACCACTCAACAACGCACCCCACACCTCAAACGTCGCCGCATCGAACGACACCGACGCCAACTGCGCCACCACATCCCCCGGACCCACATCCGCGAAATTCGACCCACGCACCAAACGATCCACCGCCCCATGCGGCACCACCACCCCCTTCGCACGCCCCGTCGACCCCGACGTGAACATCACATACGCAGCCGAATCCACCCCCACAAACCCCCGCCCCACACCCGACCACCCATCCAACCCCCGCGCCCCGCGCACATCTGAGCTTCCCCTCGTAGTGTGGAGACATCCCGCTTATTAAGGAGGCGGCGATGGCAGAGACACGGCGGAGGTTCGATCAGGATTTCCGGGATGGTGCGGTCCGGTTGGTGAACGAGACCGGGAAGCCGATCGCGCAGGTGGCCCGGGATTTGGGCGTTATCGAGGGCACCTTGAGTAATTGGGTGAATATGGACCAAACACCGCCGCTGTGTCCGCGACTACGAGACCCGCCCCGACCACCATGAAGCCGTGGTCTACATCGCCGCCATCCACACCCTCACCCGACGACTTGCCCGCACCACCGATCAGCACACCTGAGTTCTCAGTCTCAAACGCCCTCTTGGTCGACGTCCGACTCGACGCGTGGTCTGGGTCGAGCCGGCCGACTATGTCCGTTCGCCCGCGGCACCTTCAACATTCCCGTCGGCGACTGCCCGATCGGCGTTACGACGATCCAAACCCGTCACGGAAGAGGACTGCAGTCGATTAGCCAGAAGTCCCTGGAAATGCGGGCACGTAATGATGTCGTCGTGCGGGCATTCCAGGCCGCCCTCGAGCATGTCGAGTGCGGCCTGCGCCCGGGCGATCCGTGCCAGCAACCCCTCGCGGTGGCGGGCCATCACCTCATGGCGGGCCGGTGCGGACCGGGCGGCCAGCATCGTCTGGATGTCCGCGAGTCCGAAGCCCGCCTCCTTCGAGATCAGGATCGCCGCCACCCGGTACACGTCCGCGTCGGTATAGCGGCGACGGTCGCCCGCACGGGCCGGTGTCAGCAGTCCTTCCGCCTCCCAGTGCCGCAGCACGTGTGTCGGCAACCCGAACCGAGCAGCAACCTCGCCGATTGACTTCATGTCGACATTAAGTCGCACAATGACGGCCATGTCCACGTTGCTTACCCTCCTCGACGCCCTTGACGACCTACCCCAGGCTCGTAACCTGCGGGAACACACGTACCAAGCGCTGGGCGACACCGTTGTCGACGTCGGCTGCGGGGGCGGGCGCGCCGTCGGCGAGTTGGCCGCCCGTGGGGTGAGGGCCATCGGCATCGACCTGGACCCCACCATGATCGAGATCGCCAGCGAGCGCTGGCCCACGAGCGAGTTCCATGTCGCCGACGCCACCGCGTTGCCTCTCGACGACGGCTCGGTCACCGGCTACCGCGCCGACAAGGTCCTGCACGCCCTCGCCGAGCCCGAGCGAGCCGTCATCGAGGCCCGCCGGGTCCTGGCCAGGAACGGCCGCGCGGTGCTCGTCGGCCAAGACTGGGACACATTCGTGATCGACTCCGACGACCCCGAACTCATCCGCACGCTCGTCCACGCTCGCGCAGACCGTATGCCCAATCCGCGGGTCGCTCGCCGATACCGGAACCTCCTGCTGGACAACGGGTTCACCAACGTCACCGTCGAAGTCCACACGATCGTGTGGACAGACGCCGCGGTCCTGCCGACGCTCGCCAACATCGGAGAAGGCGCCTGGCTCGACGACCAAGCCGCCAGGGCACGCAACGATCGGCTGTTCGTCGCCATCCCGATCTTTCTCGCCTCCGGGACTCGCGCCGAGTGAGTACCACGGAAGTACAGCAACATCGAGCGGCTGTTGACCCGTGGAGGCGATGGCGATACCGCCTACGACATACTCACCCAGCTGTACCGCGCGGCGGTGAAGCGCGGTACAGCCGGGGTCCTCGGCGATGCCGTGGCCCTGTCGGCGGTGACCAGCAACAACTGGGCCCCACGCACACAGCACCCCAGGAAAGATCCGTTATCGTGCGTTGCGTATCCCGAGAATGTATGCCGCAGTAAGCGCAACGGCACGGTCTTCGTCATGTGACAGATCTGCGAGGGCACGTGACGCTGTGATTCCCGGGATATCCGCGAGCGCCTGT
>JAOPYO010000363.1 GCA_025964575.1 Actinomycetes bacterium
TGGTACTGCACGGGAGACTGTGTGGGAGAGTAGGACACCGCCGGACATATTCTGTGGAAGGCCCCGCCAGCAATGGCGGGGCCTTTCGCATTCCCCCAAGAACAACGTGCTGGACACCCAAAACCATTAAGAATGTGCGTGTGGCGGGCCGGGGCGTTCAGCTGTAGACGTCCAGGTCGATGGAGAGGTTGGTCGCCAGAAGGAACTCCAGCACCTCACGGTCGCGGGCCCAGCTCAGAAGCGGATCGTGATCGGCCGTCTCCTGGGATCGGGCAGCAGCTGAGCTTGGCGCCTCGCCTTCGGAATCGCCGTCGTCCAGATAGTGCACGAGTTCAAGGGTCGCGCCACCGTACTCGGGGTCCTGGTCCGCGAGTGTTTCGCTGAGAGACACGATCTGATCGTGGTACGGCCGCAGGCGGTCCACGATCTGGGCGAGCTGTTCACTGACGCTCAGGCCAGGCTGTCGGCAGACGACGGTCCACGCGTGGCAGGCAGGAGTAGCAGGAGCCGCGACGCGGCTTCCGCGCACCGAGATCTCGTCCGGCTCGACCATCAGACGTGCGGTGATCTCTGCGGCCGAGATGTGCCGGCTGGTGAGAGCGAAATGAACGTACTGACGCATACGCACGTGCGGGCCCCACGGGATAGTCGATGCCACGCCGGAGCGTGACGGCTGATGACGGAATCGATATGACCGCGAGTTTACCCGCAGGTAGGCATCACTTGGGGTGAGGGCCCGGCGTGGGCCTGATCAGGAAGGCGAGTAAAGGGCTCTGTCGAGGAGGCGGGCCCATTGGGCCAGCAATCGGGTCCGGCGCGCCGAATCGTCGGTGAGCAGATCGGCTAGGCCGAGCCCGCGGACCAGGTCGAGAGTGGCCTGCACGCTCTCCCGTACGCCGGGCTGGCTTTCGTCGGCACCGAGGATTTCAACGGTGACCCGGTGGGCCTCCCTGCCCACTCGGGCCTCCAGGGGAAGGACCTGGTCGCGCAGTGCCGCGTCGGAGCTGGCCGCGACCCACAACTGCAGGGAGGCCCGGAACAGCGGGCTGATGAACATCTCCGCGAGTAGGGTCAGCACCTCCAACGTGGACAGCCGATGCGAGGCCAGGTCCCTGAGCTGTTCGAGCCGAATCTCGGTGCCGTACTCGACGGCAGCGGTGAACAGTTCTTCGCGAGTGCGGAAGTGGTGCTGAGCGGCTCCCCGAGACACCCCGGCCCGCTCGGCGACCACCGCGACGGTGGTGCCGGTCCAGCCCAGTGAGGCAAGGCATTCGATGGCGGCCTCGAGCAGCCGCTGCCGGGTGGCGCGGCTGCGACCCTGCTGCGGTTCACGGAAGGGTGCCTGGGCTGTCATGAGGCCACCAGTCAAGCACCCGCCCCGGGAGAAAACAATCAGGCGTGATTGATTTTTTCCGAGCACCCTGACATGGTTCACGCATGGGATCAGACGGAACGGCTCCGTTGCGGATCGGCAACGCGTCGGGCTTCTATGGTGATCGCTTCACCGCCATGCGGGAGATGCTGGAGGGCGGCCCGCTCGATGTCCTCACCGGCGATTATCTTGCCGAGCTGACGATGCTCATTCTCGGCCGGAGCCGGATGAAGGATCCGGGCGGCGGATATGCCACGACCTTCCTGCGTCAGATGGAGGACTGCCTGGGTCTGGCCCAGGACCGGGGCACGAAGATCGTGACCAACGCGGGAGGTCTGAACCCCGAGGGCCTGGCGAGCAGGTTGCGGGAACTGGCTCAGAAGCTGGGACTCGAGGTGAGGATCGCCCATATCGAGGGTGACGATCTGCTCCCGCGCGCCAAGGAACTGGGGCTCGCGGACGGGGCGTACGGGCAGCCTCTCACCGCCAACGCCTATCTCGGGGCCTGGGGCATCGCCGAGTGCCTGAAGAGCGGAGCCGACGTGGTGGTCACCGGCCGGGTGACCGACGCCTCGCTGGTCACCGGCCCGGCCGCGGCCCACTTCGGCTGGGCGCGCGACGACTGGGACGCGCTCGCCGGCGCGACCGTCGCCGGGCACGTGCTCGAATGCGGTGCGCAGGCCACCGGCGGCAATTTCGCCTTCTTTCAAGAAATCTACAATGTAAAGGCGTTGGGCTTTCCGATCGCGGAGATCCATCCGGACGGCTCCAGCGTCATCACCAAACACGACGGCACCGGCGGCGCGGTCACGACCGAGACGGTGACCGCCCAGCTGCTGTACGAGATCGGTGGCCCCCGCTATCTGGGGCCCGACGTCGTCACCCGCTTCGACACGATCGAGCTGGCCCAGGAGGGCCCGGATCGGGTGCGGGTCAGCGGGACGAAGGGGGAACCGCCGCCGGCCACCACCAAGGTCTGCCTCAACCATCTCGGCGGCTTCCGCAACGAGATGACGTTCGTGCTGACCGGTCTGGACCTCGACGCCAAGGCCGAGTGGATCAAGACACAGCTGGAGCAGGGGCTGGCCCAGAGGCCGCAGCAGCTCGAGTGGATCCTCGCCCGCACCGACCGGGAGGACGCCGCCACCGAGCAGGAGGCGAGCGCGCTGCTGCGCTGTTCGGTCAAGGACACCGACCAGCGCACGGTCGGCCGGGCCTTCAGCAGCGCAGCCGTGGAACTCGCCCTGGCCAGCTATCCCGGCTTCACCATGACCGCCCCGCCCGGCGACGGTATCCCGTACGGCGTGTATACCCCGGCCTTCGTGGATGCCCGTGAGATCGGCCATAGAGCCGTACTGCCCGATGGCGGAAGGGTCACCGTCGAGCCCCAGGATGGGACGGCCCCAGCGGTCACCGATACACAGCCTGCTCTGCCGGAGCCGTACGACCCGGACGCACCGGTCCGCAGAGCCCCGCTCGGGGCCGTGGCCGGCGCACGCAGCGGGGACAAGGGCGGCGACGCCAACATCGGAGTCTGGGCCCGGACGGACGAGCAGTGGCGCTGGCTGGCGCACTTCCTCACCGAGAACAGGCTGAAGCACCTCCTTCCCGAGACCCGGGAACTGACCGTGACCCGGCATCTGCTGCCCCGTCTCAGAGCGGTCAACTTCGTGATCGAGGGACTGCTGCAGGAGGGCGTGTCCGCCTCGACGAGGTTCGACCCCCAGGGCAAGGGCCTTGGTGAGTGGCTGCGGTCGCGCGTCGTCGACATCCCGGAGGACCTGCTGTGAGTGCGATCAAGAGCGCGCTGGACCCGCACGGCGCCGACTATCAGAGCCGCCGCGAGGCCATGCTGGCCAAGCTGGCGGAGCTCGATCAGGAGCACGCCAAGGCGCTGCGGGGCGGTGGCGAGAAGTACGTCGAGGCGCTGCGGGGCGGTGGCGAGAAGTACGTCGAGCGGCACCGCAAGCGCGGCAAGCTGCTCGCCCGCGAGCGCATCGAGTTGCTGCTCGATCCGGACTCGCCGTTCCTGGAACTCTCCCCGCTGGCGGCCTGGGGCACCGAGTTCCGGGTCGTCGCCTGCGTGATCACGGGCATCGGCGTGGTCGAGGGCGTCGAGTGCATGAT
>JAOPYO010000400.1 GCA_025964575.1 Actinomycetes bacterium
CGCTGCGTTATCCCCGCCCATGATCAGTCATTCCCGCCGGATCGGCTACCCACTACGCCAGAAAAGATCTGCTTCCTTGCGCTGCAGGTCAGGCAAGTGCCACCAGATCGGAAAACTCGTCACTCCAAATGTCTTCAACACCATCAGGCAGCAAAATCACCCTTTCCGGCTGCAGGGCCTCCACCGCACCCTCGTCGTGGGTCACCAGAACGATGGCGCCGGCGTAGGTCCGCAGGGCCCGCAGGATCTCCTCCCGGCTGGCCGGATCGAGGTTGTTGGTGGGCTCGTCGAGCAGCAGGACGTTGGCGCTGGAGACGACCAGGGTGGCGAGGGCCAGACGGGTCTTCTCACCGCCTGAGAGCACGCCTGCGGGCTTGTCGACGTCGTCGCCGGAGAACAGGAACGAGCCCAGGATCTTGCGTACCTCGACCTCGATCAGGTCGGGGGCGGCGGACCGCATGTTCTCGAGCACGGACCGGTCGTTGTCGAGCGTTTCGTGCTCCTGTGCGTAGTAGCCGAGACGCAGTCCATGGCCGGCGATCACTTTGCCGGTATCGGCCTCGTCGACACCGCCCAGAATCCGTAGCAGCGTGGTCTTTCCGGCTCCGTTGAGGCCCAGAATCACCACCCTGCTGCCGCGGTCGATGGCCAGGTCGACATCTGTGAAGATCTCCAAGGATCCGTACGACTTCGACAAACCCTCGGCAGTGAGCGGCGTACGGCCACAGGAGGCGGGCTCGGGGAAGCGGATCTTGGCGATCTTGTCGGCCTGCCGCTCCCCCTCGACCCCGGACAGCAACTGCTCCGCCCGGCGCAGCATCTGCTGGGCCGCCTTGGCCTTGGTGGCCTTGGCCCGCATCTTGTCCGCCTGGGACTGGAGCTGAGAGGCCTGGCGGGTGGCGTTGGACAGTTCGCGCTTGCGCCGCCGCTCGTCGGTCTCCCGCTGGTCCAGATAGGGCTTCCAGCCGACGTTGTAGATGTCGATGACGCAGCGGTTGGCGTCCAGGTGGAACACCCGGTTGACCACGGCCTCGAGCAGCTCGACGTCGTGGCTGATGACCACGAGCCCACCGCGGTGCGACTTCAGGAAGTCGCGCAGCCAGCCGATCGACTCGGCGTCCAGGTGGTTGGTGGGCTCGTCCAGGAGGAGCGTGTCGGCACCGGAGAACAGAATGCGGGCCAGCTCCACGCGGCGGCGCTGACCGCCGGAGAGCGTCCGCAGCGGCTGGGTGAGGACCCGGTCCGCCAGACCCAGGCTGGAGGAGATCGACGCGGCCTCGGCTTCGGCCGAGTAGCCGCCCAGAACGTGCAGCCGATCCTCCATGCGCCCGTACTTGCGGACGGCCTTGTCGCGCTCCTGACCGGTTGTGGTCGCCATGAGCTCTTCGGCCGCCCGCATCTCACGAATGACCTCGTCCAGTCCCCGGGCCGATAGGATCCGCTCACCGGCCAGCACCTCAAGGTCACCGACCCGGGCGTCCTGAGGGAGATAGCCGACCGTGCCCGACTGGGTCACCGAACCGGTGGCGGGCAGCGCTTCGCCCGCCAGCACCTTGGTCAGCGTGGTCTTGCCGGCGCCGTTGCGCCCGACGAATCCGACCCGGTCGCCCGGGTTGACCCGGAAGGTGGTGCTCTCGATGAGCAGTCGGGAGCCGGCGCGCAGCTCGATATCGGTAGCAGTGATCACAGCGTGAGGCTCCGCGTGAGAAGGGGTTGGACAGGCCGACGGCACGAAGGAGCGCGCCCGGGTTCTCGTTCGACCGCGGCGGCGCGCTCTGAATGACCTGTCAGCTCGGGAGCATGCGATCAGTCTACGGGACGGATGACACGCCCGGGTTCAGGGAACCCTCTCCACGCGGGCGCCCGCCACCTCCGGAGACGATCCAGACCGAACTCTCCGATACCGGAGCGAAACGCATCCACGCGGCTCAGGATGCGCCCAGAACCTCCGCGTGACACGGCCGCCCAAACGAGAACCTCCGCGTGACACGTCCACAACCCTAGCTGGACGGTCACGCGGTCGTCGGCATCTACGGCGCCCCCGACGGGGCCCCCTTCTGGCTGACCTACTTCGAGGTGACCGACACCGACCTCGCGGCACGGCGGGCCACCGCGGCCGGCGGCACGGTGCAGGGCGACCCGTGGGACTCCCCCTATGGCCGGATCGCCACCGTCCAGGACCCGCTCGGCGCCACCTTCCGGGTCATCCGCTCCGCGGAGAACCCTCTGGATGATCCTGAGAGGGCCGTAGCGGGCTCTGGAGGGAACCAGGCGATCGGTTAGTGCGTCAAGATTGACGATCACGCCACGGGCCGCTCAGCGGCGGAGATGGACCCTGGCCTCGAAACTCCGGGGAGACGGAATGCGGGTCCTTCCGCACCGGCGGCGCGCCTCACTCCCCCGCTGACGACCCCTGCGGAGGGATGGCCGTCAGCGGCTCATCGAGTCGGATTCGTACGCTCCGAAAGCTCTTGGGTGTATCCCGCAGCACGACGAGCCTCGGGTCCGGCACCGTCAGCACGGGACCCGACGCGAGAGCGAAGACGGGCTTCAGCCGAGGATCGGTGCGCAGTTCGTCGAGCGCGCGCCGGTCCCCTCCGAGGACGACCGCGTCCAGCCTGGCCAGGTGGGGTTCCAGCACGCGTACGGCCACGTTTGCGGCGTCCTCAAGCGCCTCCCGGGCCTGCTTGTCCCGGCGGCGGGCGAACCGGTGCTGCGACCAGCCGCCCGCGGCGCTGCGCCCATGGACCAGCCGGGAGCCCACTTTCGAGGCGATCAGCCGCTCTCCGTCGAACACCCCCGCCGCGTAGCCTCCCAGCCGCACCAGCACGACGCCGACCAGGCGGCTATGGCAGGCGTGCTCGGCCAGTGCCCGCACGGCGTCGTCTCGGTCGTTCGCCACGTCGGCGGAAGACGGGGCGAGGGGCGGGAAGGGCACCTGGCACTCCGCAGTGGCACCGTCGGCCGCGGTGAAGCGTACGATCTCGGCGCCGCGGTCGACGCCGACCACGCCGCCGTGCCGTTCACCGAAACCGGCCAGCCACAGGGCGATCCGCTCTGGCGCCACCTCCAACCATCGCCCGCCGCCGCTCGCGGGCCCCCCTTTGCTCACGTCCCGCACCCTATGCCCAGCCCTCCGCCACCCCCTCTGACAGATTCGTGTGATTGGTGTGATTTTTGTGGTTTCATGTGATTTCTGTGCTTTTTGTGGTTCATGTGATTGGTGTGATTATTGTGATTGTTGTGAGATAAGGCGCGAACAAGTACATGTGATGCCAAGTAGGGCGAGACGGATTCCGGCCTCCGCGCTCGGGCGTCCGCCGTTGATCGACTCGCATGGTCGCGGCGGTCGAATGCATTGATCTCGAAGCCGGCCGGGGGAAGATGTGAGTCATGTGGATCGCACCCGAGCGTCATGGGTTCAAGCACTGGCTGGTGCCCGCACTCGCCGCCTGCGTCGGCGTGGCCGCCGCGATCACCGCCGTCGTACGGGGCCACACCGGGACCGGACTCGTCGCACTTGCGGTGCTGGCCGGCTACGCGGTGCATCTCGCCTACCGCAGGAGCGAGGGGGTCTTCGCGGTCAGCGAGACGTTCGGCACCGGTCATCGGGCCCGCAGCCACCTCAAGGCCGCCGCGATGACCGGGGACATGCTGATCGCGGTGATCGTCAGCGCCCTGGTCGTCCAGGTTCTGCGCGACGCGCCGATCGGGCCGTTCGGCTGGCTGGCCGGCGTGGCCGGCGTCACCTACGTGCTCTCCATCTCGATCACGAGCCGAGGAATGTAGCCGAGGCATTTAGCCGAACCTGAACATGGACGGGCCCGAACACAAACAGGCACGAGCCTGAATACATGGCCTCCTTAACACGGACGAATCTGGACATGCATGAGCCTGAAACATGTAGCTGTCACGAAGCGAACCCGGTGCGTGTGCGGTGTCCCACCTGCGAGATCGCGCCGATACCGTCCGTCACGGTGATGTCAAATTGTCGGTGAACTTCCGTTAACACCTGTCGATTTGACGCCGATCAGGGGCGAAGATTTGTAGGTGTCCGTCCCAGATGTTCTTCTCCCGGCGCAGGTGAGCTTTCAACCGCTCGTCGATCTCAACACGGGCAATGTCATCGCCGTGGAAACGCATACCGGTCCCGCAGCGACGACGACTCCCTCGTATCGCCAGCCGCTGCGCGAATTCGATACCGCGCCCGGGCCGCAGGCCCGGATCGACCCCGCCGAGGACGACGTACGACGTGCACTCCGTGCCGCACGCGCAACCGCCGAACTCGGCACCCAGTTGCCCCTTCAACTCGTCCTGCGCACGGAAACGGTGGCCCAGGGGAATGCCATCCTGACGACGCTGCATCAAGGCCTGCTCGACACCGGCCGCCGCCCGCAGGAAGTGATCGTGTGTATGAGCGGCGGCTTCGCCCCTGCCCAGCGTCCTGCGGTGTCGGCCGCTCTGCACGGCCTGCACCGAGCCGGCTATCTGATCGGTTTCGCCGGGTTCGGCACCGTTCACGCGCCGCTCGATCTGCTGATCGACAGCATGCCCTACCTCGTGAAACTCGACCCCGAGCTGACCCGCCAGGCCTCCTCGGACCCCCGGAGGTCCGCTCTGGTCGAAGCGCTCGTCGGCGTCGCCCACCGGGTCGGCACGCAGGTGCTCGCCCCCGGGCTGGCCACCGAGGACCAGCTCGTCCATCTGCGTGCGCTCGGCGTACGCCTGGTGCAGGGGCCGCTGCTGTCCGGCAGCGACTGGCGTCCCGGCATGCGCGTCACCGTCCCGGTCCCGGTGGAGCGGGAGAGCGGTTCCAGTGGTTCGCACCGCAAGCATGATCTCGGCCCGCGAGTGTCGGAGTTCACCATGCCGGCCGTGACGATGGGGCTCAGGGCCACCGCGGATGACGTCCTCACCGTGCTCAACGCCGAGCCCGGCACCACCAGTGTCGTTCTGGTCGACGAGCATCAGCGCCCCCGATACACCGTTGACCGCACCCGGTTCCTGCTCGGGATCTCGGGGGCGTACGGGCACGCACTGCATGCGCACAAGGCCGCCGCCCGGCTGGCCGACGCGCCTCGGCTGGTGCCCAAGACCGTTCCGGCCATCGCCGCGCTCCGGGCGGCCGGCAAGGAGAGCGAGCGCGTCTACGACGATCTGGTCGTCATCGACGAGATCGGCCGTTGCCTGGGCATCGTCCGGGTCAGCGATCTGATCCGCAGCCTTGCCCCCTGAGATGGTGCTCGCTTCGCTCGCACGGCTGGGCGTCCGTTGAAACACGGTACGGGCCGCACGAGCGAAGCCGACGCCGTTTAGACGTTGAAGCCCAATGCGCGGAGCTGCTCACGGCCTTCGTCGGAGATCTTGTCCGGGCCCCACGGCGGCAGCCAGACCCAGTTGATCTTGACGTCGCCGACCAGGTCGGCGAGCGCGCTGTGCGCCTGGTCCTCGATCACGTCGGTGAGGGGACAGGCCGCGCTGGTGAGCGTCATGTCCAGGATCGCCACGTTGTCGGCGACCGTGATGCCGTAGATCAGCCCTAGGTCGACGACGTTGATCCCGAGCTCCGGGTCGACGACGTCCTTCAGCGCCTCGAGGATCTCCTCGTCGGGCACAGTGCCGGTCGCCGCCGCGACGGAGTCCTGTGCGGCGATCTCAGCGGCCTCAGCGGGCGCGGGGGTGTCGTGCAGGGTCTCACTCATGATCCGTCGGCCTCCAAAGCACGGGCGGTCGCGTCCTTCCAGGCCATCCAGCCGAGCAGGGCGCACTTGATGCGGGCGGGGTACTTTGATACTCCGGTGAAGGCGACGGCGTCCTCGAGCAGATCCTCATCGGGCTCGAGTGCGCCACGCGACTGCATCAGCGCGAGGAACTCGTCGCCGACCGCCATGGCCTCCTTGACCGTCTTACCGATGACCAGATCGGTCATCACCGAGGCGCTGGCCTGGCTGATGGAACACCCCATCGAGTCATAGGACACGTCGCTGACGGTGGCGCCGTCATCGATGCCGTCCAACCGCACCCGGAGCGTCACCTCGTCACCGCAGGTGGGGTTGATGTGATGCACCTCGGTGTCATACGGCTCCCGCAGCCCCTTGTGATGGGGGTGGCGGTAATGATCCAGGATGATCTCCTGGTACATCGACTCGAGCTGCATGGGGCCTTCCTCTACAGGGGACTACTCATCCCGAACGTCAGACGGTGCGGAAGAATTTCTGGGCTTCTCGCACCCCGTCGGCGAGCGAGTCGAGATCTGCGAGGGTGTTGTAGACGTACAGGGACGCCCGCGTGGTGGCCTGGGCCTTGAAGCGCCGGTGGAGCGGCCAGGCGCAGTGGTGTCCCACCCGCACCGCGATACCGAGATCGTCGAGCACCTGACCCAGGTCGTGCGGGTGGATGTCATCGACGACGAACGCCAGCGCGCCACCGCGGGCCTCGGCCGAGGTCGGCCCGATGATCCGCACTTCGGGGATCTCCGCGAGACGCTCCAGACCGTACTCCGTCAGCGCGTGCTCGTGCGCGGTCACCCGGTCCATGCCGAGATCGGTGAGGTAGTCGCACGCCGCGGCCAGCCCCACGGCCTGCGCCGTCATCGGCACACCGGCCTCGAACCGCTGCGGCGGCGGCAGGAAGGTGGACTGTTCCATGTGCACGAGTTCGATCATCGAGCCGCCGGTGAGGAACGGCGGCATCGTCTCGAGCAGTTCGCGGCGGCCCCAGAGCACACCGACGCCGGACGGACCGAGCATCTTGTGGCCGGAGAAGGCGAGGAAGTCGACGCTCAGCTCGGCCACGTTCACCGGCTGGTGCGGCACCGACTGCGCGGCGTCGAGCAGCACGAGGGCGCCGAACCGGTGGGCCCGCTCGGTGATCTGCTCGACCGGGTTGACTGTGCCCAGCACGTTCGACTGATGGGTCAGCGCAACGATCTTCGTGCGCTCGTTGACCAGCGTGTCCAGCTCGGACAGGTCCAGCCTGCCGTCGTCGGTGAGCCCGAACCAGCGCAGCGTCGCACCGGTCCGCCGGCACAGCTCCTGCCACGGCACCAGGTTGGCGTGGTGCTCCATCTCGGTGACGAGCACCTCGTCGCCAGGGCCGACCACGAATCGGGCGGACTCCGGGCCGGCCGTGGCCGCGTTGCCCAGCGCATAGGCGACCAGGTTGATCGACTCGGTGGTGTTCTTGGTGAACACGATCTCGCCGGGGCCCGCGCCCACGAAACGCGCGATGGTGGCACGAGCCGCCTCGTAGGCGTCGGTGGCCTCCTCGGCGAGCTGGTGCGCGCCCCGGTGCACGGCGGCGTTGTGCAGCTCGTAGAACTCCCGCTCGGCGTCCAGCACCTGGCGGGGCTTCTGCGAGGTCGCCCCGGAGTCGAGATAGACCAGCGGCCGCCCGTTCCGGACGGTACGGGACAGGATCGGGAAGTCCTTCTTGATCTCTTCGGGTAGAAGAAGAGTGGATGCACCCCCGACGAGGGGCCGGTTGACAACAGAGGTCACTGCGATGCGCCTGCCTTCGTGAACTTCTCGTATCCCTCGTTCTCCAGCAGGTCGGCCAGCTCGGGGCCGCCCTCCGCCACGATCCGGCCGGCCGCGAAGACGTGCACGAAGTCCGGCTTCACGTAGCGCAGGATGCGGGTGTAGTGGGTGATCAGCAGCACACCCGTGTCACCTTTGGAGCCGAACCGGTTGACGCCCTCGGAGACGACCTTCAGCGCGTCGACGTCCAGACCGGAGTCGGTCTCGTCGAGCACGGCGATCTTCGGCTTGAGCAGCTCCAGCTGGAGGATCTCGTGGCGTTTCTTCTCACCACCGGAGAAGCCCTCGTTCAGGTTGCGCTGAGCGAACGCGGGGTCGATCTGCAGCTCGGACATCGCCCCCTTCATCTCCTTGGCGAAGTCCCGCAGCTTCGGCGCCTCGCCCCGTACGGCCGTGATGGCGGTACGCAGGAAATTGGACACCGACACCCCGGGAACCTCGACGGGGTACTGCATCGCGAGGAACAGCCCGGCCCGGGCGCGTTCGTCGACCTTCATGGCGAGGACGTCCTCGCCGTCGAGCGTGACGGTGCCGCTGGTCACGGTGTACTTGGGGTGACCGGCGATCGCGTAGGCGAGGGTGGACTTGCCGGAGCCGTTGGGCCCCATGAGCGCATGGGTCTCCCCCGCCTGGACGGTGAGATTGACGCCGCGCAGGATCTCCTTGGCGCCGTCGGTGCCGCCGTCGACAGAGACGTGCAGGTCGCGGATCTCAAGCGTGGCCATCTATGACTCCCTGAACTCGGACGACGGTGTGAGCGAGACGTACACCGCGTCGTCCTCGATCTTCACTCGGTAGGTGGGTACCGGCTGGGTGGCCGGCGGATTGGTGGGCTTGCCGGTCCGCAGGTCGAAGCAGGACCCGTGCAGCCAGCACTCGATGGTGTGGTCGTAGACCTCGCCCTCGGAGAGCGCGACCTCGGCGTGCGAGCAGACGTCGCGCAGCGCGAACACCTCGTCACCGGTGCGGACGAGCGCCACCGGCGTGTCGTCGATCTCCACACCGAGCGCGCCTTCGGCTGGTATCTCGCTGAGCGGGCAGACCTTGACGAAGTCATCCTGGGTGGACGACGCCCCAGACCCCCCGCGCTTCGCGTCGTAACTCATCGGGCCCGCTCCTGCTCCAGCCCCGTGTCCAGGCCGTTCTCCAGCTCCGCCTCGATGGCGGCCTGGACCTGCTCGCGGATCTCAGGAACCCCGATGTGCTCGATGAGCTGGCCGAGGAAGCCGCGCACGACCATGCGCCGGGCCTCGTCGTAGGGAATCCCGCGCGCCTGCAGATAGAACGTGTGTTCGTCGTCCAGCCGGCCGCTGGTGCTGGCATGCCCGGCGCCCTGGATCTCCCCGGTGAGGATCTCCAGGTTCGGCACGGAGTCGACCCGGGTGCCGTCGGTCAGCACGAGGTTGCGGTTGAGCTCGTAGGTGTCGGTTCCCTCGGCCGCGGCACGGATCAGCACATCGCCGATCCAGATCGCGTGGGCGTCCCGGCCCTGCAAGGCACCCCGGTAATCCACCCGGCTGCGGCAGTTCGGGATGTTGTGATCCACGAACAGCCGGTGCTCCAGGTGCTGGCCCGGGTCGGCGAAGTACACGCCGTACAGCTCGGCGTTGCCGCCAGGTCCGTCGTAGATGACCGAGGGGGCGATCCGGACGAGGTCACCGCCGAGGGTGATGGTGAAGCTGGTGAACGTCGCGTCCTTGGCCAGCCGCGCGTGGTGGTGCGTCAGATGGACGGTGTCGTCGGCCCAGTTCTGCAGGCTGATCACCGACAGCGAGGCACCCTCGCCGACGACGAACTCGACGTTGTCGGCGTACGTCGCCGAACCGGCGTGGTCCAGCACCACGGTGGCCTGGGCGAGCGGCTCGACGATCACGGTGATGTGACCGTACGCGGCGCCGGTCGCGTCCTCGCCGCGCAGCCGCAGCACCGTCGGCGCGGACGCGACCGCCTCCTGGGGCACCGTGATGACGGTGGCCTCGGTGAAGGAGGTGTACGCCTGCGCGCTCACCCGGTCGGCCGGGACAAAGGACCGGCCGACGCGTACATCGTCGCGGCCGACGGTCTCCGCCGTCACCTCGGGGGCTGCGTCCACCTCCACGAGGAGCTTGCCGTCCGGCGAAGCGGTCCCGTTGTGCAGACCGCGGAGGCGGCGCAGCGGGGTGAACCGCCACTCCTCCTCGCGACCGGTCGGCACCACGAAGTCCGCGACGTCGTAGGACGCGTGCTCGTGAAGGGTGGACAGCGGCTTGAGATCGAGCCCCATCAGCCGACTGCTCCTTCCATCTGAAGCTCGATGAGCCGGTTCAGCTCAAGGGCGTATTCCATGGGCAGTTCACGGGCGATCGGCTCCACGAAGCCGCGCACGATCATCGCCATTGCCTCTTCCTCGGTCATACCCCGGCTCATCAGGTAGAACAGCTGGGTCTCCGACACCTTGGAGACGGTCGCCTCGTGCCCCATCTCGACGTCGTCCTCGCGGACGTCGACGTACGGGTAGGTGTCGGACCGGCTGATCTGGTCGACGAGCAGCGCGTCGCACCTGACCGTGGACTTGGAGTGGGTGGCGCCCTCCTGGATCTGGACCAGACCGCGGTAGGAGGTACGGCCGCCACCACGCGCCACCGACTTCGACACGATCGTCGACGAGGTGTTGGGCGCCGCGTGCACCATCTTGGCGCCGGCGTCCTGGTGCTGGCCCTCGCCGGCGAACGCGATCGACAGCGTCTCGCCCTTGGCGTGCTCACCGAGCAGGTAGACCGCCGGGTACTTCATGGTGACCTTGGAGCCGATGTTGCCGTCGACCCACT
>JAOPYO010000461.1 GCA_025964575.1 Actinomycetes bacterium
TGAGGGGTCCCTGCCTGGCGCAGGGACCCCTCGACAGTGAGCACGCAGATCCAGGGCATGTCCCGTAGATCTATGGACGAGGTCCACGGGACACGCTCGAGCACTCAGACCTAGAGGCGCTCGACCACGTAGTCGATGCAGTTGGTCAGGGCCTCGACGTCGTCGGGGTCGATGGCCGGGAACATGCCGACCCTTAGCTGGTAGCTGCCGAGCTTGCGGTACGGCTCGGTGTCCACGATCCCGTTGGCCCGCAGCGTCTTGGCGATCGCCGTGGCGTCGATCTCGTCGTTGAAGTCGATCGTGCCGACGACCTGCGAACGCTGCGCCGGCTCGACGACGAACGGTGTCGCGAAGGAGGACTTCTCGGCCCAGCTGTAGAGCCGGTTCGAGCTGTCCGCGGTCCGCGAGGTCGTCCAGGCCAGTCCGCCCTGTTGGTTCATCCATTCGATCTGCTCGGCGAACAGCAGCAGCGTGGCGACGGCCGGGGTGTTGTAGGTCTGGTCTTTGGCGGAGTTGTCGACCACGGTGGGCAGGCTGAAGAACTCCGGGATGTACCGGTCGGTCGCAGCGATCTCCTCGATCCGGGCCAGCGCCGTGGGGGACGCCAGCGCCACCCAGAGGCCACCGTCCGAGGCGAAGCACTTCTGCGGCGCGAAGTAGTAGACGTCGGTCTCGGACACGTCCACCGGCAGGCCACCGGCACCAGAGGTCGCATCCACCAGCACCAGGTCGTCGGGGTTCCCGACCCTCTTGATCGGCATCGCGACGCCGGTCGAGGTCTCGTTGTGAGTGAGGGCGTAGACGTCGATGCCCTCTTCGGATGCCGGCAGCGGATGACTACCCGGGTCGCTCGAGATCACCGACGGGTCGGCCAGCCAGGGCGCACCCTTGGTGACCTTGGCGAACTTACTCGAGAACTCGCCGAACGTCACGTGCTGGGACTTGTTCCGGACGAGCCCGAACGCGGCGATGTCCCAGAACGCGGTCGTGCCGCCGTTGCTGAGCAGGACCTCGTACCCTTCGGGCAGCGAGAAGAGCTCTCCCAGTCCTGCGCGGACCCGGCCGACGAGGGACTTCACCGGCTTCTGCCGGTGGGAGGTTCCCATATACGTCGCGCCGGACTCGGCCAGGGCTGCGAGTTGCTCGGGGCGGACCTTCGACGGACCGCATCCGAAGCGGCCGTCGGCGGGCTTGATATCTGCGGGGATGACGATGTCGGTCACCCTCGGTAGCCTAGTTGACCTGCGCCGTCGATCGTTTCGCGGCCCACATCCTGAGACGCTTCTATGGTCGGCGGCGCTTCAGGGCGTACGCGATGAGCATGAGCACCATGAGCGTGCAGCCCGTCGCGATGCCCGCCGGGTAGAGCCACGGTTCGCCGTCACGGTGGGCCTTCAGGGCCGCGTGACCGGAGTCGTACGCCAGCAGCGCGAGCGCGGCTGTCACCACCGCGCCGACGACCTTCCAGGAGGCGGCGTTGCGGCGATCGATCCGCTCCTGACGCTCCTGCTCGTACCGCAGAAACTCCGTTGCCTCGTCGCCTTCATCAGGTTCTTCCATCATGCGCGCCATTCTCTCCGAAGAGCCACCTTCCTGGCCCCGTAGCCCGAATCACTATAGGTCCTAGTGATATCTGCTGGTTAGTCGGAATCGAGCCGATAAGTCCATTTTAGGAGTTCGGTATTTTATTGTTAGCTTACTGCGTAATTGCGCTATTGAGAAGGCGTTAGGGAATGATAGAGGGCATGGCGCTCTTTTGTGACAATGAGTGCGCTGGTTCGTGAAGGCCTTCGGGCTATTCCGACAAAAAGGAGATCGATGTGTTGAAGAAGACATGTGTCACCGCGGGCCTGGTCGCCGCGGTCTCCGGGACCCTGCTCCTGGGCTCGGGTGCGACCGCGCACGCCGACGGCTGGGGTTGCCACCACGGCTGGTGGGGGCACCACCACCACCACAGCCACAACTGGAACCGTAACTTCAACCACAACAGCAACAGGAACAACATCCGGATCCGGATCTTCAACGTGAACGGCGAGGGTCACCGCCACCACCATTTCGACGATGATGACGATGACGACTGAGGGATCTCGACGCTAGGACGGCTGCGTCGCTGCCGCGCAGCTGAGCCGGTGACTGTGTTCGGGGGAATGCCCGCGAGGTCACCGCGGATGCTGAGTGGTTGAGCCGCCCACATGGTGCGGGGCGCCGGAGTATCGACTCCGGCGCCCCGTTCGTGCGTTCAACGCCGAAGTGTGTTGTCCAGACACGATCACTAGGAAAAGGCCGACCGTTTCTTCCGATATCTGTTGGTTGGCCGGAAACGAGCCGATAAGTCCATTTCGGGAGTTCGGTATTTTATTGTTAGCTTACTCCGTAATTGCGCTATCGAGAAAGCGTTGGGGAATGTTAATAACCATGGCGCCCTTCTGAGACGTCTGAGACGTCGAGAGCGCTGGTCCGTGAAGGCCTTCGGGCTATTCCGACAGCAAGGAGATCGATGTGCTGAAGAAGTCAATTGTCACCGCGAGCCTCGTGGCCGCGGTCTCCGGGACCCTGATGCTGGGCTCGGGTGCGTCCGCGCATGCCAACGGGTGGGGCGGCGGTTGCGGCGGCGGCTGGGGCGGCTGGGGAGGCGGTCACCACAGCAGCAACTGGAACCACAACAGGAACCACAACAGGAACCACAACCGCAACAACATCCGAATCCGGATCTTCAACGAAAACGGCGAGGGCCGCCGCCACCACGACTTCGACGATGATGACGATGACGACTGAGGGATCTCAGCGCCAGGGCGGCCGCGTCGCTGCTGCATAGCTGAGCCGGTGACTGTGTTCGGGGGAATGCCCGCGAGGTCACCGCGGATGCTGAGTGGTTGAGCCGCCCACA
>JAOPYO010000462.1 GCA_025964575.1 Actinomycetes bacterium
CGTGGCTCATCTCGTGCCCGGCGACGTCCAGTTCGACGAGCGGCCGTGCGTTGCCCGAGCCGTCGCCGTAGGTCATCTGGGTGCCGTCCCAGAACGCGTTGACGTAGGCGTTGCCGTAGTGCGTACGCGAGGGCACGCCGGCGCCGTTTCCGAAGATGCCGTTCCGGCCCTGCACGTTCTTGTAGTAGTTGAGCGTCTGCGCCGCACCGTAGTAGGCGTCGACACCCGCCGAAGCAGGGTCTCTGGTAGTGCCGTCCCCGAACGTGCCGGTGGTGTTGCTGAAGATCGTGCCGGTGCCGCTCGTGGCATGGTTCAGGTCAGCGGTGTATCCGTTGCCGTGCGACGGGTCACTCATCGAATAGGTACCACCGGAAAGAGTCAGATCGATCGGGACCGACCCGCTGTAGATGGAGTTCCCGGTGCCGACCCTCCGCGCCCCAGCCCCGGTCCGCGCCCCAGCCCCGGTCCGCGCCGTTGTCGCTGCAGTACGGCCTGCGGGAGCGAAAATGTAGACATCGTCGCGAATGTGCACGACCTGGCCGGTGTGAGCATCAACGAGGACGTGCAGCCGGCTCGGGGTCTGGTCCGTGAGCACCCCCATGATGAGGGTCTCCCAGACCAGCGTGGCCGAGCCTCCTACCATCCGAACCGCCAGCTGCGGTGTCGAGACCGACGTGACCGTCCCGTGGAACTGAGCCTGGGACACAGCCTGGGCGCGACGGGCGCTCACGGTCGGCGTCGTCGCCACGAGGCCGACCGCCGTGCTGGCGCTGTCGAGGGATCGCAAGGAGCCGTCGGGATACAGGTGCACCACGATGTCCCCGCCGTACACCGGAAGACCCTTGTAGGTGCGGTCGAACCGGACATGGGCCGCGCCGTCGTTGTCGACGACCACCGTGCGGGGGACGAACTCGTGACCGGGGGCGGTGTGCGCCTGCTGAGGGTGCTCGGAAATGGCCCTCAGGGCATTGGCGATCGCGCGATCGCGAGTGGCCGGCGATGGGTCGACAGTGAAGGAAGCGGGCGTGAAGGCGGACGGTCCTGCGGGCAGCCGGCCACGCGGCGGCGCGGCTTCGGCGGCAGGGACAGCGGCGATTCCGCAGGCCGCCCAGAGCGATGCCACGATCGGCACCATGGCGATTCGTCGTCGGTTCACGAGCGGGGTTCCTTTTGCTTTGCCGCAAAGCGCCCCCTCAGAGAAGAGTCTCCGAGGGGGCGCTTTGGCCGAGTGGATATCAAATGCCTTAGAGAAGGCCTCCTCGACGGCCCCGGAGCTGAACCGGGTGACGTCGGCCTTCACCCCCTCCTCCGCCACTAGGAGTCGCAGCCGCTGCGCGATGGCCGCCGCGACCATGACCGCGCGCACGCCGGGACCGGGTCTCCCAGTAATGCCAGCCTTCCCTTCCGGTGGGGAAGTTGGCCATTCCGGAGATGACTCTCTCACTGCTACAGGTTTGACGTAACCACCACTGCTCGAAGTGGACTCTGTATCCCATGACGCGATAACGCAGATGACCGTAGCTTCCCGGTGTGACGTGCGCCGTGAACTCGTGTCCGACCTCGACGGTGTGCTCCTCGAAGATCTCGGGATTTATCATGTCCCGCAACCTCCTGAGAAGGTTTCTGGTAAAAATTCTGGTAATGGATGTGTTATTGGGTGTGTCAGTGAATGTTTTGGAGAATGTTCTGGACTTAAGGAATTCGGGTTGGGCTTCTTTTTCGAGATGCATGGTGAACCTGACGGTGTGTGCCCGTCTGACCGCCGCCTTCATTTCACTGCCCCCGGCGGGGGCGGGGCCATCGATGAAGTGGGTGCGGGGAATATAAAAATCCCGGTGCGCGTGGAACCCGAACTTGAAGAAGACTCTTGGTCTGCAGAAGTGCCTGAGGGGGTTGCGGATGTGGTGGTGGTGACGGCCGGTATCGACCTTCACGAGGGTGGACGGCGACGCCGAAGCGCTTGCCGCTGCCGCAGCGGATGGGGAAGCCGAAGCGGATGGGGAAGCCGAAGGGCTTACAGATGCCGTAGCGGACGGCGACGCTGAAACGCTTGCGCTTGCATATGCCGTACGGGTCGGCGACACCTTAACGCCTGGAGATGCCGTAGCGGACGGTGATGCGGTAGCCGCAAGGACCGCGGCCAGAGATCCGGCTGCGGTAAATGCCATCAGCCCCTTAATCCGAGTGGGCGTAGCCATGGCGCCTACGCGAGAATTGGGTGTGAACATGGAAATATCGTTCCTTTCGGAACGCGGCACCGAGGCCGCGACTACTCGCTTGCCGAAATACGACCGGCGTCCGCCGGCGCGACTCAGCGTGAAAATCAAGATGCTGCTAGTGGCCAGACGTTACCACTCCTGAGCACCAAAAAAAGGAAGGCGAGCCGGACGCTCAGCACTGACATTCAAAAGGAAGTCATCATCTCTGGACTGGCCCATATATCGCGATGCCGACATCTGTAATGTGGCGCCACGCAGGAAGAACCTCAATCATCCGCATGTCTTGCTGAGCCTTTTATCAATCCTTTGTGCAGATCTTGCAGAACAGCAGAACGGACGAGGGCACCAAGACCCCAGCGACTCCGGCGCACCGCCCGGGTCCTCGCGCTGGCTGTTCGACCTCGTATCTGGTCATAGGACAGGAAGCGGCTGCCTGGGCGACAGGCTCACGTGAGCGCCGACCGTAGCGGCCCCGGCGCCCGTGAACCTCAGGCCGCGCACCGAGGAACCGACGAGGCTTCGTGGGTCCGCGACAGGGCACCGGGAATTCGACGAATGCGCCTGACAGTAGGCATTGGATCACCTAATGTAACCGTAGGCGTGCGGCAATGCGTCTGGAGGCCGTTCGTCAGTGCTGGGCACGACAGTCCGTGACGTCTACGGAAGGTAGGTGGCACCTGTGGTGAGGTCCGGGTTCACGACCAGCCATGTCGGCCGCTGTCACCTGGAGACGCCACCGGTCATGGCGGAGTTCGCCGCCGCGGTGCTCGACCTGGATGGTCGCGTCACGCACTGGGGTTGGGCGGCGCAGCGTCTGTTCGGCCGCTCCCCCGAGCAGGCCATAGGCCGCGGTATCTGTGATCTGCTGCTCCGTGGAGCGCATCGCGACACTGTCACACGGGCCTTGGCGGAGGTGGCCGAGGGCCGCTGCTGGAGCGGGCTGCTGGCCGCTGAGTGCGCCGACGGCCACGTCCGCGACCTGACGTTCTGCTGGGAGCCACTGGCGGGCACCGGGCCAGGCGGTCCGGTGCTGGTCAGCTTCCGTACGCTCCAACCTCACGGGGTCGAGATCGAGACTGACACCGCCTGTGAACACCTCGCCCTCACCCACGAGATGAGCATGCGGATCTGTGCCTCACTCGATCTGAGCCAGACCGCCCGGGACTTCACTCATGTCACGATGCCCCGAATCGCCGACATCGTGAGCATCAATGTTCTCGAGCATCTGCTCAGAGATGGAGGACTCCCCGAACTTGCGGCCGACGGCTCGATCGAAGTGCGCCGGCTCGCGCTCGGGCTGGCCATCACCCAGACTGATGCACAGGACTGGGCCGCTGCCTTCCCCACCGATGAGATCGTCGTCTGCCGAGCCATGTCCCCTGCCGTCCGCTGCATGGCGAGCGGCAGGCCCACCCCGTTCACGCCAGCCGAGCTCGAGCCGCAAAGCCTCGACCGGATCAGGAACGTGCTGGACGACGACGAATTCATGTGCCTGCTAGATGACACCTCATTCCTGGCGCTGCCGCTGAAGGCCCGCGACATGGTTCTGGGTTTCGTGGTATTCGGCCGAAAAGCGGACAGGCCCCCCTTCGGCAAGCATGGCCTGGCGCTGGCTGAGGGCCTTACCGCGCAGGCAGCGATCTGCATCGACAACGCACGCCTGTATGGCCGAGAACACCACATCGCCCAGGCGCTGCTGGAGAATCTCGCACCCAAAGACCTCGCCATCCCACCTGGTCTGGACGTCGCCCACCGATACCTGCCGGCCAGCAGAATGACCCCGGTGGGCGGGGACTGGTACGACGTGATCCCGCTCTCCGAAACCCTGGTGGCCTTCGTCATCGGCGACGCGATGGGCCACGGCGCTGTGGCGGGCGCGGCGATGGGCCGGCTCCGAACCGCCACACGCGCCCTTGCCAGCCTCGATCTGCCGCCCGCCGAGGTGCTGCGGCGACTCGACCAGATCACCTGCGACACTGATCCAGGCCAGTGTGCGACCTGTGTCTACGCCGTCTATGACCTCGGAACCCGCACCTGCTCCCTCGCCCGAGCCGGCCACGTCCCCCCGGTCCTGTCCCATTCGGACGGAAGCACCACTGTGCTCGACCTGCCGCCAGGCCTGCCCCTCGGCCTCGGCAGCACCGTCTTCGAAACCACCGAACTGGAGATCCCCGAGGGCGACACGCTCGTGCTCTACACCGACGGTCTCGTCGAAAGCCGGGAACAGGACATCGACACCGGGATCACCACCCTCCGAACGGCGCTCGCCCACCCGCACGACTCGCTGGATGCCACCTGCGACGCCATCATCACCACGCTGTCCAGGCAATACGACGACGTCGCCCTACTTCTCATCCGCCACCGCACCCAACGGCCCTTCACCGGGCCGAGTCCCGTACGACGAGGCGCCTGACGCGGCGATGGTCAGCCGGCCACTGCCTGCCGATGCGGGCCATGGTCGGGGTCCATCTCGTAGAGCACCCACTGTGCATCGTCCAGCAGTGCCGCGACGGATCGCCCGGGTCCTGGCAGTGCCGATGGTTGGACCTTCTCGGCCACACGTCTCTGGTGCTGCTCGGCACGGCGGACGACCCCACGCAGTTCTTCGATCTGTCCTTCCGGGGATGGGCTGCTCTGGATCCGGCCGAACAGCGTGAACGCCTCGCGCAGGTCGTCCAGCAGATCGGCCAGTCCCGGGGGGATCGCCTCGGGGGCCTCGGCGGCGATTTGGGTGAGCCGCCTGACCAGACCCCGGTAGAGATGCGCGGCGTGGTCGAGAGATCTTGTCGCCTCGCCGATGGTCTCCAGCGACGGCTGGAGCGTCGCGCGCCGGGGGCTCACTTTGAGCCCCTCCTCCGCTCGTCGGACCGACTCGTACAGGACATCCGTCTCGCGGGAGATGACCCTGGCCCGTTGTAGCCATGCTCTGGCGACGTCATGGTCCCACTCTCCAGTCCGTATCCGCTCGGCCATCTCGGCGCACAATTCGGCGAGCCAGTCAGCGAATCCGGCCAGCTTTTCGCCTGCCCTGGCGAGATATCGCCGGGGTGAGGAGAACGCGTTGACGAGCACGCCCGCCGCGATGCCGATCAGAGAGTCGTACAGTCGTGCGAACCCTGCGTGCTGACCGAGTCCGATCACGAACATCGCGGTCAGCGCCACCTGATTGACCATCTCGCCGAGTCGCATCAACCGGCCGAGCACCAGCGACACGAAGACGCTCACGGTGAGCGTGATCGTGTTCAGCCCGAAAAGATGTGCGAACCCCAGGGCGGCCGCCAGCCCGACGAGCACACCGGCCATCAGCCGGAGCCCGCGGGTGACCGTCCGGTACACCGTGACCTGTACGGTGAGCAGCGCCGCCAGCGGCGCCATTACCGGCAGCGGCACCGCCAGCACCCGCTGCGCCAACTCCCATGCCAACGCGCACGCGACTGTGACGCGCACGACCTGCCCGAGTTCCAGACGGTTGGCGCGGATCCAGCCCCAAGGATCCGGTCGGCGCAGCGCTTTGAGCGCCGACCTCACGATCGCGGACACCTGGCTGGACTACCCGCTGAGAGAGAGCCCGACACCCGAGGGTGCCCCGGTGACCTGGTGACCTGGTGTTCACCGGTGTTCAGCCGCGGGGAGAGATCTCCACGATGAGTCGGCCGTCCTCTTCCCGCACCGGAGTGCCGAACTCGGCACAGGCCACGGTGAACCGGTCCCGGATCCAGGCCCATTCGGCGTCTTCCGCCAGCCGCGTGTGGCAGCGGTCCAAGAACAGTGGCACAGCCGCCACCTCGGACAGGCCCCGCTCGTCCAGCGTGATCAGGAACATCAGTCCCAGGTCGTTGTGCAGGTAAGCGTCCACGATGTAGTCGTCGATGAAGTCGCCGAGGTCGTACAGGACCGGCCCGGCCACGCCATGGAACACGTGCGCGGAGTGGCCGGCGACCAGCGTCGCCCCTGCGGCGACGAGCGTGTCGGCCGCCCTGCGCACGTACGGTAGCGGCTCGTCGATCATGTTCGGACCCCAGTGCGGTGTCACGAGCACAGCGTCGGCCTCCTGGCGCAACAGCCCGACCTGGTCCACGAGCCAGTCCGGAGTGCCGGAGCTCAGGTCGGCATAGGCGACTCCCGGCCGATCCGGACCGGCGGCGAAATCCTCGGGATGATCGGTCACACCCAGCACGGCCACCCGTACGCCACGGGCCTCCAGGACCGCGGCGGCACGAGCCTGCGCTCGGTCCGCGCCGGCGCCCACCGCTTGGATCCCCGCCCGGGCCAGGTGGCCGCGGGTGTCAGCGAGCGCGTCGTGGCCGAAGTCGAGGGCATGGTTGTTGGCCAGCGTGACGCAGTCCACGTCGAGCGAAGCCAGCGCCTCCACCGCTTGCGGGGGCGCACGAAAATGGAACCTCTTGCCCGGCGACCCCCACGGTTCGCCGCGAGTGGAGACGCAGCACTCCAAATTGAGCACGGTCAGGTCCGCCGTCGTGAAGATCTCACGTAGCTCGTCAGAGAAGAGGTCGGCCGGCGAGATCATGGCGAGACGATTCGCGACGCCACGTCCCAGCATCGTGTCGCCCGCCAACGCCAGCGTGATGGACATCGCTCCTCTCCAGCTCAATTCCAGTATCGCCCACCTCGTGTCTCCACCGGTCTTCGCCTCTCGCCGGAGGTGACCCCTACGTACGCGACAATCGGCATCATGTGGTTCGGCATCCTGGGCGCGGTAGAGGTGCGGCGCGCCGACGGGAGGCTGGTTGCCGTCGGCGGCCCGCGGGTGCGCTCGCTACTGGCCCTGTTTTTTCTGAACGCGGGCCGCATCATCACCGCGGAGGGGCTGATCAACGGCCGCTACGGCAAGAATCCGCCGAACGGTGCGGCCAACCCCCGTGGTCCCTGTCCCGTAATCAGGCTCGAACGAAGATCAGTCCCCATGTTTCGAGGGGATGGACATCGCGGAGTTCGCCGCCGGTGGGATGTCCCCAGATTCGTTCGCTATCACGTAGGCCGGAAGCTTCAGCAACAGCCAGATCAGTGTGACCGCGATCGTGACGGCTCCGGCGAGCGTGCCGATGCCGGGAAGACGCTGTTGGGCGACGAGCACTCCGCACAGGCACGACGCGGCCGTGGCGGCGAAGAGCATCAGCGTCACCCGGCTGACACTCCATCCCAGCCGGTTCAGCCGGTGCGAAACATGGTCGGTGCCACCGGTGAACAAGGAGCGTCCGGCGCGGTGGCGAGAGATGAGCACGAGAGAGGTGTCGACCGTGGCGACGAAGGTGACCAGGAGCAGCTCCGCGATCCTGGCCACGGGGCCTCCCGGCACGTTGACCTGCACGGATGTGGCGGAGATGACAAAGCCGATGAACAGCGAACCCGCGTCGCCCATGAATATGCGTGCGGGCGCCCAGTTGTGGATGAGGAATCCCACACATCCCGCGGACAGGGCCAGCAACAGCAGCATGAAGCCGGCCTGACCGGCCAGATACGCGGCCCCGGCCAGAAAGCCCGCTGTCACAAGCGCCACGGTGGAGGCCGCGCCGTCCATGTTGTCGAGCAGGTTGAACGAGTTCGTGAGCACGACGATCCACAGGACGGTCAGCACCGGATCCAGCCAGCCACCGAACACGATGATGTGACCGCCGGACAGGACGACCGCGGTTGCGGCCAAACCTTCGGCCAGGAGCCGCGAGCTCGGGTTCAGGGGCTTGATGTCATCGACCAGGCCGAGCAGGGCCATGGCTGCGCTCGCCACGATGACGACGCCAATGTGCTCGTCCCAGTGCGGGACCAGTGCGGAAGCCGGAACCAACGTCGCAACGGCTATCGCGATGCCGCCAAGGTAGGGTGTCGGCCGCGCATGCGCCTTCTTGTGCAGGTCGGGACGGTCCGTGAGCCCGCGCCGTAGCGCGAGCGGGCGCAGCACGTTGGTCAGCACATCGGCCAGCACCAGCGCCGTGATGGCCACACCAACCGTCGACATCATCGATATCGGCACGGCTACGGCGAGACCAGCTCAGGGTGCTTTTCGAGATCACGTTTTGCCTGCGCGATGGCGTCGGAGAGAACGTCGTCGAGCGAATGCCGCGGCGCCCACCCCGTCAGGGCCCGGAGCTTCCCCGTTTCGGGGACTCTTCGCTGCATGTCCTCGAACCCGGCTCCATAGGCCTCGTCGTACGGGACCAGCTTGATCGGCGACTCACTCTCGCACCGAGATTTGATCGTCTCGGCGAGCCGGCGGATGCTGATCTCCTGAGCCGACCCGATATTGAACGTCTGCCCGATCGCCGCGCTCTCGTCGAGGAGCCGAAGAAGTGCGTCCACGACATCCGCGACGTGAGCGAAGCAGCGCGT
The DNA here is from genome assembly GCA_025964575.1 of Actinomycetes bacterium. GTDB lineage: Bacteria > Actinomycetota > Actinomycetes > Streptosporangiales > Streptosporangiaceae > Actinomadura_E. The sequence goes on from JAOPYO010000462.1 coordinate 8,565, forward strand.
CTGCCGGCCGTCTCCGAATACCGTCACCGGCTCGTTGCGAAGGGCCTGCCGGACCAGTCGCGGGATGACCATGCCGTAGGCGTGGCTCTGCCTGGGACCGACGGTGTTGAAAAGGCGAACCACGATCGTCGGCAGCCCGCGCTCGCGGTGGTAGCAACCGGCCAAGATCTCATCGACGGCCTTGGCCGTGCTGTAGGCCCACCGAACGACGCTGGGGCTGCCGAGAATCCGGTCCGCCGCCTCGTCGAGGGGGCCGGAAGAGTTCTTGCCGTAGATCTCCGAGGTGCTGGTGACCAGGATCTTGCGGCGGTAGCGGTGAGCCGCCTCGATCACGACCTGCGACCCTCGGATGTTCGTGGTCAGCGATTTCAAGGGCTGCTCGACCACCAGCTTCACCCCTACGGCAGCCGCCATGTGGATCACGACATCGCACTGGTGCACCAGCTCGTCGACCATGAGCTCGTCCAGGACGGACCCGTGCACGAAACGAAAGTTCGGGAACGTGCGGGCGATCTCGAGATTGGAGAGTTGTCCCGTCGAGAGCGTGTCCAGCGCAGTGACCGAGTCACCTCGGGCTAGTAAGCCATCGACGACGTGCGAACCGATGAACCCGGCTCCGCCCGTCACCAGATACCTCGTCATGGTCCTACCCGGCATGACACGCCCCCAAGATCCCTCGACGATCATCGCAATTCACTACTGTCCGTAGTTGAGTTGTGACATCAGGTTAGAGATCGTTGATCAAAGCGCTGGTCATCTGGCCGCACGACCAGAGAAATTATCCAGGCACATGATCAAAGAAAGAGCGTGGATCCGTGGCCACTGGGAGTCCGACAACGGCAGGTGCCGTCCGACGCTGGGCAATGCGGCCGGCACTCGGGACGCCGGCGCTGGTGGTCATGGCCTCGCCGGTCCTCACGTACGTGCTGTTGCGTTACGAGAGGCGAACGTTGCTCGCCCTGGCGGCGGCCACGCTCGTGCTTCTCACCGTGCGCAGCCCGGCGACGGCCGTATTGCTCCTGATCCCTGCGGGACTTCTCGGCGCGGCGTACACCGACGCCTCGTTCGCTGTCCTCGAACCCGTCGTCGTGGTGACGCTGGTGATGGCGTTTCAGATAGTGGTCGGAGCCCTTCCGATCCGGTCGTCGCACCTGTGGGTCGGCCTACTGGCCTCGCTGCTGCTCATCAGCTCCGTCTTTCCCTCAGTCACGTCGGGGTCACCTACAGACCGGTTCCCCGATCTCACGTGGATGCTTGCGGGCTTGGGGCTGCTCGCGGTCACCATCGCGTCTCCTCCGCATCCCCAGAGACTCGCGCGCGTGACGGCATGGGCAGGGGCGCTCGCGGCCGCGTACGTGCTGGCAGACGGCGACTATGCCAATGGCCGGCTCGAGGGATTCGGCTTCAACCCGAACTACCTCGGAATACTGCTGGCGCTCCCGCTCGTCGCCGCTGTCGGTCTCGGACACCGGACTCGCAACCCGGCATGGCTCGCTCCGGCTGCGGTGTGCCTCGTCGCGATCGCGGAGACCCAATCACGTGGGGCGTTCCTCGCGGCCGCCGCGGGAGTCTCGGTCGTGCTCGTCCAGGGCCGTCCCCTCAGGCACCAGGCACTGATCTTGCTCTCGGCCGTGGGGATCGCTAGCGCGCTGCCGAGCAGCCTCGGCGTGGTCGAGAACGTCGCGGTAGGGGACCGGTCATCATCGGAGCTGAGCTACAACAGCACGGTCCGGGAGCACGCGGCGGAGTTCGCGGCGCGGGTGGCCATAGAGCATCCGCTGCGGGGGATCGGCTTCGGGATGTTCCCGTCCTACGCCGCTAAGTCGCCGCGTTTCGGTGTCCACATGGCCACGCACAACGACTACCTGCGGCTGGCCGCCGAGGCGGGAGCCGCTGCGCTGGCTGCATTCCTCGCCCTGCTGTGGCTCGGGACGAAGGGCCGGCGGTCGCGCGACCTCGCGATTCTGCGAGCCGTCGTCGTCAGCTACATGGTGGGTCTGCTCTTCGGCAACTCGCTGGCGAACCTGGTCGCCAGCACACCGTTCTGGCTCTCGCTGGGCTGCCTGCTGGCCGCTACCCCATCCCGGGCGGGCGGTCACGGGGATGATGCCAGCCACATCTCATCAACTGAAAGGTAGGACCACATGGTCAGCAGTCAAGCCGAGATTCGCTCAGGTGACCGTTTCGCGTTCGGCAGCAACTGGCGTGCGTTCGTTGGGCTCGTCGACGAAGCGAGGATCGGGGTCGCCGTGGATTCGCTCGTCACAGCGTTGGGTGTCGCCGACCTACAGGGACGCACCTTCCTCGACATCGGGTGCGGCAGTGGTCTCTTCTCCCTCGCCGCCCACCGTCTGGGGGCGCGTGTCCGCTCCTTCGACTTCGACCCCGACTCAGTGGCGGCGACGCTCGAGTTGCGCGCTCGGTTCGCCCCCGGCAGCGACTGGATCATTGACCAGGGCTCCATCCTCGATGATCAGCTCGTCGGAGAACTGGGCCGGTTCGATGTCGTCTACTCCTGGGGGGTCCTGCACCACACGGGCGATCTATGGGGTGGGCTGAAGGCCGCCACCCGGCTGGTCGCACCCGGCGGGATGCTGTACATCTCCATCTACAACGACCAGGGGTTCGAGAGCCGAATGTGGCGGCGCGTCAAGCGGCGTTACAACACTTCTGGTCCGCTGATGCGCAGGATGCTCATCGCCGGAAGTGTCACCTATATCGCCCAGCGCCAGCCGCTGCCAAAACTTCTGCGGCTCCTGCCCTCCCGACGTGTTGCGCCGGCCCGGTCTCCACGAGCCCGTGGCATGTCCCGCAAGCACGACCTCATCGACTGGGTGGGCGGATACCCCTTCGAGGTGGCGAAACCCGAGGAGGTATTCACCTTCGTCCGCGGACACGGCTACGAACTGCGCCATCTCAAGACCTGCGCCGGCGGCCTCGGCTGCAACGAATATGTCTTCGAGCGCGGGGGGCGTGGTTCAGACGGATTGGCGTGACGCCGCCATCCGGGTCAGCTTCGCCCGCACATAGTCCATCTCGTCAAGTCCTGGGAGCAGTTGCCGAAGCGGAGTCCCCGTGGCACGCAGGAACCACGCACCTTGCATACCGGCCAGCATGGTGTAGGCGATGCTCGAGGCCACCGCCGAGCCCACGATTCCGTAGTCCGGGATGAGCGCCAGATTCAGGACGACGTTGATCAGCAGGGCGGCGACCGACATCGCCGACCCCAGCAGCGGGCGATCGAGCCGCAGCAAGAAGGCGCCGATCGGTCTGGTCATGCCCAGGGCGAGCAAGCCGGGTGCCAGCGCGAACAGCGAGGGCACGCTGCCACTGAACGCCGATCCGTAGACCACGGGGATCACGATCGGCGCCGCGGCGCACATCAAGCCGACGGAGCCCACGGCGAAGATCGCAGTGAAGCGCGTGGTCCTGGCGGTCACGGCGATCGCGCCATCGTGATCGTTGTCCATCTGCCGGGGCAGCGCGACCTGGGCGATCGCGTCGGTGCCCACGCGGGTCAGCTCAGCCAGGCTCACCGCCAGCGAATAGAGACCAACCGCCGTCGTCGTCGTCAGCCCGTCGAGAATCAGGATGTCGCTGCGAAACAGCAAGAACAACGAGGCGAGCCCCAGGTGATAGCGAAGGCCCCGGCCGATAGCACGATAGGCCAGCGACGCGTCGTACTGCCGGAGCCGGGGCCTGCTTGCGGGAAGCAGTACGGCCAGCGGTGCGGCCACGGAGAGCGCCCACAACCCGACCACCCATCCGGGGGACAGCCGCGTCATCGCTCCCAGCAACAGCAAAGCGGAGCATTGGAGAGTGCCCGCGAGCATCGCGGCGCGGTTCACCACATCGACCCGTGAACGCAGGACGAGAACGTTGTTGAGATACAACACGGTCATGCCGCACGGAATCACGGTGAGGGCTACCGCAAGATGGCCATAGCTCGCCACGGGCACGACATCGGGGCCCAGGACGGCCACGGTCGCTGTGGCGGCGAGCGCGGCCAGGGTGCCCACGAAAAGACCGAGCACCACACTGTTCGCGGCGAGGGCAGCGCGGTTTTCGGTCCGCGACCAGAGCCAGACGTGTGACTGCTCGATCGACAAGTGGCCGACGGACAGAGCGATGCCGGCGATGGTAACGATGACGTAGTAGGCGCCGCGCCCCTCGGGTTGCAGTGCGCGTGCGATCACGACACCGCTGAGTCCGGTGAGGACAAGTGACACGGCGCGCGCCGATACCGTGTGCGCGACCTGCCGAGCCGAGGTACTCACCGAGGTTGCGCCCGATAGGCCGCCTCATGCCGGGCGGCGCAGGCGGAGACGCTGAACCGCTCCGCGGTCTGCCGGGCGGCTGACCCCAGCTTCACCCGTAGCGGCGGGCTGGCGACGATCCGCGTGATCGCAGCAGCCAGTTCGGCAGGAGCCTTCGGCGGGACGAGGATTCCGGTGACGCCGTCGATCACTACCTCGGGAACGCCACCGACCGACGTGGCGATGACGGGCAGACCCGCCGCCATCGCCTCGAGTACTGCGTTGGGCAGCCCCTCGGCATGAGAGGGAAGCACCGCGAACTGGTGGACGGCGAGCAACTCTCTGGCGTCGGGAACCGCTCCTGTCAGCTCCACCACATGCCCGAGCCTGCGAGCCTCGATGAGCGTCGCGAGGCGCTCCCGCTCCGGACCGTCCCCCACAATGCACATGCGAGGAGGAGCCTCCAGCAGGGCAAGCGCTTCAACAAGGTCGGCGTGGCCCTTGTAGCCGATGAGGTTGGCCACGACGATTCCGCACGGCGGCTGACGAACAACGTCCGCCGTCCTCGCCGGGAGCTCGACACAGTTTGCGATCACCTTGACCCGGCAGGGCCGCACCTTCTCCATTCGGGTGAGTTCCCGGGCGATGGCTTGAGAGTTGGAAATGTACAGAGACGAGGAACGATGACCGGCGAGATCCAGGACCTTGCGCAGGAGGCCGGTAGGCGTGGGCGGTGGCGCGCCGCGGCGACCGTTCACCCGGACCGGTACCCCAGCCGCGCTCGCGAGCGGGAGCACGTGGGTGTAGCAGGTGAACAAGAACGCATGGCAGACATCGGGCCGCAGGTTCTTCAGATGGCGCCATACGGCGAGCAACTGGCCTGCCTCCCTGGAGAGCACTCGCAAGGACCGTTTGCCGCTTCCGTTTCGCAGGCGTAGTCCGCCGTACGCGAAGATACGGGTGGGGATGCCCATCAACTGAAGCTCGGCCTGCAGCGGACCAGCACAGCGAAGCGCTATCACGTGCACCTCGTGACCTCGTGCCATCAGGCCCGCGGCCAGCTTGACGAGCTGCGTCTCGGTGCCTCCGACCGCGAGAGAGCCGATGGCGAGCACGATCCGTAACGGTCTGTCGGCGTCATGCGACGGCGTCACGGTGACCAGCACCCGTTGCCACCGACCGCGTCCACGCTCGGGGCCGTGGTCGCCGAACTGTCGAGGAACATGCGGTGCCACAGCTCGAACTGGATCAGTGCCCAGATGCGGTTGCTGTGATCGCGGCCCTGATGGTGTTCGCGGAGGAGCTCTATGACGGCGTCCGGCCGGAAGAGCTCACGTGATCTGGCAGTTCGATCGGTGAGGACGTCCCATGAAAGTTCGCGCAGTTCGGTCCGCAGCCATACCGCCAGCGGCACGCCGAACCCCATCTTGGGGCGGGTGAGCAGTTCGGGTGGCAGCCACTCCGCCACCGCCTTCTTCAACAAGTACTTCGTCGTGCCTGACCGGAGCTTCAGATTGGTCGGGAGGCCGGCGGCCCATTCCATCAGGTGGTGGTCCAGGAAGGGGGACCGTGTTTCCAGCGAGTTGGCCATTGTGGCGATGTCCATCTTCACCAACAGGTCGCCGGGAAGGTAGGTGTTGACATCGATATCCATGATGCGGCCGATGTCAGAGTCCGCGCTGGAAGCGGCGAATGCGTCGTCCAGGAGCTGATAGCTGTCCACCCCTAGAAGCTGTTCACATAGCGCGTCCGAGTAGAGAGCGGCCTTCTGCTCGGGCGTGAAGTACGACATGAGCCGTGCATAACGCCGAGGTGCCGGTTGGCCGAGAAGCTCCAGAATCCGAGCCACTTTGCGTAGCCGAGACCGTGGAGCGCTTCGCGCCATGAGTAATGACCCGAGACGTTCGAGCCGAAGCTGGGTGCTCGGCGGTACTGAGACCCGCCCCGCCCTGGCCATCGCTACATAGCGCCGGTAGCCGCCGAAGCACTCGTCGCCTCCGTCTCCGTTGAGCGCGACCGTCACGTGCTGGGCGCCCATCCGCGCCAGGTAGAAACTGGGGATCGCCGAGGAGTCCGCGAACGGCTCGTCGAAATGCCACGCCAACGTGGGCAGCATGCTCAGAATGGACGGGGTGACGACGAGCTCGTGATGGTCGGTGTTGTACCGCTCGGCGACCATGCGTGCGTAGCGTCGTTCGTCGAACTCCCGATCGTCGAAGCCGATGCTGAAAGTCTTGACGCGTTCACTGGTCTGGCGGACCATCGCCGCGACGATCGCCGACGAATCGATCCCGCCGGAGAGAAAGGCCCCCAGCGGGCGTTCGCTCATCATGCGGACCCTGGTGGCCTCCAGCAGCAGCTCGCGGAGCTGCTCGGCCGCGTCCTCCTCGTCCGCGACCGGACGCGGCGTGAAGTCCAGGCGCCAGTAACGGCGCACTTCGGCGACCCCGTCCTGCCAGACGAGCAGGTGCCCCGGCGGAAGCTTGTGAACCTCGCGATAAATGGACCATGGCGCCGGGACGTACTGGTAGGTCAAGTAGTGGTGGAGGGCGACGACGTCCATCTCGCGGGGTATGGCGGGATCTTGTATCAGCGCCTTCAGCTCCGAACCAAAGGACAGCGATGTGCCCCGGGACCTCCAGTACAGGGGCTTCTTGCCGATGCGGTCGCGTGCCAGCAGCAGCCGCTGCTTCTTCTCGTCCCAAATGGCGAACGCGAACATCCCGCGCAGCCGGTGGACCAGGTCGATGCCGTACTCCTCGTACAGATGGACCAGGCACTCGGTATCGCTGGCGGTGGTGAAGCGATGCCCTTGGCCGCGCAGTTCCTCGCGCAGCTCGGCGAAGTTGTAGATCTCTCCATTGAAGACGGCGGCCACGGTGCCGTCCTCGTTGTAGACGGGCTGGTCCCCTCCGGCCACATCAATGATCGCGAGTCGGCGCATACCGAGGGCTACATGCTCAGCGTCATGGAAACCCTCACCGTCCGGTCCGCGGTGGACGATCACCTCGCACATCCGGCGCACCAGGCGCCCATCGACGCGGCCCGTCGAGACAATGCCGGCTATCCCGCACATGGGCGTCCTCCGTTGTGCTCTGGGTCGCATCCACGGAACGCGTAGTCCGCACTGATACGCCACATTTCCTTGCCTGACAGCTGGTCGGTTCGGCTCATCGGCGCTCCAGAAGGTCGCGGTAGATGCGAATGTGCTGGTCGACCATGGAGTCGACGCGCAGATGGGCCTGGCTCCAGGAACGTGCCCGCCTGCCCAGGTCCTCGGCGAACGCGGGATCGGTGAGCACCCGTTCGAGGCCATCGGCCAGCGCACCGGGGTCGGCGGGCGGCACCAGCACCCCCCGGCCGCGGAGGAGCTCGCCCGTGCCTCCGACCTCGGTCGCGACGATCGGCAGCCCGGCCGCCATGGCCTCCATGACCGCGTTACTCATGCCCTCGTGGAGCGAGGCAAGGACCACGGCATCCGCCCGGGCCAGCAGCTTCTCCACATCGGTACGGACGCCGAGGAACCGAACATCCAGGCCGAGCCGTTCCGCGAACTGCTCCAGGTCCGTTCGTCCTGGCCCGTCACCGACCAACACGAGCGTGCATGGCAAAGCCTCTGCGCGGAGCCGCGCGATGGCGTCCAGGAGGTACCAATGGCCCTTGTACGGCCTGAAGTTCGCGACGCACAGCACAACGGGAAGGTCCGTCGCGAGCACCGCGGGAGGCGCCAGGTCGAAGGCCGAGTCGGGCAGGCCGTTATAGACGACGGTGATCTTGTCTTGGGCGAACCCCTCCTGCCGGCGAGCGTCCGCAGCGACTGCTTCGGCGTTCGCGATCAGGTGGTCCGTCGCCCTCGTCGCCGCGCGCTCCAGGGCCAGTACGAGTCGGCGGCCCTGCTTGAAGTCACCGAGGCTACGGCGACCGGCCACGAGCACGGGGACGCCCGCCAGCCGAGCTGCCGGGGCGGCCACCACGTAACTGTGGATGAGGAACGCGTGGAGCACGTCCGGTCGCATGCGGCGCAGATGACCGACCAGCCGAAAGAACGCCATGAGAGCGGACGGCAGCATTCCCCAACCGGCCGTCCTCCGCCGGAACCCGAGGTGAACGACGGGGACACCGGCCGCGCGCAGCGCGTCCTCACGAGGTCCACCGGCGAACATCACCAGCACGGTCGTGTCCACGCCCCGGGCACGCAGACCGCGGGCGAGGAGGACGACCTGCTTTTCGGCGCCGCCTAGTCCGAGCTGGCCGATCAGCAGAAATACCCGGGCGGGCCGGACGGTGGCGGCGGGGCCCCGGTCGGTTAACAGCGTGCCGTCATGACTGGTCACGACGGCGACTATACATAGAGTGATCGAAGAGATGCACTTGGTAATCACTCCCGACACGGGAGAGAATCGATCCCGGCTGGCCGCAATTCGTCATTTGAGTGGCGATAAGTGGTCAGGAAGAGGAGAGACGGGGGTCTCCCATGGAGACGATGACACCGAGTTCCTTCGGAACACGTGCGCGTATGCGCTTTCTCCGGGCTCTCGGCCCGCCGATGATATTAGTGCTCGTGGTCTGCGCGATCTGGTCGATCGCCCGGCTCACCGGGGCCGACCAGATTCCTCTTCTCGCGAGACCACTCATTCCACTCCTCGCGTTCACCCCGTACGCGGCCCTGATCTCGATCGTGCCGGCCATCTGGGCGGCGGCGCTCCGGCACTGGACCGCCTTCGGCGTCGCGATGGCCGTGGTCAGCGCGTTTTCGCTGGCCGTACTCCCCCGGGCGGTCGACGACTCGACCCCGGCGGCGAAGGGTCCGCTGGTGCGGGTACTCACCGCCAACCTTCGCCTCGGCAACGCCGACCCGCAGGTACTCGTCAACCTGGTACGCCGCTCGCACGCGGATGTGCTGAGCCTGCAGGAGTTCACGTTTCAGGCCGCCGTCCGCCTTGACAAGGCCGGGCTGGGGGCGCTGCTGCCATATAAGGTCGCCGCGCCGGCAGCGAGCGGCGCATTGGGCTCGGGGATCTACGCGCGCTACCCACTGCGCGCCCTCCCCATGCCAGACGTGGCCGTGGTCGGTCTCGCAATGCCTCGCGCGGAGGTGGACCTGCCTGGCGGCGGCCGGGTGGAGGTAATGGCCGTGCATATGGCAAGACCGGTGAACCTGCCCGGAGTGGCCCAGTGGGCACTCGGACTCGCCGCTGTACCCGTTGCCGAACCGCACACGACCGTGCGAATCGTCGCCGGTGACTTCAACGGCACACTCGACAATGCCCGGGTGCGTCGCCTGATCGGTGCCGCCTACGTCGACGCTGCGGATGCGGTCGGCACCGGTTTGGTACCGACTTTCCAGAAATGGGGCTGGCCACCGATCACCATCGATCACGTGCTGGTCGACGCGCGGTGCGCTGTGCGGCATGTGGCCGTGTACGACCTGCCACGCAGCGACCATCGGGCCGTGTTCGCGGAACTGCGCCTACCCTGATCGCGGCTGCGTGCCTTTTCTACTACCCCAACACCGACGGGGGTGGCGGGGAACGGTCCCCGCCACCCCCTGTCGAGCGCCTTGCCGAGTCACGAACCCCATCGGTCGTGACCGCCATGCTGAGCTGATCTCAGCCCGTGCAGCCCGCAATGGCGCCGAGCGGAACGCAGTTTCCGCCGACGTTCGAGTCGATTGTGCTGAGCTGGAGAGTCACAGCGCCGACCGGTCCCGAGTGGTTGATGCCGCCGCCGCTGACGGCCGCGTTATGGTCGTTTCTGGTGCGGTACAGCAGTGTGGTCCCGCCCGATCCGTTGTAAAGGCCGCCGCCGTACCTGACAGCGCGGTTGAGGACGAGCCTGCTCCGTAGGACCCGCAATGCGCCCTCGTTGTAGATGCCGGCCCCGTCGTTGTCGGCGGTGTTGCCGTAGATGTAGCTCGACAACAATCCCAGGCTGTTGCCAGCCTTGTTGAAGATCCCGCCCCCGTCGGATTCGGCCCTGTTGGTGCCGATGGTGGTACCGATGAGAGACGTATGGCCGATCCCTTCGGTGTAGATGCCGCCACCGCTGGTGTTGGCCGAGTTGGAGTTGACTTTGCTGTACCTCAGCGAGAGGTTGCCGTCGTTGTAGATGCCGCCGCCGCCACCGCCGGCGCCGGTTGTGTTGCCCCTGACAGTGCTGTAGGTGAGCGTTAGGCCGCCGCGGTCGTTGGAGATGCCAGCACCGTTGTCCGCTGTGTTGCTCCTGACTGCGGCAGAGGTCAGCACGACCGTGCCGTGGGCGTTGAGGATGCCACCGCCGGTGTTGACGCCGGCGTCGCCACCGGCAATGGTGATGCCCCGCAGGTTGAGGACGCCGCCAGAGGCGACCTCGAGGATGCGGAACTTCGCGGCTGCGAAGCGCTTGATCGTCGTGCCGTACCCCGACAGGGTGATGTTCCCCGTAATGATCGGCAACCCGTCTGGCCCGCGGGTTACCGTTTGAGCAAACGGGGCGTTGAGGACGTAGTTGCAGAACGGGGTCAGATCGAGTGTTTGCGCCCCAGGAGCCAGGTTGGCCGTCTGGATCGCCGAGATCAGCGCCGGGACGTTGCAAGGCACCGACACCGCTGCATGCGCTGCCGACGGCGCCGCTGCCGCCAGCCCTGCCCCGATCAGTGCGGCTCCCGCCATTCCACCGGCTTTTCTTGAAAACGAGCCCATAAGGTTCCCCCCGAGCAGATATGGACAATTCACTTGCTGACGTGAAAGTTCCCCAAACGCCGCAGGCGGCCAGATGGGGAAACATGCGAAGGCTAACAAGACGTGATCACGATGGAGCCGAAATAAGCTTCCATCGGCGTGTCCACCATGCAGTTGCCGCCAGACCATCGTTCACCGCAGTTTCCGCTGCCTCCCGATTCAGGGGAATTGTGCACCACACGTTTTTCGTCTCTATTGCGGCGTAGCCTGCCAACCTTGCGCAGGTGAGTGCTTTCGGTTTTCCATGAAGCGGATGTTGTGCGGAGAGTAGCGGTTCAGTACTCTGCGTGATCATGTTGCTGTAGGGGGGACACCGGTGAGCGACAAGCGGATCAGAGTGATGCGGGTCATGACACGGATGAACGTGGGTGGCCCGGCGCTGCAGGCTTCGGAGCTGATGCGGGGCCTCGACACCGAGCGTTTCGACCAGCGGCTCTACTGCGGGTTCGTCGGGCCGGGCGAGGCCGACTACGTGGATCTGTGCGCGCCGGATGTGGGTGTGCACCGCGTGCCCGCGCTCGGCCGCTCGATGAGATCCGCCGATGACGGCCGTTCCCTGGTGCGGTTGACCACCGCCATGCGCGAGTTCCGACCGCACATCGTGCACACCCATATGGCCAAGGCCGGCGCGTTGGGCCGGATGGCCGCGGTGCTGGCGCGGGTCCCGGTACGTGTGCACACCTTCCACGGGCACCTGCTCCACGGCTATTTCTCACGGCCGAAGACGCGGCTGGTCGTGCAGACCGAGCGCACCCTCGCCAAGCTCACCGATCACCTGGTGGCCGTGGGCGAACAGGTTCGTGACGATCTCGTGGCCGCGGGTATCGGCCGCCCCGGGCAGTACCGCGTCGTGCCACCGGGGACCAACCTGGGTCCGCTTCCCGAGCGGGAGGTGGCCCGGCGCCGGCTTGGGCTGCCCCTCGAGGGGCCGGTCGTGGCGTACGTGGGGCGGGTGACGGGGATCAAGCGCCCGGACCGGTTGGTGGAGGTCGCGCGAACGGTCCACCGCGAGATCCCCGCCGCCCGGTTCGTCGTATGCGGTGACGGTGACCTCCTCGGCGAGGTCATGGCCACCACGGGCGATCTTGACGGTGCGCTCCATCTGTTGGGATGGCGGGCCGATGTGGCGACCGTCTACGCCGCGGCGGACCTCGTCCTGCTCACGTCGGACAACGAGGGCATGCCCGTCTCGCTCATCGAGGCCGGTCTCGCCGGGCTCCCGGCGGTCGCCACCCGAGTGGGCGGCGTTCCCGAGGTCGTCCAGGAGGGAGTGACCGGTCTGCTCGGCACAACCCGGGCGGCGGAACTGGCCGAAGGCGTCGTACGGCTCCTGCGCGACGAGCAATTGCGCCTGCGGATGGGGCAGTGCGCCCGGGCGTGGACCGCGGAACGGTTCGGGGCCGAGCGTCTGGTTTCCGACATTCACGATCTGTACGCGTCGATCGCCGTAGACAAGGGCTGGTGGTCGGCTTCCATGCGCCAAGAGGGGAAGAGCCGTTGAGAGTCATAGTCACCGGCGGTGCCGGATTCATCGGAGCCAACCTGTGCCGCGAACTCATATCGCGTCCGCAGGTCGACCACGTCGTCGCTATCGACGACCTCAGCACCGGATCGGCCGCGAACCTCGATGGGGCGGGGGTGAAGTTGATCGAAGGAAGCATCCTGGATCGCACTCTCCTCGAAGAGGTCGTCGATGACGCCGACGCGGTGGTCCATCTCGCGGCGCGCCCATCAGTTCCTCGATCTCTCACGAACCCCGCGGCAAGCCATGAGGTCAACGCCAGCGGCACCGTGTACGTGCTCGAGGCCTGCCGCCGCCGATCGATCCAGGTCGTCGCCGCATCCTCATCGTCGGTGTACGGATCTGTGGCGGAACTGCCCAAGCACGAGGATCTGGCCACGCGACCGCTCAGCCCGTACGGCGCCAGCAAGCTGGCCACCGAGGCCTACGTACTCGCCTACGGCGCCAGCTTCGGACTGCCCGTGCTGGCTCTGCGCTTCTTCAACGTCTACGGGCCACTCCAGTCGGCCGGTCACGCCTACGCCGCCGTCGTTCCGTCGTTCATCGACGCGGCGTTGCGGGGGGAGCCGCTGTGTGTCCATGGCGACGGCGGCCAGACCCGCGACTTCACCTACGTGGGCACCGTCACGCGGGTATTGGCCGACGCCGTCGTCGGCGGTGTCACCTGCCAGACGCCGGTCAACCTCGCGTTCGGCACCCGAATGACGGTCCTGGAGCTGGCCCACCGGTTGGCGGCCGTCGTGCACGTTCCGATCGAGATCCGCCACGAGCCGCCGCGTGCCGGAGATGTGCGCGACTCCCAGGCCGCCTGCGGGCGCCTGCGGCAGCTGTTCCCCGGCGTCGCCCCCGTATCGATGGAGGCCGGGCTCGAACAGACGGTGGAGTGGTTCCGCGGCCTCCCGCAGTATGCCGAGGAACGGATGCTCTCCCATGGCAGCACCAGCCAGGCAGGCCGGTAACTCACGTGGAAATCATTCGCTACCTTCGCCTGCTCCGGAGGAACTGGCTTCTCATCGCGGCATGCGCCGTCCTGGCGGTCGTCGCAGCGTGGATCGCCACCGTACGGGCCACTCCGCAGTACGCGGCGTCCATCACGATGTTCGTGTCGGTGGCGGACCGGACCATGAACACCTCCTCGGCCTATCAAGCCAGCCTGCTCTCGCAGGAGCGGGTCAAGTCCTATGCGAGCCTGCTCAGCAGCTACCGACTGACCGACCAGCTCGCGCAGGAGCTGGGCGGCCTCACGCCAGGGGAACTGAGGGACAGGATCTCGGCCGAGGTCGTGCCGGACACGGTGCTGCTGCGCGCGACGGTGACGGATTCCTCGCCGGCCCGTGCCAAGGAGATCGCTGACGCGCTGGGGGCACAGTTCATCCGGCTCGTCCACGACCTGGAGAGCCCGTCTACCGGCGGGCCGGCGCTCGTCAAGGTGGCCGTCGTCGACAGCGCCCGGAAGCCCACAACGCCGGTGAGCCCGGATGTGCCTTTCAACCTGACTCTCGGCCTGCTCGTGGGCCTGGCCCTCGGGATCGGGTGCGGCCTTCTCCGGGAGTCCCTGGACGTGTCGGTGAAGACCGTCGAGCAGCTCCGGGAGATCACCGGCGGTCCCACGCTGGGGGTGATCTGTCAGGACGACTCCGCCGCGAAGTCTCCACTGATCGCGCAGGGCCCCGCCCACGGGCCGCGTGCCGAGGCGTTCCGGTTCCTGCGCACGAACCTGCGGTTCGTCGACGTGGACGATCCAGTGCGCTCCGTCGTGGTCACCAGCGCCCTGCCGGGTGAGGGCAGGTCACTGACGGCATGCAACCTCGCGATCGCTCTCGCGCAGGCGGGCAAGAACGTCATCCTTGTGGACGGTGATCTGCGCAAGCCCCAAGTGGCGCGGCACTTTGGACTCAAGGGGACGGCCGGGCTGACCAGCTTGCTGGTGGGACAGGTCGCTCTGGAGCACGTGCTGTACCCGTTGGACGGAATGTCCCTGTCGGTGCTGCCCAGCGGTCCGATTCCGCCCAACCCGAGTGAGCTGCTCGGGGCGCACTCCATGCACCGGATCCTGGAGGAGCTGCATGGCAGAGCCGACCTCGTGGTGATCGATGCGCCATCGCTCCTTCCGGTCGCCGATGCCGCCATCCTGGCCCAGATCTGCGACGGGGCGGTGCTGGTGACCCACTACGGCCAGACTTCCCGTGAGCAAGTCCGCCGCGCCGCCGAACAGCTCCGCGCCGTCGACGCGCGGCTGCTCGGCACCGTACTCAACATGGTGCCGGTCAAGGGCGAATCAGGTTACCGATACTCCCACGCGTACGACTCCAGCACCGTGCACCAGCCGGTCAGGGTCGGCTGATCCTGCCGCCGCCCCATCCCCTTCGTGATCAACCCGATGGCGTGATCACGGAGGGGTTGGGGCGTGGCCGGCTTGATCAAAGGCGCTCGACCGCAGGGCCGCTGCATCGGTTGCGCGTGTCGAAGATGTAGGAGCTCACCCGCTGGACCAGCTGGAAGTCGAACGCGTCATGGTCGGTGAGGACCACGACCGCGTCAGCGGCCCGCAGTTCGTCCTCCTCCAGGTGAACGAGTCCGATGCCCGGCGGTAGGCGCAGCGGCTCCACGTGCGGATCGACCGCCCGCAGGTCCGCCCCGAGGTTTCGTAGCCCCTCCGCGACGGCGAGTGCCGGCGACTCACGAGGGTCGCCGATGTTCTTCTTGTACGAAAGGCCAAGCAGGAGCACGCGACTGCCGTTGACCGGCTTGCACCGCTCGTTCAGGCCCGCCGTCACCCGACGCACCACATAATCCGGCATGTGATCGTTGATGTCGTTGGCCAGCTCCACGAAACGGAAGTTGTGGCCCAGGGCCCGCTTCACCTTCCAGGAAAGGTACGACGGGTCGACCGGCAGGCAATGCCCGCCCACTCCCGGGCCCGGGTAGAACGGAAGGTAGCCGAACGGTTTCGTGGCGGCCACATCGACGGCCTCCCAGATGTCGATGTCGAGCTGTTCGGCGAAGACCGCGAGCTCGTTGATCAACGCGATGTTGACATGCCGGAACGTATTCTCGATCAGCTTGGTGATCTCGGCGAGCTTGACCGACGACACCGGCACCGGCCGATCGACGATCTGAGCGTAGAAGTCCCGGACGACGGCGAGTGAGGCGTCGCCCAGGCCCGATACGATCTTCGGAGTATTTTCGAGGTGCCAGCGAGGATTGCCGGGATCGATCCGCTCGGGGCTGTAGCCGAGGTGGAAATCGCCGGGTACGTGCAGGCCGCTGCCCTCCTCCAACAGTGGGAGCACCACTTCCTCCGTCGTCCCCGGATAGGTCGTCGACTCCAGAATGACGACGCAGCCCGGCCGCACATACCGCGCGACAGAGCGCGAGGCGTCTTCGACATGGCTCAGATCCGGGACGCCGTCTCGCATGGGAGTCGGCACGGTGATGACGCACACATCGAATCCGGCGGCATCGGCGTAGTCGCACGTGGGAAGGTACCGGCCTGTCCCGAGAGCCGCCACCAGCCGCTCCGAGGAAATATCGTCCACATAAGACTCGCCGACGCCGAGTTGCTTCACCCGCCATTCGTCGGTGTCGAGTCCCACGACATGAAACCCGACATCCAACGCCCGGATCGCCAACGGCAATCCCACATATCCCTGGCCGATCACCACAAGCCGTCGCGCCATAAATTCCCCCCGTTGGTTTTTTGACTATGAATAGCGCCTTATGGCTGACAGGGGGAGCTGAATGCCGGTCAGTGTCCTATCAAATATTGACAGAATATTGTTTGCAGCGCCGATTCTCGCCGCGCTGAGGGGTCCGGGCAGGGACACCGCGCTCCCCCGGGTCGTTCACCTGGTAGAGAGGATTCTTGACCACGGTGGTTCCCCCGCCGCCGGAGCGGCTACCGACACCGTCATCTCTCGCTGCTCGCCTACCTGCTCTTCGACGGCCCGCTGACCCGCGGCAATGTGGCGGAGGTGTCGTCGTGCGCCTGTTTCACGCTGCTGCTGACAGGCGGGTGGCCAGTAGTGCGCGGCCGGTGAGGATCAACTCCTCCACGTCCTGGTGGTCGAACCATCTGGCGTACGGGTGGTCAGCCACGGCCAGTTCCCGCAGGAGAACGAGGCTCCCCGTTCTCCGGGAGAGTTTGTGACATGCCCACTTCGCTGAGGTCTCGGCGAACGCCTCATCGAGTTTGACCTTGGCCTCGGTGACTTCACCGGCGATGAACTCGCGGTTGGGGGCGAGCGCGGCGTCGGCCATGATCCGGGCGGTCGGCGCTGCGGCCGCCTCGATGTCGCCGGCGAGCCGGCAGATGCGCGCCTCCAGAGCGTTCATGGCGGCGACCGGGGACCAGATGTTGTAGTCGGGCAGGCCATCACGGCCGTACGGCGTCGCGATCACCGACGTGACGGAACGCAGGATCTCAAGCGCCTCCGCCTCCCGCTCCAGCGCCCACAGGAACCTCGCGAGATCAACTTGATCGTAGAGCTCGTTCATCCGCGTATGCGACCACCGCCGGGCCAGCGAGGTCTTGAACTTCGCAAGGTAACGGTTCGGCTCTCCCCCGGGCCTGGCCGCCGGCGGAGGTGTCACGATTTGCTTGGGCTTAGTCACTGACCCGACAAGGCCGCCCGGCCACGCGCGCCGCTGCTCCGTACAGTGCGGCTTCGGCGAGAGCCGGACGGGGCCGCGGTTCGGCGCAGGAAGGCCCGGTTCTCGCGGGCGGTGGTGCGCATCGCTGGAAAGTTGGCCGGCACCTTCTCGGCGGCTTCGCGGTCGGCCGCGAAATTGTCCTTGCCCCCCAGGTAGTAGTCGTACATCCGAGCCGAATGCGCGACATCCACGTTCAACTCGTGCGAAGCAGGGGTGTCGCCCGCTGCACTCGTCGACATCAGGACCGTCCTGGGGGCAGGGAATGCGACTGGTGGAAGCATAACCTCCCTGGTGTCAGCCCGGCACGGCATGACCCCAAACGACGCCTGCGCTAGAGATACCCCCAGGCGGCGCAGATGTCCTTGAGCTGCGGGGGAACCTCCGCCGGATCCGGCAGCGGCTCGGCCGGTTGGATCCGGCCGGAGTGGATCTTCCGTGTCCAGTCACCGAAGCCGGCCCGGAACGTTCCACGGTCGCTCTTGGAGTAGTTCAGCATCTCCGGCTCCCATTCGATGCCGAGGTACTCGCAGATCTGCCCGCAGACCGCCTCGGCATCCGCGGTGAGATCCTCGTATCGGACCGTGACGCCGGGGCGTGACATACGTGCCTCCTCGACCTTCTCCATGTACTTCAACCCGCTGTCGATCGCCTCATCCAGGCTCCAGTGCGGCCGGGCGGCATGCCAGGAGCGCACGATCGCGTAGGGGTGCCGCTGCAGGAAGACGAACCTCACATCCGGCCAGCACCCCACGATGCGGCGCCACATGAAGACATCGTGCGGAGTCTTGTTGACCAGATGCAGCTTGCCTGCCTTGGTGACTTCGCGCGCGAGCATGCAGTCCCAGAGCATGTACTCCAGATCCCGTTTGGCCAGCCCGAGGGCCTTCATCGACTCCTCCACGTACTCGGTGGTCAGATCGACTTGGAGATCCTTCAGGTGCAGCTCGTGCGGGGCGTACAGCGCGGAGTGGCCACCCATGATGGAGCGCAGCAGGGTGGAGCCCGATCTCACGGAGGACAGGATGAAGACCGGCGCGTCGAGATGCCGGTGACTCGGGTGGGGCAACGGAATAGCCGGACCGTCCTGATGGTCGCGGGTGAGCCGGTATCCGGTCGTGCGACGGACGATGTCGTTGGTGGAGGACTTCCAGTTCATCTAGACCACAATGGCCGCTTTTTGTAACATACGGGACGCAAGAACCTGGCAATCTCTTGGCAAATTTAGCGTTAATCTTCCGGCTCCGTCGTGCTCGGTCACCAAGTCGACGGCCGGGCCGTGATCGGTACAGGGCGGTGCCACGGCTCTACGCCCGGTCCTGGAGCCGCTGCATCAGTTCGCGTAGGGTGCCTCCGCCCACGAGGTGGAAGGATTCCGATCTATGGAGAGATCTATGCCGCAGCCGGGCCATCCTCGGCGGCGCCGGCCTAGTCGCCGCGAGTTCCTCGCGGGTTCGACCACCACTCTCGGCGCCGCGGCACTGACCGCCTCCTCGGCGGCCCGGCCCCCGGTCCACCCCGGGGACAGGCCACCGAATCTCGTGGTGATTCTGGCCGATGACCTTGGCTACGGCGAGGTCGGGGCGTACGGGCAGCGGCTCATCGGGACCCCACGGATGGATCGGCTGGCCGCCGAGGGCCTGCGGTTCACCGATGCCTACGCGCCCGCACCGGTTTGCGCGCCATCTCGCTGTTCGCTGCTGACCGGTCTGCACACCGGGCACGCGACGGTCCGGGAGAATCCGTTCGGCGGACCTCAGGGTTCCCTGGTCTCCACCGACACCACGTTCGCCGAGGTGCTGCGGACCCGCGGATACCGGACGGCCTGTATCGGCAAGTGGGGCTTCGGGCCGGAGCAGGCCGGTCAGCCGAGCCACCCCAACGAACGGGGCTTCGAAGAGTTCTTCGGCTACATCACTCACCACCATGCACACCAGTACTACCCGCACTACCTCTGGCACAACGGTGCCAAGGTGCCGTTGCCGGGGAACGCGGGCGGCCGGCGGGGCAGCTACGCGCCCGACCTGTTCCGCGACCACGCCGTGGACTTCATCGGCAGGCACTCTGCCGAGCCGTTCCTGCTCTACCTCACGCCGAACCTCCCGCATGCGCCAGGCGATGTACCGACCACCGGCGCCTATACCGATCGGCACTGGACCGTTGCCGACAAGGGGCACGCCGAACAGGTCACCCTGGTCGACACCCTGGTGGGAACGGTGGTCGACACGCTCCGCGCGCGGAGTCTCGACCAGCACACCATCGTCATCGTGACCAGTGACAACGGGCCGCACGAGGAGGGCGGCGTGGACCCCGACAGGTTCAACGCCAACGGCGCGCTGCGCGGCGACAAGCGCAACATCTATGAGGGCGGCATCCGGATCCCGGTCATCGCCTGGGCGCCGGGCCGGATCACACCCGGAACCAGCACCCGGCCGACTTCCCAGATAGACCTGTTGCCCACTCTCGCCGAGCTCGCCGGGGCGCCGGCCCCGCGTGACGTGGACGGCCTGTCGATCGTGCCGCTACTCGCCGGCCGGAGCGGCACCCGGTCGCCGGGCCATCTCTACTGGTACCGAAACGACCCGACGGCGACCAAGCGCGAGATGCGTACCGACCACGGCCGGAGCTTGCGGGTGGCCGAAGCCGTCCGGCAAGGTGACTGGAAGGCAGTGCGGTTCGCGCCCGGCCGGGACCGGACCGTGGCCGACGATCGGTGGCAGGTCGAGCTGTACAACCTCCGCTCCGACCCCGGCGAGCGGTTCGACGTGGCAGCCCAGCACCGGGACATCGCACAGCGTCTGGTCGGACTGATGCACGCCTCCTGGGCGGAGCCATTCCCCCGGCAACCCTTCGGCCTGCGGATCGACGCTCCCGAGGTGCTCCAGCCAGGCCGTACGTACGAGATCACGGTCACCCTCAGCAACGGCTCGGCCGTTACCTGGGCCTCGAACCGGCTGACGCTCAGCGTCCCACGCGGCTGTCGGCTCCGCCCGTTCTCTTCCGGTTCCGCCGCCCGCCTGACGCCGGGCGAATCACTCCGCTCGACCTGGCTGCTCACCGTGCCCGCGAACGCCGGTTCCGGACCGCTGCACGCGACCGGTTCGGCCGTCACTCCGACCGCTCCCCTGCGCTTCGCGATCGCGAAGTCCTTAAGGCCGGTCTCCTCACGGGCCTCCCGCAATGCCGCATCCTCGGGCATCTCGCCCGGCTGGATGCTGTCGGCAGGCACCTCGATGCCGACCTCCTCGTAGCTGTAGTCGGCGTGCCGGAACACCAGCAGCCGTCCGTCACGTACGACGTAACGCAGCACCTTGTCCTTGACGACCTTGTCGCGAATGACGTCCTTCCGTTCGCGACCGGTGCGGTCGATGAAGCAGGAAGAAGACCAGCGAGACAATCGCTGGTCTTCACGCAAACGGCTGCCGGTCTCCTATGACGGACAGCAGCTGCAGCTTCTCGTGGCTTTCGGTCCCGGGGGTGGCGGTGTAGACGAGGAGGGCTTGGGCCTGGTCGGCGTCGAAGAGGACTTGGCAGTGCAGTTCGAGGATGCCGAGGTCGGGGTGCTGGATGCGTTTGGGGCCCGGTCGCTGCACGAGATGCAGCTGGTCACACCGCCCCGGTGATCGCGTCCCCTAGGCAGAGGGTTTGTCACCTCTTGTCGATCTCCGAGAGGCAGGTGAGTTCTGGTACCACCTGCGCGACTGGCCGGCGAGTGTGCCCGACACCCGCCGACCGTCCAGGTCATCGTCCGCTCGCCCGGATTAACTGCCACACCCTGACAGGTTTCCCATGCAGGATGAGCGTCAACTCGATCAATCGCACTCCAGGAGAGACGATGACACTCACCCCGACCACCTCCGACAGCCGCCAAGATTTCGACTTTCTCTTCGGAAGCTGGCGCATCGACAACCGCAAAATAGCCGACCTGCTGGACCCCGGGTGCACCGAGTGGGTGGAGTTCGAGGCCTACGGCGAGGCCCGCCCCGTCCTTGGCGGGCTCGGCAATATCGACAGCTTCAGCGCGGCGGCGATGCCGGACGGTGGCGCCTTTGAGGCGATGACGCTGCGGTTGTTCGATCCCGGGACCGGGCTCTGGCGGATCTGGTGGGCGTCCAGCCGTGCGCCCGGGCAGCTCGACACCCCGGTGGAAGGCCGCTTTACCGACGGACATGGCCAGTTCTTCGCCGACGACGTGATCAATGATCGTACTGTCAAGGTGCGGTTCGACTGGACGCATCCCACCTCGAACACCGCACGCTGGGAACAGGCGTTCTCCTATGACGGCGGCAATACCTGGAAGCTCAACTGGACAATGGCCTTCACCCGCACGGACTGAACAGAGACCAACCCGCTAGGTCTGTGGGACCCGCACCCGGCGGCTGGGCGAGCCCGAGACGGCGGCGGTTGCTCTACTGCCGGCGGACTCAGCGTTCGCCAAACTCACCACCTCGGGCCCCCAGGCCGTGTGGCCTGGAAATCGGTTGGGCGCTCTAAGAAAGTTGGGCGCTCTAAGAAAGAGGCCGGGACGCGGCGTTGTCCGTGAGGGGGTCTGCTGGACCCCCGGTTGGCCGGACCCAGGGCGAAAGCATGCCTCTTTCCTGGTGCGCGAACGATTCTTGCCGGTGCTTAGCTGGACATGTAACTACCCAACGGTGACCAGGCCCGATGGGCCGAGGGTCCCCCGAAGGCAAGGAATTGAAAGAGATGAAGCGCAGGATTCTGGGTGGAACAGGCATGTCGATCAGCGAGTTCGCGCTCGGGACGATGATGTTCGGAGCCCTCGGCAACACCGATCATGACGAGTCGGTACGCATGATTCACACGGCGCTGGACGCCGGCATCAATTTTGTCGACACGGCCGATGTCTACTCACAGGGCGAGTCGGAAGAGATCGTCGGCAAGGCGCTCAAAGGCCGGCGTGACGACGTCGTACTCGCGACCAAGTTCGCCCTCCCCATGGGATCGGACGCCAACCACAGCGGAGGCTCACGACGGTGGATCATGCGCGCCGTGGAGGACAGCCTGCGGCGGCTCGGCACCGACTACATCGACCTTTATCAGATGCACCGGCCGGACTACACGACGGACATCGACGAGACACTCTCGGCGCTCTCCGACCTGGTCCGCTCAGGCAAGGTACGCGCGATCGGCTCCTCGACGTTCCTTGCCGAGCTGATCGTCGAGGCACAATGGGCCGCGGAAAAGGGCGGGCACCACCGCTTCCGGACGGAGCAACCCCGGTACTCGATCCTCACCAGGACCATCGAAGGCGGCGTGCTGCCCACCGCGCAGCGCTACGGCATGGGAGTCCTGACCTACGGGCCGCTGAGCAGCGGCTGGTTGTCCGGGCGCGCGGACCCGACCCAGGGCCACCGCGCGGTGACGGCGCCGAGCGCTTTCGACATGACGGTCCCGGCCAACCAGGCCAGGCTGGAGGCCGTCCACCAGCTCACC
This sequence comes from Actinomycetes bacterium, assembly GCA_025964575.1. Classification (GTDB taxonomy): domain Bacteria; phylum Actinomycetota; class Actinomycetes; order Streptosporangiales; family Streptosporangiaceae; genus Actinomadura_E. The sequence goes on from JAOPYO010000462.1 coordinate 31,166, forward strand.
AAGCTCGCCGCCGACGCGGGAATGCCGCTGTCCCACCTGGCTCTCGCGTTCGTCCGGTCGCACCCGGCCGTCACCTCCGTCCTGATCGGCCCCCGCACACCCGCGCATCTCGATGATCTCCTGGCAGGCGCGGACGTGGAACTGAGCGAGGATGTGCTCGACCGGATCGACGAAATCGTGCCTCCCGGGACCGAGAACAACCCGGCGGACAATTACCTTGCCGCGTCACCGGCGATCGAGGACAAGCGTCTGCGCCGCCGCTGACCACGTCCGGAAACACAGGAACGTAAGCCACCCGGAACACGACAACCAAGAAACGTCTTCTCATACCGCGATGAGCGTGCATCTCGCATACACGTCCGGATCTACCAGCCCACCGGGATGGCTTTGGCTCGGGTGAGCTCGGCTGATCAGCCGCGGGTCCGGTGTAACTCGTCGAATTTCCCTATGCTGAGGAACATTTGTCGCGGAAGAGTGTGTTTGGGGGAGCCTGGTGATCCGGGTGCTACTGGCGGAGGACGTGCGGATTCTGCGGGAGGCGCTGGCGGGGCTGTTGGCGTTGGAGGAGGACATCGAGGTGGTGGCCGAAGTGGGATCCGGGGATGTGATCGTGGCCACCGCGGTGCTGACCCGGCCTGATGTGGCGGTGATCGACATTGAGCTGCCCGGGATGGACGGGCTCAGCGCGGCGGCCGAGTTGCACGAGCGGCTGCCGGAGTGCCGGACGCTGATTTTGACCGGCGTCGGTCGGCCCGGCACCCTTCGCAGGGCGCTGTCCGCACACGTCGCGGGGTTCATGGTCAAGGACGCCCGGCCCACTGAGCTGGTGGAGGCGATCCGTACCATCGCCAGGGGCGGCAGGGTGCTGGACCCGCAACTGGCGTTCGCGGCGCTGGACGTTCAGGGCAGCCCGTTGACCAAACGGGAGGCCGAGGTGCTCCGGCTCACCGCCTCCGGGGCCGAGCCGCCCGAGATCGCGGCGCGGATCGGTCTGTCGTACGGGACCGTACGCAACTATCTGGCCTCTGCGGTCACGAAACTGAACGCGCGTAACCGGGTGGATGCCATCCGGATCGCCACTGAGGCCGGCTGGATCTGAGGCCTTCAGGCGACGGCCATGGCCTCGCCCAGGTGATCGTTGAGGGGTGGTGCGGGAAGCTCGGCGATCAGGGTGAAGCGGTCGTCCTCGCGCCGTACGGTCAGCCGTCCGCCC
>JAOPYO010000467.1 GCA_025964575.1 Actinomycetes bacterium
CGGTGGTGTAGCCGGTCTTGGTCTTCTTGGTCTTGGGCAGCCCCAGCTCGTCGAAGAGCACCTGCTGGACCTGCTTGGGCGAGCCCAGGTTGAACTCGTGGCCGACCGCGCCGTGCGCCAGCTCCTCCATCGCCTTGACCTGGCCGCCGAGGGTCGACGACAGGGACGCCAGATGGTCCCCGTCGACCGCGATGCCGATCCGCTCCATGTCGGCCATCACCCGGACCAGCGGCAGCTCGACCTCGTGCAGCAGCCGGGTCGCCCCTCGCCGCTCCAGGTCCCGGTCCAGCGCGTCCGCGAGTTCGACCACGGCGCGCGCCCGCACCACCAGGTCATGCGACGCCTCTTCCTCACCGGTGCCGTCCAGGGTGAGCTGACCGGACTCCTCGGCCTCCTGACGCAGCTCCCGATGCAGGTAACGCAGCGACAGGTCACCCAGATCGAAGGTGCGCTGCCCGGGCAGCGCCAGATAGGCGGCCAGAGCCGTGTCGCTCGTCAACCCGTCCAAGGTCAGCCCCCGGGCGGCGAACGCCAGCATCGGCCCCTTCGCGTCATGGACGGCCTTGGGCCGCTTCGGGTCGGCCAGCCACCCGGCGAGAGCCCGCTCGTCCTCCTCGATCAGCTCCGCCGGGTCCAGATAGGCACCCGAACCGTCCAGGCCGGCCAGCCCGATGCCGGTGAGCTCACCGGTGCCACGCCCCCATCTGCCGCTGACGGCGACACCGGTCCGGCCCGCACCTCCGGCGTGATCGGCCAGCCACTGGGCCACCTCGCCCGGCCCGGGGCGCACGACCTCGACCTCGAAGCCCTCATCGGCCTCGGGCTCCACCGCCGACAGGGTGGCGTACAGCCGTTCACGCAGCACCCGGAACTGCAGGGTGTCGAAAAGGTTGTGGATCTCGTCCCGGTCCCACTGACCGATCGTGAGTTCCGGCGGCCGCACCTCCAGCGGCACGTCACAGATCAGCTTGTTGATCTGCTGGTTGCGCAGCACGTCGCCGAGATGCGCGCGGACGCTCTCGCCCGCCTTGCCCTTGATCTCGTCGATGTGCGCGACGAGCTCGCCCAGATCACCGTACTGGTTGAGCCACTTGGCGGCGGTCTTCGGCCCCACCCCGGGCACACCGGGCAGGTTGTCGCTGGACTCTCCGACCAGCGCGGCCAATTCCCGGTAGCGCTCGGGCGGCACACCGTACTTCTCCAGCACCGCCGCCGGCGTCATCCGCGCCAGGTCGGAGACACCCTTACGCGGGTAGAGCACGGTCACCTTGTCGCCGACCAGCTGGAAGGCGTCCCGGTCACCGGTGACGACGAGCGCCTCCATGCCGTCCTCGACGGCCTGCGTCGCGAGGGTCGCGATGAGGTCATCGGCCTCGAACCCGGCCACCGACACGAACGGGACGCGCAGCGCCTCCAGCACCTCGAAGATCAGGCTGATCTGGCTGCGGAAGTCATCAGGGGTCTCACGCCGGCCGGCCTTGTACTCGACGTACTCCTCATGCCGGAACGTCGGCTCGGACCGGTCGAAGCAGACGACCACATGCGTCGGCTGCTCGTCGCGCAGCACGTTGATGAGCATCGAGGTGAAGCCGTACACAGCGTTGGTGGGCTGGCCGGTCGTCGTCGAGAAGTTCTCCAACGGCAGCGCAAAGAACGCCCGGTACGCCAGGGAGTGCCCGTCCAGCAGGAGCAGCCGGTTGATGTCATGGGTCGGTTCTTTTGTCGCCACGCAGCGAGCCTAGCCTCCAGGTACGACAGTTTCCGACAGCCCTACTGAGGTTTTGTACGGACCGTACGGCCTGTTCGGCGGCGGGCTTCGCACATCTTTTGCGCCAGTGGGCCGCGGCTCGCTACGGTGGAAATCTCAGGGCTCGGGACCGCCGAGTAGAAAACGTACGTGACCAGAAAGGTACGTACGGCGCCAAAGGCGGCCCCGAGCCCCTGTCATGCCCAGCGCCGCACCGCGACCGACACCTGCAATCGGACCACGCCGGTTGCGATCAGGTTGCAAGAACCCACGCGTCATTCCTCGACGGGAAGACGGAACCTTACGTTGGGATCATGCATCGGTTCATGAGGATGGCGGGTGTAGCGCTCACACTGGCGGCACTCACGGCCTGCTCCGGCACGAAGAGCACCCCCACCTACCACCTGCCGCCGCAGCCCGTCCGGGAGCTCGAGTCCGCTCTGCCGGGCAAGCACGTGAACATCGGCGAGGTCACCTACACCGCGATAGCGATACGCACCGACATCGTCTCCGTGGTCGGCTCACACGCCGACCTCCTGGCCAAAGGCCAGTACGTACGAGTCCGGCTCTCCATGGCCAACAGCGGCAAGACCCGTCACAACCTCGACCTGTACAAACAGCGCCTCCTCACCACAGACGGCAAGGACTACAACCTGAGCTACGACGCCATGGAGATCTCCCGGGCACCCGATGGGCCCTTCTCCATCGCCGCCCAGGAGGTACGCGAGCTCGACCTGTGGTACGACATCCCCGCGAAGGCCAAGGTCCGCGCGCTGCGCATCCTCGGAGATCCGTCGTCGTCCAGACTGTCCGACCGGCTCACGGGGACACCGGTGGCCGGCAGCACCACCACCGCGGACCTCCCGCTCACCTCCTGAACCACCGCCCATACGAGTACGGCTCCGGCGCGACCGTACCGCCGTCACGCCGGAGCCGTATCCACTGCCGTCACCGTCAATCGGCGGCCGACTCGGCCGTATCGCCCGGCTCGACGGTGTCCTCCGGCTCCGCGACCTTGGACAGCGCCACAGGCTCCACCGTGTCGGTGACACTGTGCGCCGCGCCACCGCCCAGATAGGCCTCTCGCACAGCAGGATCGTCGAGCAGCTCACTCGCCGGGGCGGTCTTGACGATCCCGCCCGTCTCGATGACGTACGCCCGATGCGCGACCTGCAGCGCCTGCTGAGCGTTCTGCTCGACCAAGAGCACCGTGGTCCCCCGCCGGTTGATCTCCCGGATGATCGAGAAGATCTGGGCGATCAGCATCGGAGCCAGCCCCATCGAGGGCTCGTCGAGCAGCAGCACCTTCGGCTTGGTCATCAAAGCCCGGCCGATCGCCAGCATCTGCTGCTCACCACCGGACATCGTGCCGCCGGCCTGGGTCTTACGCTCGGCAAGCCGGGGGAACAGCTCGAAGATCTCCTCGAGCTCCCCGCTGAAATCACCCTTGCGCGCGTAGGCACCCATCAGCAGGTTCTCGGTCACGGACATCCCGGGGAAGATGCCGCGTCCCTCCGGCGCCTGCCCGATTCCGGCGAGCACCCGCTTGTACCCCGGCATCTTGCTGATGTCCTTGCCATCGAACGTGATCCGGCCCCGGGACAGCGAACGGAGCCCCGAGATCGTCTTGAGAGTGGTCGTCTTCCCGGCGCCGTTGGCACCGATCAGCGTGACGATCTCACCCTCGTCGACCTGAAGGGACACACCCTTCAGAGCCGCGATCTTGCCGTAGTAGACGTGAATATCGTCGATCTCAAGAAGCATCGGCCGGAACCCCCAGATACGCCTCGATGACCTTCGGGTTGTTCTGGATCTCGACCGGCAACCCCTCGGCGATCTTCTGGCCGAAGTCCAGCACCGCGATCCGATCACTGATACCCATGATCAGACTCATGTCGTGCTCGATGAGCAGCACCGTGCGGCCCGAGTCACGGATCTTCCTTATGAGCCCCTGAAGGGACTCCTTCTCCACCGGGTTCATGCCCGCCGCCGGCTCGTCCAGCAGCAGAAGCTTCGGGTCGGTGGCCAGCGCACGGGCGATCTCAAGCCGCCGCTGGTCCCCATACGGAAGGTTCTTGGCGGCCTCATCGATCCGGTGACCGACACCGACGAAGTCCAGCAGTTCCCGCGCCTTGGCCCGGCCCTCCCGTTCCTCCCGACGATGCCAGGGCAGTCCCAGCGCCGCTCCCGCGAGACCGGTCCGGTGGTGGGCGTCAGCACCCACCATGACGTTCTCAAGTGCCGTCATGTTGTGGAACAGCCGGATGTTCTGGAACGTCCGGGCGATGCCGAGCTTGGTCACCTTGAACCGCTTCTGACCATCGATCCGGGACCCGTTGAAGAGCACTTCGCCCTCTGTCGGCCGATAGACCCCGGTGATCATGTTGAAGTTCGTGGTCTTTCCCGCACCGTTCGGGCCGATCAACGCGAAGATCTCGCCCTTATTCACGGTGAGGTCGAGCGCACTGACCGCGACCACACCGCCGAAGCGCATGGTCACGGCCTTCAACTCGAGCACCGCCTGCGCCGTCTTCACCTCGGCCTGTTCCACTGTCTCCTCGCTCACTGGCTCACCCCCGCGGCCTCCGTGGTCGGGCCGGCCACCTCGGCACCGAGGCTGCCCATACCGCCGGTGCCCTCGGCGAGCTCCGCCTTGCGCTGCCGGGACGGCAGCAGACCCTCCGGACGGAAGATCATGAGAACCACGAGCACCCCACCGAAGATCAGGATCCGGTACTCCGCGAGGAAGCGGATGCGCTCCGGGATCCACGCCACGAGGAAGGCACCCATCATGACACCCGGGAGGTTGCCGGACCCGCCCAGCACCACTGCGGCCAGGATGGTCGCCGAGAGGATGAACGGGAAGTTCGTGGGGATGATCGATACGGCCTGGGCCGCGTACACCACGCCGGTAGCACCGCCGATCGCCGCGCCGATGGCGAAGGCACCCAGCTTGAACTTGAAGGTCGGCACCCCCATCAGCTCGGCCGCGTCCTCGTCCTCACGGATCGAAGCCCACGCCCGCCCCACCCGGCTGTGCTCCAGCCGCTTGACGAAGATGATCGCCACGATGATGACCAGCAGCATCACGTAGTAGTACGGGTGGCCGTCGAGAGCGCCGTAGTGGAACGGCTGAACCCCCGACAACCCCAGGGAACTGAACGGGAACACATCCGGCATCGCCCAGTCGGTCAGGTCGGGCGGATGCGGAATGCCCGCGATGCCGTTCGGACCACCGATGGAATCAGTGTTCTGCGCCGTGATCCGGACGATCTCGCCGAACCCCAGGGTCACGATGGCGAGATAGTCGCCCCGCAATCGCAGCGTCGGCGCCCCCAGCAGGATGCCCGACAGCGCCGACAGCAGGACGCCTATGACCAGGATCTCCCAGAAGCTCATCCCCGCCTTGGTGCCGAGCACCGCCATGGCATATCCACCGATGGCGAAGAACGCGACATACCCGAGGTCGAGCAGACCCGCCTGGCCCACCACGACGTTCAGCCCGATGGCCAGCAGGATGTAGCCGCCGATGGGGAAGAACAGCAGGGTCGCCCAGTCGGAGTCCGGCGACATGAAACTGCCGATCTGATCGGACGGCAGCAGGATCGCCACCACGATCAGCAGGGCATAGACCCCCCAGCGCACCGTGCCCGGCTGTCTGCCCCACCAGTCACGGACAACGTCGGGGATCGCACGAACCGTTGCGACGCCACTCTTGGCGGCGTTTCCGTTGGCCGTCATGCGCGTGCCTTCTGGAGGGACTCACCGAGGATGCCGGTGGGACGGAACATGAGCACGAGGATCAGAACGCTGAAGGCGACCACGTTCTGCCACTGACTACCGAAGATACTGGATCCGTACATCTCGACCAGACCAAGCGCGAGACCACCCACCAGCGCCCCCCTCAGGTTGCCGATACCGCCCAGCACCGCAGCGGTGAACGCCTTGATCCCGAGCAGGAACCCGACGTCGTACGCCGTCTCCTCGAACCGGAGCATGTAGAGCGCCGCCGCGACCCCTGCCATGGCCCCGCCGATCGCGAACGTCGCCATCACGATCCGGTCGATGTTGATCCCCATCAGCACCGCGGTCTCCGGGTCCTGGGCGGTCGCCCGGATGCCGCGGCCGAGCCTGGTCCGGTTCACGAACAGATCGAGCACGACCATCATCAGAACCGCACCGAGGATCAGGATGAGCTTGTCGTTGCTGACGATGAAGTTGCCGATGCTCACCCAGTCCGAGCGCTGCACGAAGTGCTTGGAGACGGGCAGCGCTCCCTTCTCGTTCGGCAGGTTAAAGGCCTTGGGGATGACCAGCCGGGCGAAGAGCTGCTGCAGGAAGATCGAGGCTCCGATGGCGGAGATCAGCGCTGCCAGCCGCGACGCTCCACGCCGCCGCAGTGGCCGGTAGGCGACCAACTCCAGAAGCATGGCACTGCCGCCTGAAGCGACCGCCGCGACGATGCAGAGGATCAGTACGACGCCGATCAGGCCGACGCCGCTCAAGAGGGTCGTGGTCCCCAGGACGTTCAGGGTGCCGATGACCGCCATGGTCCCGATCATGAAAATTTCAGAGTGAGCGAAGTTGATGAGACGCAACACGCCGTAGACCATTGTGTAGCCAAGAGCGATGAGCGCGTAGATCGAACCCGTCGCCAGGCCGTCAACGGTGGACGGCCAAAACTCGTCAATAAAATTGTGCACTATTAGGGTCGCCTTCGTTGAGGGGCGGGAACGTCGTAGCGTTCCCGCCCCTGCGCCATACGTGGACTGCCCGCCATTGCGCGGCAGGCAAGAGAGAACTAGAGCTTGGCCTCGGCGGCCTTGCCCAGCAGCGGCAGCGTGGTGCCCGTCACCTTGTAGACATAGACGTCCTTGGCGGCCGGCTCACCATCGGGGCCGAACTTGATCTGCTTGGAGACACCGGGGACGTCGATCGTCGAAAGGTAAGCGTTGATCTTCTCAGCGGTGGTGTTGCCCGCCTTGACTGCCTCGACGAAGGCCGTCGCCGCGTCGTAGCCCTCGGCCGAGTAGATCGCGGTGGGGGAGTTGTACTTGGCCTTGTAGGCCGCCGCGAAGGTCTTGCTCGCGCCGCCGCCCGAGCCCTCCGGGTCGATCAGGCAGGGGCAGCCGATGACCGAGCCGTCAGCGTTGGTGCCACCCGCGCCCTTGGCCAGTCCCGGGTCCAGCGAACCGTCGCCCGACAGGAAGAGGGACTTCACGCCGCCCTCACGGAGCTGCTTGATCAGCTTGCCGGCCGCGGCGTAGTAGCCACCGAAGAAGATCGCGTCAGGCGCGAACGGCTTGATCTTGTTGACCGTCGCCGAGAAGGCCGAGCCCTTCGGGTCGATCACGTCTTCCTGGACGGTGGCACCGGCCTTGGTGACGGTGTCCTTCACCATCGCGGCGAGCGGCTTACCGTATTCGGAGTTGTCGCTGACGATGAAGACCTTCTTGGCCTTCGCACCGTTGGCGATGAAGGTGCCGATGCCCGCGCCCTGAACGTTGTCGTTGGCCACGATGCGGTGCCAGTACTTCCAGCCGTGCGTACCGAGCGCGGCGTTGGTCGCCGACTGCGAGATGCTCGGCACCTTGCCCTCTTCGAGCACCGGGTCCACCTGCGCCGACTCACCGGAGAACGACGGGCCGATCATGCCGACGATCTTGTCCTTGGTGAGCGCGGTCTTGGCCAGCGGAACGGCCTGCTCACCCTTGCCCTGGCTGTCGTAGGCCTTGAGGACGATCTTCACCTTCGGGTTGGTCGCGTTGTAGGCGTCGATGGCCAGCTGCGCACCCTGCTTCGGCGGGATGACAATGCCGGCGTTCTCACCGGTCAGGTCGCCCATGAACCCGATCGTGACCTCGTTAGCGTTCCCCCCGCCCGATTTCTTCGAGCTGCCGCAGCCACTCACCGCTAGCACCGCACTCAGCGCCACAGCGCCGGTGATCTTGACTATGTTGCGCCGCAAGGTCGCCAACCTTTCAATCCGGATCCGTATGGGATCGGGTACGAGTGTGACCCCAGGGCGGCGAACTCTGGACGAGCACTGTCACCTGGGGACGAGTACGTAATACACCCACACGGGGTGAGAGATCAGCAGTGCTGGGCAGAAGGGTTACTGCTTCGTTACTTGCCGACCGCTGTGAGCACACGCAGATCTTGGCAGTCCCGCCAGATGAACGGGCAGGGTCCGCGAGCCCAACTCCAGATGCTCTTGGTTGGGTCCCAGGGCCCAGCGCCTGATCGCTTGTTGATCGCTGGTACGGCCGGCTTCCGCCATCCGCCAGGATATTTAGAGTGACCGAAACACGAGCAGACTACTCGTCTTTACCCGAATCGTCCTGAAGCTCTCCAGCCAGGACCGCTTCGGCGACCTTGCGCATGGTCAACCGGTGGTCCATCGAGGTCTTCTGAATCCAGCGGAACGCCTCGGGCTCGGTCCAGCCGTGGGTGGTCTGCAACGCCCCCTTGGCCCGGTCAACGATCTTGCGGGTCTCCAGGCGCTCCTGAAGCGTGCCGACTTCGGCCTCGAGGGCCTTCATCTCCTCGTACCTGCTGGCCGCCATCTCGATGGAAGGCACCAGGTCCGCTTTGGTGAACGGCTTCACGAGATAGGCCATCGCGCCGGCGGCGCTGGCCCGCTCGACGAGTTCGCGCTGAGAGAAGGCAGTAAGAATGATCACAGGTGCGATCCGGTCCGCAGTGATCTGCTCGGCGGCGGAGATGCCGTCCAGGATGGGCATCTTCACATCGAGGATCACCAGGTCCGGACGCAGCTCAACGGCCAGCTTGACGGCGGCCTCACCGTCACCCGCCTCACCGACGACCTGGTAGCCCTCTTCCTCTAGCATCTCCTTGAGATCCAAGCGGATCAGGGCCTCATCTTCAGCGATCACAACTCGCCTGGCGCGCTCAGTCACGCGCACGACACTACCCGGACCCGGTACGCTGTTGGCCAGCCCGGTCGCTCTTTAGCGATCAGGTGATACCGGACATAGCTAGCCCGAAATGTCCGGAAATATGCCCCGATATCCCAATCGGTAGAGGATGCGGTCTCAAACACCGTCCAGTGTGGGTTCGAGTCCCACTCGGGGCACAATCGCCAGCCGCCGTTCCTTGGGACGGCGGTTTTGTCGTACCCGGTTGCGACACTCTCCGCATGTACGATGTCGCGACGCGTGACCGAGCTCTGAAACTACTGGCACAGGGACTCCCGACCAGCGAGATCAGCCGCCGCATCGGAGTCTCCCGGTTCGCCATCCGGGAATGGCGGTTACGAACAGAGCAGGGACGCCCGCTATACGTCGGCGGATCCCGCGCCTGCCCACGCTGCACCGAGATACCCACCCTCCCCGAACCGCAGGCCGCCTACGCCTACCTCCTCGGGCTCTACTTGGGCGACGGATGCATCAGTAGGACACACCGAGAAGGCGTGTTCATCCTGCGCATCATCTGCGCGGACGCCTGGCCAGGCCTGAAAGGAGAATGCCGCCGGGCGCTGGAGGCAATCCGTCCGGACAACAAGGTCGGGACCGTCCAGCGGCAGGGCTGCTCTGACATCCGCAGCTATTCCAGTCACTGGCCTTGCTTGTTTCCCCAGTACGGAGCAGGTAAGAAGCACAACCGCAAGATCGAGCTCGCCTCTTGGCAACAGGAAATCGTCACGAAGCACCCGGAGCAGCTGGTCCGCGGGTTGATCCACTCAGATGGCTGCCGCATCCTCAACCGCGTGCGGCGCCCGTTGCCCAGTGGCGAGCGCTGGTACGAATACCCGCGCTATCTGTTCGTCAACGAGTCGACAGACATCCGTGTCCTCTTCACCGACGCTCTGGACCGTCTGGACATCGAGTGGCGCCGATCCAAACCCAACACCGTCTCGGTCGCCAAGCGGGAGGCCGTGGCGCAGCTGGATGAGTTCGTGGGGCCGAAGTACTGACGTCGGCGCGGCCCCGCGCTCCGTCCCGTACGAGCCCGTACGAGCCCGTACGGGACGGAGCGGGGTGCGCGCCGGGGGAGCGCTGGGCAGGGTCATCTGGCAACCCGGTCCGGTGATCGCGGTAGCCAGCGCCGCGGCCGCCGCGACGATGAAGACGGCCGGATAGCCGGAGCCGGCGTCGACCGCTCCGGTGACCAGGCCGGCGATGCCGAGGCCGAGGTCCCAGAACGAGGTGTACGCGCCCAGTGCGGCCCGGGACGCGTGCCGCCCCCTGCCCTACGAGACCGTAGGGGCAGGAGGCGCGAGGAGCCGCGGGGTCAGGAGCGCATGGCGTGTGCGATGGCGTCGCCGATGCGGTGGACGCGCAGGGCGTTGGTGGAGCCCGGGGTTCCGGGGGGTGAGCCGGCCACGATGACGACCTTGTCGCCCTTCT
>JAOPYO010000471.1 GCA_025964575.1 Actinomycetes bacterium
GGCCCGCGGGGTCCAGTAGTCGGCGAACACCGGCTCGGTGGCCACCTGGAACAGGTGCTTGAGGGACTTCTCCCGCCAGGCCTCCTCGAGGGCGTATGACGGGAAGCCCCAGATGTTGTCCGGCCGGGACGAGGAGTCCGATCGGATCCGCTCGGGCTTGGGGATCTGCGACACCCTGGTGAGATATTGATAGGTATCCCAGGGCTTGTCGATGTTCGACAGCACCCGTATGTGGTTCATCGGGACGCCGTAGATCCGGAGGTAGTCGACGGTCACGAATGAGCCGATCCCACCGCCAACCGTGACGAATGGGACATCGTTGATCGGTATGCCCGCCGCGGCGACCATCTCGTCGGTCCACACGGACGTGCTGAGTAGCTGGGGGGTGAGGTCACCGCGCACAACGGGTCTGGCCAAAGCGATTGTTCCCTTATTTCGTAGCTGGCACCTATCGCGTTCGATGCTCGAACCGTAGATCGGGTTTGCCCACGAAAGCGATACGTCAGTCAGAACTCCGGACCTGTGACCTAAAGGATCAGGACTTCCGGGACCGGTGTCAGTCCGGAGAACCGTCGACAGCGGGGAAGACGAGCGAGGAGACCTCGAGGTAGAGCTGCTCCGGGTACGGCATGTACTTGACGTTGCGCATGGCCTGGTCCTGGCCCGCCGACTCCATCACGAACTCGCCATAGCCGAGCATCCGGCCCAGCGCCGACCGCTCCAGCGCGATGTCGGTCACCTTGCCCAGGGGGATCATGGCCACCCGCCTGTTGAGCACGCCGGTGATGAGCATGACCCGGTGCTCGGTGACGAGGAAGTACTCGATCGACCAGGCGAAGACCTTCCACATCAGCCGGGCCAGCAGGCCGAGCCACAGCCACCAGATGAGGGTGAGGCCCGTCGCCGTACTGACATAGCCGCAGGCGAACAGGCCGGCGACGACCTCCACGACGGGTCGCAGGAGTACGGCCGGGTGCCGCCGCACAGCGATCGTCTGGCCCTCGTGCGGCATGAGGTACCTGTCGACGGTCCGTGTGCCCGAGTCGCGGAAGACCACATAATCGTTGAGGTTCATGAGGTCAGTGGGTCCGGAGCGAAGTCAATGCAACCGCCTTGTCGTGGCGCTGGAAACCAAGATCCAGTCGCCTTAACGGTAACCCACGCCGGCCTAACTGCCGAGCAATAAGTGACGTACCTTCCGAACGAAGTCCTGGCCGTCATGTATGGACGTAACTGTGATTACAACCCGGCCCTTACTGTCATCGAGGCCGGGGTGGCATCGGACTCGCGGTCGAACCTCGCACGGTGAGGTGGCAGGGAAGCAGGAGGCGTTTGGCGGATCCGCCGGGCTCGTTGATGCAGTCGAGGAGCAGTTTCGCCGCCTCGGCGCCGATGTCCTCCTGGGGAAGGTGAACGGTGGTCAGCGGAGGGTCGAGCCGGGCGAGCATCGGCAGGTCGTTGAACCCGATCACCGAGACATCGGCCGGGCAGTTCAGTCCCACCTCGGCCATGGCGTCCAGGCAGCCGAGTGCGATCAGGTCGTTTCCGGCCATGATCGCGGTCGGCGGGACCGGCGCGGCCAGCATGCCACGGGCCGCCTGCAGGCCCGCGGCTTCGTTGTAGGCGTCGGCGAAGGCGATCGGGCAGTCCGCGGCGGCCAGCTCGAAGCGCTGTATCGCGTCGAGGAAGGCACGGTAGCGGCCGAAGCCGGTGGACAGATCCTGCGGCCCCGCCAGGTGCCCGATCCGCCGATGGCCCAGCGACACCAGATGCTCGACGGCGGAACTGATCCCGGCCACTTCGTCCCCGGCGACCGCCGGCACGAGTGCGGCGTCGGTGAGCCGGTTGACCAGCACCATGGGAACGCCGTCGGCGACCGCCTTCTCCACCACCGGATGCTCCCGGCGGGCCGTGGCGATGATGAAGCCGTCCGCGTGCCGGGCTCGCAACATCGCCAACAGGCGTTCCTCGGCGGCGGGGTCGTTGTCGGTGTCGACGATGAGGGTGGCATAGCCGGCCTTCGCCAGTAACTTCTCGACGCCCCGCACGATCGGCGGGAAGAGGGGATTGGCCAGATCGGGCAGCACGACGCCGACGGCGTACGAGCGGCGGGTGCGCAGGCCGCGCGCGAACGTGTTGGGCTGGTAGCCGAGACGCTCGGCGGCGGCCAGCACCCGCCGGACGGTCCCCGGCGCGACCCGATCACGTGTCGCCTCGTTGAGCGCCTTGCTGGCGGTGCCGGGATGGACCTCAGCGGCGCGGGCCACATCGCGCAGGGTCACTGTCACAGGACGAGATCATAGGCGACCGACCGCGAATATTGCCAGCAATCGTTTGTTGTAATCAAGGTTCAGTGAGGCATTGACATGCTGGTAGTGAGGGCTTAGTTTCGCCGCAATCGATTGTCGTCATTGCGGCAAACGCCACCCCCAGGACGTCGTTCACTTCCGGCGAGGTCCCCTGACTCCCACCCCTTGCCATCCGAGAGGAAGAACACGGTGGACGGAAGCAATCGTTTGTTTCATCGGGGAACATCTCACCGGCGCGGAGCGAGGCTCTCCGCCCTGGCCTGCGCGGCCGTGCTGCTCGCAGCCGGCTGCGGTGGGTCGCACGGTTCCGGTGGGGGCGCGTCCAAGACGCTCACGATCGGCATCTCGCTGTCCCTCACGGGGGACTTCGCGGATCCCGGCAAGGCCGCGAAGCGCGGCTACGAACTCTGGGCGGATCACGTCAACGCCCAGGGCGGTCTGCTCGGGCGCACCGTGCGGGTCAAGATCGTCGATGACCTGTCCAGCCCCAGCCAGGTGGTGACCAACTACACCAACCTGATCACCCGCGACCATGTCGATCTGGTGTTCGGCCCGTTCTCCAGCCTGCTGACCGCGCCGGCCGCGCGGGTCGCCAAGCGGTTCGGTTACTCCTTCCTCGAGCCGGCGGGTGGTGGCCCGAAGGTGTTCGCCGAACATCTGAACAACCTGTTCTTCGTGCAGCCCGCGCCGGTGGTCGCCTCGGGCGAGGTGTTCGCCGACTACATCCTCTCCCTGCCGGCAGGGCAGCGGCCGCAGACCGCGGCCTACCCCTCGCTCGACGACCCGTTCTCCTCGCCGATCGCCGATACCATCCGCGCCCGGTTCGAGGCCGCCGGGATCAAGACCGTCTACAAGGGCATCTACCCGGCCGAGGCCCCCGACCTGACGCCGGTGATGGCCAAGGCCGCAGCCGCCAAGCCCGATGTCATCGTCTCGGGCACCCAGTCAACCGACGCCTACCAGCAGGTCAAGGCGCTCGTCCAGCTCAAGTACAGCCCCAAGTTCATGTTCATGTCGAACGGTGCCAACTCGCCCGTGGAGTTCCCGGACAAGGTCGGCGCGAAGAACACCACCGGCATCTTGTCGGCCGGTGACTGGTTCGCCGGATCCACCGAGCAGGGGAGCGCGCAGTTCACCAGTGAGTACCTGAAGAAGTACGGGGGCACGGCAGCTCAGATCGACACCACCTCGGCTGAGGCTTATGGGTGCGGTCAGCTGCTCGAGGCGGTCGCGGCCAAGACCGGCAAGGTCGACAACGCCACGATCATCTCCACGCTGCACTCGGGCAGCTGGCCGACGCTGCTCGGCACGCTGTCCTGGAACGCCGACGGCGCTCCCAAGGGCACCTTCCATCTGGTGCAGTGGATCGACGGCCGGCTGGTCCCGGTGTTCCCCGCGACATCCGCGCAGCACGCACCACTGCCTTCCAAGCCCGCCTGGAACGGCTGAGAGGCCCGGCGCATGCATACGATCATCCAGGGCGTCCTGATCGGCATTCTCACCGGCGGCGTCTACGCGCTGATGGCGAGCGGCCAGACGCTCATCTTCGGAATCATGAAAGTGGTGAACCTGGCGCAGGGCGCCATGGTCATCCTGTCCGCCTACCTGACCTACACCCTGTTCACATCGGTGGGGATCGACCCGTTCCTCGCGGTGCTCATCACCACCCCGGCGATGTTCTGTCTGGGCGTCGCGGTGCAGTGGCTCTTCCTGCGGCAACTGCGGAGTGAAGACGCCGCGGAGTTGTCGCTACTGGTGACGTTCGCGATCGCGCTGGGCGTCGAGGGCGTGCTGTCGGTGGCGTACAGCACCAGTTACCAGAGCGTCAACGCCTCCTACGCCAACGCCTCGTTCACCGTCGCGGGCTATCAGATCGGCGCCGTACGGCTGTACGCGTTCCTGCTGTCGGTCGCCGTACTCGGGCTGCTGTATCTGCTGTTGCACCGCACCCGGTTCGGCCGGGCGGTGCGGGCCACCGTGCAGAACCCCGAGGCGGCCCGGCTGCTCGGAGTCGAGCCCACCCGGATCAGGGCGCTCGGCTTCGGACTGGGGACCGCCACCGCGGCTGCCGCCGGATCGGTGTTCGGGCTGATCTACCCCTTCAACGCGGGCAGCCACTACGACCTGATCTCCCAGCTGCTGTCGGTCGTCGTCCTCGGCGGCCTGGGCAGCCTGGGCGGCGCGGTCGTCGCAGGCATGATCATCGGCGTTGCGTCGTCGGTCGTCGCCGTGACCTGGTCGCCGACGTGGAGCCAGTTCACCTTCTTCGTCGTATTGCTGGTCGTCCTGCTGGTACGGCCGCGCGGCCTGTTCGGCACCACGCTGCGGGGTGCGCTGTGACCCGCGGTGGGCTGTCCCGGGCCGGCGGATTCCTCGTCGTCCTCGCGGTGCTGCCGCTGGCGATGCCCCAGCACTGGGTGGTCAGCATGCTGGTGTTCACGGTCATGTACGCGGCGCTGGCCTCGTCATGGAACCTGATCGGAGGCTACGCGGGCTATCCCTCGCTGGGCCACGCGGCGTTCTTCGGGTTCGGCGCCTACACCGTGGCATTGGTCTATCCGAGCAGCCACACCCTGTCCAACGGGCTGCTGCCGTTCGCGATCCTGCCCGTGGTCGCCGTGGCGGCCGCGTTGATCGGCCTGCCGATCGGTGCGATCGCGATGCGTACCAGGGCCGACGTGTTCGCCATCGTCACCATCACGCTGCTGTTCGTCGCGCAGACCCTGGCGTTCAACCTGCGGAGTCTCACCGGCGGCGCCCAGGGGGCCGGCGTGGCGATCCCGCCCTTCGACGTCGGGACCTTCGAGCGTCCCTTCTACTACGCCATGTGCGTCCTGCTGCTGGTGGCGATGGGCGCGAGCTGGTATTCGCGGAATTCGAAGATCGGCCTGTCGCTGGCGGCGGTCCGCGCGGACGAGGACAAGGCGCGCGGCATCGGCGTACACGTCGCCGGAGTCAAGCTGCTGGCGTTCTCGGTGAGCGTCGGGATCACGGCGATGGTCGGCGCGGTGTGGGCGTACTACGTCAACTTCGTCTACCCGCAGTTCGCCTTCGACCCGTTGATCACCATCGGCATGGTCCTGATGGCCTTCCTGGGCGGGCGCGGCACCCTGTGGGGGCCGGTCGTCGGTGCGGTCATCCTGGTGCCCGCGCAGCAGTACCTCGCCTACGAGCTCGGTGGCAGCCGGCTCTACCTGGTCGCCTACGCCCTGGTGTTCCTGCTGATCATGCGGTTCATGCCGCGGGGCGTCCTGCCCACCATCAGCGACATCCGGCGCCGCAGGCGGCTGACCGCCGCCGCGGACAACGACCCGCCGGTGCGCCGCCTGGCGGGCGGCGGGCTTGGTCTGGCCGCTGCCGGCCGTACTGACAGGCAAGGAGGTACCGGAGCATGAGCGCCTTGCTCGAGGTCCAGAACCTCACCAAAACGTTCGGCGGAGTCAGTGCGGTGGACGGCTGCTCGTTCACCGTCGGTGAGGGCACCGTCACCGCTCTGATCGGACCCAATGGGTCCGGCAAGACCACCGTGTTCAACCTGGTCACCGGCTATCTGCCCGCCGATTCCGGCACCGTCGGTTTCAGCGGGCGGGAGGTCACGGGCATGAGCCCGATCCGGCTCTACCAGCGGGGCCTGTCCCGCACCTTCCAGCAGGCCAGGGTCTTCCCGGAGCTGACGGTGCAGGAGAACCTCGTCGTGGCCGGCGGCTGGAGCTTCCGCGAGCTGTTCGGGCGGCGGGTGTCCCGGGCCGACCGGATCCGCGCAGGAGAGCTGCTGGAGGAATTCCGTCTGGATCGGGTGGCCGACCTGACCGCCGCGGAGCTGTCCTGGGGTCAGCGCAAGCTGCTGGAGTTCGCCGCGCTGCTGATGAGCGACCCGCGTCTGGTACTGCTCGATGAGCCGACCGCGGGGGTCAACCCGGTGTTGATCGACACCATGGAGTCCCACATCCGGGCACGTCACGCCGGAGGGACGACCTTCCTGGTGGTCGAACACGACATGAGTTTCGTGATGCGCCTGTGCGATCCGGTGATCGTGCTCGACCGGGGTTCCCCCATCGCCACGGGTACTCCGGAGCAGGTGCAGTCCGACCCGCGGGTCCTCGACGCCTACCTAGGAGAGTGAGAACGATGACGATCCTGCTGTCCTTGGACGGTGTCGTCGCAGGCTACGGGGCCGGGGACATCCTCAAGGGCGTCACCCTCGAGGTGCCCGGCGAAGGCGTCACCTGCTTGATCGGGCCCAATGGAGCGGGCAAGTCGACCGTGCTGAAGGCGGTCAGCGGCCTGCTCCGGCCGAAGTCCGGCAGGGTGCTCTTCTGCGGCGACGACGTCACCGCGCTCGGCCCCCGGCCCAAGCTGCTGCGCGGCATCGTGCACGTGCCGCAGGACCGCAGCCTGTTCCCGGCAATGACGGTGTGGGACAACCTGCTGATGGCCGGTTACCTGCGCCGGAACGACAGAACGTTGAAGAGCCGCATCGACGACGCCGCCGAGCTGTTCCCGATCGTCGCGCAGCGGCGCACCGCGCATGCCGGGTCGCTGTCGGGCGGCGAGCAGAAACAGGTCGAGCTGGCCCGCACCCTGTTGTTCGACCCGCAGCTGATCCTGCTCGACGAGCCGTCCATCGGGCTGGACCCCAAGTCCCGTCACCTGGTGTTCGAAGCGATCGGGCAGCTGGCCGCCAGCGGCCGCACCGTACTGCTGGTCGAGCAGAACGCCCGGTCCGGCCTTGCCGCCGCGCAGTTCGGAGCGGTTCTGGAGGCCGGGGTGGTCGCGCTCACCGGCACCGGCCAGGACCTGCTCTCCGACCCTGAGGTGGCCCGGCTCTACCTGGGCGCCTCATCGCGGTCCACCACCACTCTGACGACCCAGGAGAGAATCTGATGAGCACGCATCCCACGATCGGCTGGATCGGTACCGGCCGGATGGGCTACGCGATGGCCGCCCGGCTGCTGCAGGCCGGTCACGCCGTCACCGTCTACAACCGTACGAAGGCCAAGGCCGAGCCACTCGCCGAGTACGGCGCCGTGATCGTGGACAGCCCCGCCGAGCTCGCCGACCGCGACATCGTCTTCACCATGGTCTCCGCGTCGGCGGACTTCGTCCAGGTCACCACGGGTGAGGGCGGTGTGCTCCAGCAGGGGCGGGCGCCGCGCATCCTGGTGGACTGCTCCACGGTGTCGGCCGACGCGTCGGCGGAGGTCCGCGCCGGGGCGGTCAAGGTCGGCACCAGCCTGCTGGTGGCGCCCGTCTCCGGCAACGCCAAGGTCGTCAAGGCGGGCAAGCTCTCTCTCGTCGCCTCCGGCCCACGGGAGTCCTTCGACGAGGTCCGTGAGCTGCTGGAGATCGTCGCCAGAGCCGTCACCTACGCCGGCGAGGGCGAGGTGGCCCGCCTGGTCAAACTCGCCCACAACATCTTCCTCGGCGTGGTCACCCAGTCGCTGGCGGAGATCACCGTGCTGGCAGAGAAGGGCGGGGTGCCGCGTGCGGCGTTCCTGGAGTTCCTCAACGACTCGGTCATGGGGTCGGTGTTCACCCGCTACAAGACACCCGCCTTCGTCAATCTCGACCTCACGCCGACCTTCACGCCCGTCCTGCTGCGTAAGGACTTCGACCTGGGTCTGGCCGCCGCCCGCGAGCTCGAGGTGCCGATGCCGGTCGCATCACTGACCCACCAGATCGTTCAGCAGGCGATCGGCCGCGGGCACCGTGACACCGACTTCGCGGCACTTCTGCTGGAGACCGCGGCGGCGGCCGGGCTGGAGCTCCAGTCCGAGGACGTGCCGGTCTCAGACGGGCTGGGGGCGCAGTGAGTGCCGTCCCCGGTCACACCGGGGTGGACTTCGAATCCCGGGTCGACTTCGACCGGCTGCGGTCCTACCGGCTGGCGCGGGCGCGGGCGGCGCTCGAGGCCAGTGACCTGGGGGCGCTCCTGGTCTTCGACGTCAACAACATCCGGTATCTGACCAGCACGGTCATCGGTGAGTGGTCGCGGGACAAGATGACCCGCTACGCGCTGCTGACTCGCACCGGTGAGCCGATGGTGTGGGACTTCGGTTCGGCGGCGCGTCACCACCAGCTGTACGCGCCCTGGCTGGAACCGGAGAACTGCCGAGCCGGGATGCTCGGGCTGCGTGGCGCGATCCCGCCCCCGGCCGGACTGTTCGAACGGGCCGTGGCGGAGATCAAGTCGATCCTGGCGGAGCACGGTCTGGCCGGCGCGCCGGTCGGCGTGGACATCGTCGAGCCGCCGTTCCTGTTCGAGATGGAACGGGCGGGCCTGCGGATGGCCGATGGGCAGCAGGTGATGCTGGACGCCCGGCAGGTGAAGAACCCCGACGAGATCATGCTGCTGTCCCAATCCGCGGCGATGGTCGACGGCCTCTACCACCAGATCGCCGAAGCGCTCAAGCCTGGGGTGCGGGAGAACGACATCGTCGCCCTGGCCAACCACTACCTGTACACGCACGGCTCGGACGACGTGGAGGCGATCAACGCGGTGTCGGGGGAGCGGTGCAACCCACACCCGCACAACTTCACCGACCGGATGATCCGTCCCGGTGACACCTGCTTCTTCGACGTCATCCACTCCTACAACGGTTACCGGACCTGCTACTACCGGACCCTGAACGTGGGCTGGGCGACGCCGGCTCAGCGTGACGCGTACACCAAGGCCCGGGAGTGGATCGACGCGTCGATCGAGCTGGTGAAACCCGGGCAGACCACCGATGTGATCGCCAGGGCGTGGCCCACGGCGACCGAGTTCGGGTTCTCCACCGAGATGGACTGCTTCGGCCTGCAGTTCGGCCACGGACTGGGCCTGGGCCTGCACGAACGGCCGATCATCAGCCGACTGAACTCGATCGAGAATCCGGCCGAGATCCGCGAGGGCATGGTGTTCGCGCTGGAGACCTACTGCCCGGCCACTGACGGGTACTCGGCCGCCCGGATCGAGGAGGAGGTCGTCGTCACCGCCGACGGCGCCCGGGTGCTCACTCGCTTCCCGGCGCAGGAACTTTTCATCGCCAACCCCTACTAGTCGAGGGAAGAGAGGCACACGAGGATGACGACGACCAGTACCGAACCCTCCCGGATGGAGATGCCCGGAGAAACGCGCTTGGCGCTGTACCGGCAGATGGTGCGGATGCGCGGCATGGGGAAGCGGGCTTACGACCTGTTCCTGCAGGGCCTGGTCAAGGGGACCAGCCATCTGTCCCTCGGCCAGGAGGCCATCGCCGCCGGGTTCGGCGTGGCGATGCGACCCGACGACTACACCTTCGCCACCTACCGGGGCCACGCGCACACGCTGGCCCGCGGCGTGCCGATGATGCCGATCCTCGCCGAGCTGATGGGCCGCGCCAACGGCCTGATGGCCGGCAAGGGCGGCTCGATGCACCTCACCTCGGTCGAGCACGGGATGATGGGCTCGTACGCGATCATCGGCGCGCACCTGCCGATCGCCGCCGGCGCGGCCTGGTCCGCGCAGTACCGAGGCACCGGGCAGGTAGCGGTCTGTTTCTTCGGTGACGGCACCACCAACATCGGGGCTTTTCACGAGGCGCTGAACTTCGCCGCGATCTGGTCGCTCCCGGTCGTGTTCGTCTGCGAGAACAACGTCTACATGGAGTACACCCGGACCTCCGACATCACCGCGGTGCCGCGGCCCGCGGCCGACCGGGCGGCGGCCTACGGCCTGCCCCCGATCGTGGTCGACGGCAACGACGCCGACGCGATGTACGAGGTCGCTGCCGCCTCGCTGGCCACGGCACGGGCGGGAGGGGGCCCCAGCCTGATCGAGGCGCTGACCTACCGGCACGGCGGCCACTCCCGGGCAGACCCGGCCAAGTACCGGCCGGCCGCCGAGGTGGAGGCGTGGCTGGCCCGGGACCCGGTGCCCGCCTACCGGGCCCGGCTGCGCAGCGTCGGCATCGCAGAGGAGGCACTCGCCGCGATCGAGACCGAGTCGGCGTCCGAGGTGGACGCGGCGACCGCGGCCGCCAAAGCGGGCCCGATGCCCGCCGCGGAGTTGGTGGAGAAGGACGTATGGGCCGACGGAGGTGCCTCATGGCGGAACTGACCTATCGGGACGCGGTCTCCCGCGCGATCGCCCAGGAGATGCGCCGGGACGACAGCGTGGTGTTCCTCGGCGAGGACATCGGCGCGGCCGGCGGCGTGTTCAAGGCCACCGTCGGGCTGCTGGAGGAGTTCGGGCCGCGCCGGGTGCGGGACACGCCGATCTCCGAGCAGGCCATCCTGGGCGCCGCGATGGGCGCCGCGATGACCGGGCTGCGGCCGATCGCCGAGATCATGTTCTCCGACTTCTTCGCGGTCTGCTGGGACATCGTCGCCAACGAGATCGCCAAATCCAGGTACATGACCAACGGTCAGGTGTCGTTCCCGCTGGTGATCCGGTCGGGCAACGGCGGTGGGTTGCGCTTCGGCGCCCAGCACTCCCAGGCCGTCGAGAACTGGGCCATGGCGGTACCCGGCCTGAAGGTGGTCGCGCCGTCCAACCCGGCCGACCTGATCGGCCTGTTCGCCGCGGCGGTCCGCGACCCTGACCCGGTGTTGTTCTTCGAGGCCAAGTCGTTGTATCCGGTCAAGGGCGAGGTGCCCGATGGCGAGATCGTCGAAGAGCTGGGCAAGGCCAAGGTGGTCCGCGACGGTGGCGACGTCACGATCGTCGCGCTCGCTTCAATGGTGCCGCGGGCCGTGGCCGCCGCCACGGAGCTGTCGCGCGACCACGGCATCGAGGCGGGCGTGGTCGACCTGCGCTCCCTGGTGCCACTCGACGTCACGACGGTCCTGGGTGAGCTGGCCAAGACCGGTCGGCTGTTCACCGTGGAGGAGAACCCGCGGTTGTGCGGCTGGGGCGCCGAACTGGTGTCGATACTCGCCGAGGACGGGTTCACCAGCCTCGACGGCCCACTGGTGCGGATCACCACGCCACACGTGCCGCTGCCCGCCGCCGACGCACTGGAGGACGCCGCCCTGCCCAGCGTCGCCCGCATCGTCGAGACCGTCCTGAAGAACACCGACTGAGGGGTGCCGGCACCATGACGATGAAAAGCTTGACGGAGACGGTGCCCAGAGGCCTGTACATCGGCGGCACCTGGCGCGATGCCTCCGACGACGGCCGGATCGAGGTCACCGATCCCGCCGATGGCGGGCCGATCACGGAGGTCGCCTCCGGGACCGTCGGCGACGCGCTGGACGCGGTCGCCGCGGCGCATGCCGCCTTGCCGTCGTGGCGGGGGACCCCGCCGCGTGAGCGCGGTGAGATCCTGCGCCGGGCCTTCGAGCTGATGACCGAGCGACGCGAACAGCTCGCCGAGCTGATCGTGCGGGAGAACGGCAAGGCGCTCCCCGATGCCCGATCCGAGGTGACCTACGCCGCTGAGTTCTTCCGCTGGTATGCAGAAGAGGCGGTCCGGGCGATCGGCTCGGTGCAGACCGCGCCCAGCGGGGCCAACAAGATCCTGGTGCTGCGCCAGCCGGTCGGGGTGGCGTTGCTGATCACGCCGTGGAATTTCCCGGCCGCCATGGCCACCCGTAAGATCGCTCCGGCGCTGGCGGCGGGCTGCACGGTCATCCTGAAGCCGGCCTCCGACACACCCCTCACCGCCCTCGCGATGGCGGAGATCCTGGAGGAATCGGGGGTGCCCGCCGGTGTCGTCAACGTCATCCCCTCCCGCCGATCCGGTGCGGTCGCCGCCGCCGTGCTCGCCGATCCGCGGGTGCGCAAACTGTCGTTCACCGGGTCCACCGAGGTCGGCCGCGTTCTGCTGGCACAGGCGGCAGGCACCGTCGTCAACTGCTCGATGGAGCTCGGCGGCAACGCCCCGTTCCTGGTGCTCGCCGACGCCGACCTCGACCAGGCCGTGACCGGGGCGATGGTGGCCAAGATGCGCAACGGAGGTGAGGCGTGCACCGCTGCGAACCGGTTCTATGTGCACGCGTCGATCGCGGGGGAGTTCTCCCGGCGGCTCGCCGCAGCGATGGACAAACTCACCGTCGGTCCAGGGTTGGAGCCTGGGATCGACGTCGGACCGCTGGTCAACGCCGCGACCCGTGACAAGGTCGCCGAACTGGTCGACGGTGCCATCGACTCCGGTGCACGAGTACTGACCGGAGCCCGATCCGTCGACCGGCCGGGGTTCTTCTACCTGCCCACCGTTCTCTCGGACGTCCCGGCCGACGCACCCATCCTGGGCGAGGAGATTTTCGGGCCGGTGGCGCCGATCGTCCCGTTCCACACCGTCGAGGAGGCGGTGGCGCTGGCCAACGACACCGAGTACGGCTTGGTCTCCTACCTCTATACCGCCGACCTCGGCGCCGGACTGGCCGTCTGCGAGCAACTGGAGGCCGGAATGGTCGGGCTCAACCGGCCGGTGGTCTCCGATCCGGCGGCACCGTTCGGAGGGGTCAAGCAGTCGGGAATCGGACGCGAGGGCGGCCACGACGGGCTCCTCGAGTTCACCGAAGCCAAGTACGTCGCCGTTCAATGGTGAGATCGGCGTGAAGCCGCCCCTCGGTGTCGGGCCGAGGGGCGGCTCGTCGAACTCTGCAGATGATCAGCTGGTGGCAGAAGTGACGAGCTTGCGCACGTGCTCGGCGGCCTCGCCGACCGGGACGACCACGGTCTCGCCGGTCTCTCTGGTGGTGATCTCGACTGTGCCGTTCGCCAGCCCGCGCGCCCCGACGGTCACCCGGTAGGGAATGCCGATGAGCTCGACGTCCTTGAACTTCGCTCCGGGTCGCTGATCCCGGTCATCGAGGATGACATCGATACGGTCGGCGGTCAGGCGGGCGTAGAGGTCTTCGGCCGTTTGGCGGGTGGCATCGTCATCGATGTTGAGCAGGACGACGGCGACCTCGAAGGGCGCGACCTGGACGGGCCAGATGATGCCCTTGTCATCGTTGCGGGTCTCGATGATGGCGGCCATCGCCCTCTCGACTCCGATGCCGTAGCTGCCCATGATCGGGGTGACCCGCTCGCCGCCCGCGCCGAGAACGGACACGTCGAGGGCTTCGGTGTACTTGTAGCCCAGCTTGAAGATGTGACCGACCTCGATGGTCCGGACCACATCCAATGGCTGCTCGCAGTCGGGGCAGGCTTCCCCCGCGGTGACCTCCCGCAGATCGGCCCAGCTGCCGACGGCGATGTCGCGCTCGACGTCCACGCCCCGTAGGTGGACACCGTCGATGTTCGCGCCGGTGCTCATGGCGTGGCGGCCCCGCAGCGCCTCGTCAGCGAGCACGGGGAGGCCGGTGATACCGACCGCACCCAGGCTGCCCGGAGAGGCGCCGAGCGCTTCGGTGATCTCCGCCGGATGAGCCGGCCGGGCTTCCAGGGCCCCGGTGGAATCGAGCAGCTTCTGCTCCACCAGCGCGTGGTCACCGCGCATCAGCACGAGGGTGAGCTCGCCGTCCAGCATGTACACCAGGGTCTTGATCTGCCGGTCCGCGGCGACACCGTGCTGCTGGACCAGCTCGTCGATCGTGCGCGCCGTCGGCGTGTCGAACCGCTCCGGCGCAGGGAGGCCGGCGCCGTCATCAACAGGAGCGAGAGCAGAGGTGGCCTTCTCTACATTGGCGGCATAGTCGCACGCCACGCACCGTACAACCAGATCCTCGCCCGCGTCGGAGGGGCACATGAACTCCACCGACGCGCTGCCACCCATGCTGCCGCTGGAGGCCTGGACCGGGATCGCCGGAATGCCGAGCCGGGTGAAGATCCGGGTGTACGCCTCGTAGTGCCGGTCGAACGCATCGTCCAGACCGGCGGGGTCGGCGTTGAAGCTGTAGGAGTCCTTCATCGTGAACTCCCGGACCCGGATCAGCCCGCTCTTGGGGCGCGGCTCGTCCCGGAATTTGGTCTGGAACTGGTACCAGATCTGTGGAAGATCCCGGTATGAGCTGAGTTCCTGGGCCAGCGTGGTGAAGATCTCCTCATGCGTCATACCCAGCGCGATCTCCGCGCCCTTCCGGTCACGCAGGCGGAACATCTCCTCGCCCATGACGTTCCAGCGTCCGCTCTTGTGCCAGATCTCGGCCGGATGCATGGCCGGCAGAAGGAACTCCTGCGCGCCGATCCGGGTCATTTCCTCACGGATGACGTCGATGATCTTGGCTCGGACCCGTACGGCCAACGGTAGCAGCGAGTAATGGCCGGACATCAGCTGCCGGATGAACCCCGCCCGGACCAGCAGCCGGTGGCTGACCGCATCGGCATCCGCGGGGAACTCCCGGAGCGTGGGCGTGTACAGCTGGGACCAGCGCATCGGCATCGACCAAACGTCTCGGAACCTGGTGGGGTGCCGCGCCTGACGCAACGCGAGAGGCCACGGCGGTAGAGAACGCATTGTAGGCGGTCACCTTGGTATGGCGCGTTGGTTGCGTGATCCCACTCAGCTCGCGGTTTCGGCGCCCGGGGTAGAAGTCCACCCCGGACGCAGTCAGATGCGGATGGCTGGCTTCAGCAACCCTTGTTGAGCAGGGCGTTGTAGCCGCCGTTCGACGACTTCGGCGGCTTCGCGTCCACCCAGAGCCGGACCTGCCCGGGGGCCAGCGGGTCCGCGTCCCTGACGAACCAGCTGCCCGGGATCTTGTCACGGCCCAGATTCTTGCCGTAGAGGCTGCCGTCGGCCTGGACCTCGTCGACGTGGAATTCGGGTACGGTCACGTGACGCTTCCCGATCTTGGCCAGTGCCGCATCGACGGTGAGGCCGCGAACCGCGACGCAGTGCAGCGCCTCTCCGGGAGCGAACGCGCTGGCAGTGGTGCTGAACTGCTCGCCTGGCCGGGCAGCGCGCCCGAAGACGATCTGGGCCTGGTTCCGGTAACCCACCGGGATGCGCAGACCGACAGCGCAGATGTCTCCTCCGCCGCCGCTCACACACCTGCCCTTGGCGGTGATCGGTTCGATCTTCCGCTTGTCCGGCCCAGCCTCATCGCCCTGCATCACGAGGGTGCCCACGATCGACGGTGACGCGGGGACCAGCCGGAGACCGATCTTCATGCCGTGGGCGGCGAACTCCTTCTGGTAGCGCTTTGGGTCGGCCAGCGGGTCTTTGATCCGGACCTCGAGGTACCTGCCCTTAGTGATGAAGCTGAGAGCGGCGGCGGGTTGGAAATTGGGCGCGATCACGGGCGTGGATCCGCCGGAAGTCCTGGCACCGGGCTGGGTGAGCACGGCGACCGCCACGGCGGCCATGGCTCCGGCGAGCCCGATCGCCAGCGGGATGCTGATGATCCGGCGGCGCCGGACGGGCCGTACGGTGGGGGCGTCGTCGGGGGAGGTCGCCATGATCCGGCGAGCCAGGTCGCCGGGGTCGCTCACCGGGCGGGCGGCGTCGGCGTCGGAGATCGGTGAGATGCGGGCGATCAGGCTGTCGAGGTCGTGTCTCATGCGCGTTCTCCGTTCGTGGCAGGGGCAGGCGTGCGGATCAACTGGGATTGCGGAAACGCGGCGTCGTGGCGTTCCAGTTCGCGGGCGAACCGGCGGCGAGCCCGGTACAGCCTGATGCGTACGGCGTTGCGTGAGCAGCCCAGCACCGTGGCGATCTCACCGTGGTCCAGTCCCTCCCAGCCGACCAGGGCCAGCAGTTCGCGGTCGCCCTCGGGAAGGTCACCGAACGCGGCCGCGATGGCCGGCAGGTCGCTGCTCTGGTGCCCCGGGGGGCGGTGGACCGCCGCAGCCAGTTCCACGCGCAACTCCGCCCCGAGATCGGCGGCCAACACCGATCGGCGCCTCTCCCCGCGATGGTGGTTGGCGAGCACCCGCCGGGCGACCCCGTAGAGCCACAGGCGGGCCTCGCCGCCGCGCGGGAGGTCGTCCAGGCGCCGCCATGCGGTCAGGAAGGTCTCGGCGATGACGTCTGCGGCGTCATGCGAGTTGTCTGTGCGGCGCCGTACATAGCCCAGGATCCGGTCGTGGTCGGCCGCATAGACCTCCTCGAACCGGAGGCGTCTCTCCTCGGGCGTGGGGGGTGGGTGCATCGAGCCCTCTCCTTTTCGGCGCACGCCGCATCGGGCGTGACACGTTGGCCGGACACCCACCACATGTCCGCACCTCCCGGATCATTTCGTCCCGATGAAAAGCGAAAACCGCGCACTAGGGCGCCGGGTCGTCTCCGGCGAGGAGATCGGTGAGGATCAGTTCGAGGGCTGATTCCTCTTGTACGGCGACGCCGAGGGCCTGCATGGCCGGGGTGAGCCCGGGGTCCCAGGTGGCTTCGACGGGGGTTCCGGCCAGTGGCTGCAGGGGAGTGCCTCGGCCGCGGGCGGCTGTCGTGTGCTCTTCGTAGTCGGTGGCGCCCATCCTCCAGGGCCGGGCACCGTACCGGGTGATGAGCCGATTGGCCATGGCGATGCCAGGCCAGTCGAAGTCGCCCCGGTAGGCGATCCGGGCACCGGCACCGGCGAGGACGTCCAGCAGCGTCAGCACCGTCGTGGTCGGGTTCCCCGAGGTGCAAACCAAGGGATGGGCGGCGCCGGCGTCGGCGGCGGCCTCGATGATCCGGGGGTTCTCGCAGACGAAGACCTCGGTGCCGGGCGGTAGCCGCCATTCCGCATGCCGTAGATCGCGCAAGGTCAGGTGGGTCTCCGCGCCGGTCCGCGCGCGCAGGGTGCGCGCGGTCAGGTCGTCGGCCTGCGGGGTCAGCCCGTACGTCAGGACGGTGCTCGACACGTTGTCGGCCGCGGCACCCGCCACCTCCCACAGCTCCCTGCGAGCCCGCGCGTCCCGCGGAGGCTCCGTGTCGTGCACCCGGGCCAGGGCGCGCAGCACGATCCTGGCCAGGAGTGTGCCGTCGTCGAGCCCGTGCGCGCTGCCGGTTACCCGTTCGGCGAGTTCACCACGACCGGACGGCCGGGCCGCCGCGGTCAACAGTCCCAGGACGGTCACCGCCTGCGCGATGAGACGACCGGCGTGCGCGGGGTCGAGCCGGGCGAGCGTACCGCCCTGCCGGATCTCCGCCAGCCATGGCTCGGCCCAGGGAGCTCGGCCGAGCCCCGCCGAGCGAAGGGCGTCGTGCGCGGTGGCCCAGATCTGGTCGCGTGCGGCCTGCCGGGCGGCCCTGGTGGCGGGCCGATCGATGAGCGGCCCGCGCAGCTCCACGACGGCCTCCACCAGGCCGCAGGGCAGCCTGGCCTCCAGATCGGTCAGGGCGACGGTGATGGTGCCCGACGGAAAGGGGCGGCCCATGAGCAGGCCGAGTTCCTCACGTTCGGCGTCGGCGGGGTGGTCGAGACTCAACCGCCCGCGGACCGCCAGCCCGTTGCGTTCCAGCCGCTCGTGCAGCGTGTCCCAGAGCCGGGCGAGCGCGGGGCGGTCAAGCCAGTCGCGGGCCTGCCGACTCATGACGGCGGTCATATTCCCACCAGCCGCTTGCGCCGGCCGTCCCAGGCGAAGTGCACGGTGGCGACCCCGCGGGCGTGCGGGTCGCGCAGACATTCGTAGATGTGCAGGCTCGGTACGGTCGCGAAGCATCCCCACAACCGCTCGCTGGTGATGACGAAGTCCAGGTCGAGTTCTACCAGCAGGCCCAGCAGCCGTCCGTGGGTCGGCTCGTCGACCTTGGCGAACGCGTCGTCCAGCAGGATCAGCCGTGGCGCGGCCGGCGCGCCGCGTCCGATCGAGGAGAAATGCGCCGCAGCGGTTGCGAACAGCACAAGGTAGGACACGACCCGCTGTTCGCCCTGACTGAGCGCGGTGCGGTGACTGAGGACCCGTTCGCGGTCGGGGTTGGCGACGTCGGTCACCTTCACCTTGAACATGAACCAGGCCCGGTAGTCCAGCGCCGTGCGCAGATGCAGGGCGTATCCCGCGGACGGGTCGGCCAGCCGTGCCTCTTCGATCCGGCGGCGCAGTGCTTCGCGCAACTGAGCGGACTGCTCCCGGGAGCGCAGCGCGGCGGGCCGCCGGAGCAGGGATACGGCGGCGGTGATGTCGGCGTCGCTGCCCGCTGGAAGCTCCCAGTGCAGGCGCGCCCCGATGCCGTGGGAGGAACGTACCTCCTCCAGGGTGTCGTTCATCTCCTTCACCAGAGTCTGGGCGGCCAGCACCTGCCGTGACAGGTGGTCGCCGAGCTCGCCGAGCAGGTAGCGCTCGAAGACCTCCTGCTCACGGGCGGACAGCTGGTTCCTCGCATCCAGTGCCGCGGTGCGGATGCGCTGCCCGACCACCGCCACGTCGTGGGCACCGGTGTCGTCGTGCAGCGCGAAGCGCTTGATGCCGTCCGTCTCATCGACCGCCGCGTCGTAGCCACCGGAGAGGCCGTCGCGCAGCTCCTCGCCGCGTCGCAGGATGAGCGAGTCGCTGACGTCGCCGCTCGCCGGGCCGAGCCGTCCCTCGATGTCGTCGGAGAGCGTCCGTAGCGCGGTGATGCGGGCCCGGACGTCGTCGTCCTGAGCCGTGTCGTAGGCCTCCAGCGCGCTGTCCAGATCGCCGAGTTCGGCCGCCAGGGGCAGGCCCGGCAGACCGAGAGGACGGCGCAGCCCGTCCCCGCCCGACACCACGGCCTGTTCCTGCCCGATCAGCGCCGTGGCCGCGGCCTCTCGCTCGACGCCTGCCTTCACACGGTCGTCGCGGGCCTTCTGATGGCCGCTCTTCGCCTGCGGAAGCTGTCGGTCGGCGTCGGCTCGGCGGTGTTCCGCGGCGGTCTCCTTGGCGAGGATCTCCTGCTCGGTGGCGCCGACCGACTCCTCGAGCAGGCTCAGCTCTCGCCGGACGGTGATCAGGTGTGCGTACGCCGCGCCGTAGTCGCGTTCGGCCGTTGCACGGGTGTCGCGGGCCCCGGTCCAGGAGCCACGGGTACGGGCGTGGGTGTCCAGGCGGGTGAGGAGCCGCCCGGCATCCCGGCCCAGGGCGCCGATTCCGTCGCGCAGGCCATGGAGCTCGGTCTGCAGTTTGCTCAGGCCGTCGGGGTCGGTGGGCAGTTCGTCGGCGGTCGCCTGGGTATGAGCCTGAGTACGGAGCCGGACCGCCGTCGCCAGAGCCTTCTCGGCTGCCCTGCGGGCGTCGGCCAGCTCAGCGGTCAGCCGGGCGGTCTCGGCGGAAGCCCCGTCGCAGAGCACCCACGCGGAGATGAGTTCCCAGCCTGCGGGCACCTCTCGCAGTGCATGGCGCAGCGCGTCCCGGTGTTCTTCGATCCGCGTGCGGGTGGTGGTCGCGGCGGTCAGCATGGCCTCCAGTTCGCCGATGCGTCCGGTCAGCTCGTCGATGCGGCGCTGCCGGGTGGCGGCCCGTACCCCCGCGCCGATGTATTCGGCCTGCTGTTTGCCGTACGAACCCGACGCCACCCCGAGACGCCAGCGGCCGTCGTCGGCGACCCAGCTGTGCGCGGCCGATTCGCCGAGGCCGATGCCGCGCAGCAGGAGATCGAGGGCGGCATGGCCCACCCCGTGACCGGGAACCGGGCGCAGCACCTCGGCCAGGCTCCGGCCGGGCACCGGATCACCGCCGCGCAGCAGCACCTCCCGGGTACCCTCGGCGAGCAGGGCGCCATCGGCGCAGACCCAGGCGTTCAGCAGGCCGCTCGCCTCCAGCGCCGCCTCCAGACCGGCTTCGTCCGAGGCCTGCGAGAAATCGACGAGCAGGAACAGGGGCGCACCCGCGTCCGAGGAGCGCTCCGCCGTCGAGTACGGCGAGCGGTGCGGTTCCGGGTCCACCTGCCGTTCTCGGTCTGCCTTCTCCGCCCGTACGGCCTTGAGCTCGCCGGCCACCGCACGTTCCTTCGCGAGAGCCTCGTCGCGCTCGCTGTCATAGGCGTCCAGCACCGGATCGGCGATCTCATGTGCCACTCTGGCGACGGCCTCGGGGGTATCGCGCGCGAGGGCACGTTCGGCCGCGGGCAGGTCCTCGTCGGTGGAGACCTCGACCAGCGTGATCAGTTGACTCCGCTCGGGCAACCGGGCGGCCCAGGCACGCACCTGGCCGGCAAAGCCCGCCGAGGCCGTCACGAGCTCGGTGTAGCGCGCCTGTTCGCGCTGCTGCGCGTTGGTCAGCTGACCGTCCAGCTGTTCGGCCTCCTGACGCCGCGTCTCCGCTGTGCGCTCGGCTCGGGCGACCTCCCTGAGCCGGGTGCGCAGCGCGTCGGCGGCGCGCTGCCGGGCCTTGACCACCTGGTCGGCCTCGCCCAGTCGCTCACGCCAGGAGGTCAACCCCGGCGTGGCGGCCGCGTCGAGCGCTCGTACGACGGGCCGTGCGATCTCGCGGATCTCACCGTCGATATCGGTGAGGGTCTCGGTGACGGGCGCGGCCAGCACGGTCGCCTGTGCGGTGGGCGGCTCGCCGAGCAGGGCCTCGTCGATTCCGCATCCGCGGGCGGTGCGGCTCGCGTTCCGCAGTACGCGGCGCAGGTCGGTCAGTTCGCGGCCGATCTCCTCGGCCTCGTCGGACAACCGGCCGATGGCCGTCGTCTCGCCCTGCCTGGCCAGTTCGGCGGTGTTCCACGCGGCGCGAGCGGTGCCCTCCACGGCCTGCAGAGTCGCTCGTCTCTCCCGCAGATCCTGCAGCGCTCCGTACACCGCGCTCTCGCGTAGTGTCCGCAGCTCGGTGTCGGCGGTCTCGCGGTATTCCTCCAGCGTCGCGACCTTCGCCGCGGTCTCCTCCTCCACTTCCTTGTGGGCCGTCAGATCCCGTTCAGCGTCACCGGCTCTGCGCCGCCGTGTCCTCAGCTCCTCCAGGGCGGCCCGTACCTGGCCGACCCGGCCGCGCAGCACGCCCCGCAGATAACCCCGGTAACCAGTGAGGAACGTGGTCAGCGCGGCGTCGGTCTTCTCCAGCCGTGCCAGCTCGTCCCGTACGGTGTCCAGATCATCGAGGTTGCGGGCGACCCGGTCGAGGACCTCGTCGTCCAAGGGCGGGAGCGCGTCGCTGAGCACCTTGACCAGCTCGCCCGACTCGATCCGATCGCCGATCGTCGGGCGGCGCAGCCCGTACAGCAGGTGCACGAGATTGCGATAGCGGGCGAGGTCGGCCATGCCGAACAGCTCGCGGGCGACCCGTGCACGGTAGTCGGCCGCACGGTCATAGCAGTTCTCCTGGCCGACGAGCTCACGCAGCCGGTCCAACTGAGGACGCCGCTCCGGATCGTGCAGTGGCAGCTCCTCGCCCACCGTCAACCGGGTCACGAAGAACACCGGCTTCGCCTCACCGGTCGAGGACGACGCTTTGATCGCGACGCCCAGGGTGAGGCTCTCGCGTTCCCCGTCCTCGGTTTCGCGGGAGAACTCCACCCATAGATAGCCCAGCCGGTTGGTGCCCGTGGTCCAGCCGTCGAGCATCAGCCACTTGAGGGTGGTCTTGCCACCGCCCGCAGCGTCGATCTTGCGGGTGTCGCCGTCGAGGAGGAACGGCAGCAGCATCTCCAGCGCCTTGGACTTCCCCGCGCCGTTCTTGCCGCGGAGCAGCAACCGGCCGCCGCCGAAGTGGAACTCCTCGTCGTATTGCCACACCTGGTGGATCCCGGCTCGGCCGAGCCGGAAGCGGTGCGGGTGCTTGGGCAGCGGCATCAAGTGGTCACCTCTGGTGCATAGCGGGCCGCCGCCGCCATGAGCATCCAGCCTGTCGTGGGCTCGTCGGGCGGATCGGCCGGGGCGATGAGCCGCATCCGATGCAGCAGGTCGACGACGGCGCCGCGGAGCAGTTCCGGGGCATCGGTGAGCTGCGTGGACCACGCCTTGCGGTGCCGCTCGATCAGCTCCCGCAGCACGGTGTCGATCAGGCCATCAGGAATCGGCAGCCCCGCCGTGGAACCGTCCGGAGTGAGCAGTTCGACCAGCCGCTCCACGAGGAGCAGGGCCGCCCACGGCACGGTCCCGGTACCGGGGAACTCCAGATCGCTCAGCTCTCCGGCGGGGTCGAGCAGGGCCACGCCCTCGGCGCGGATCTCGGTGTCCAGGCCGAAGAGTTCCTCGAAGGTCCGCTGTTCGCGGCGCTGGTTGCGGCGCAGCCAGTCGCTCTGCTCACCTGTCAGATCGTCGATGTAGACGACCGGGGTCTCCAGCAGCCGGCGCCGCACGTAGTGGCGTGGCCCGGCATGGCCGGGGGCGGCCGCCCACTCGATGAGCTCCTCCGCCGTGGCGGCCTTGCCGATCGGCCCGCTCACCAGCCGCCGGGCGATCTCCCGGTCGATCGTGACCAATGCCTCGGCCTCGTCATTCTCCGCATAGGTGTCGACCGACCCCTCGTCCTCGGCAAGCACCTGCCACGCCATCAGCTGCTTCAGTGCCGCGACCATGGCCCGCCGTTCGACCGCACGGTTGGGCTCGCTCAGATCGATGCCCGCCTCGGCCGCGGCCGCGCGGGTACGGGCCACCACCTCCGAGAGCAGCAGCTGCTCGGGCGCGGTCACCAGGGTCGAGAGGATCAGTGCCAGATAGGCGTAGGTCCGTGGTGTGAACGGAGCCCCGGACCTACGCTCCAGCCGTCGGCCGGCGTCCCGGCCCAGTCCCGCCTTGTGCAGTCGCGCGAAGCCGGATTCCACCACCAGCCGGTAGCCCAGCATCTGGTTGAAGCGGCGGGCGAGCTCGTCGGCGTGCCGGCGTATGAGCGGGAACCCATCAGGGTGGGTTTCGGGTGTGACCAGGGGAGAGGCGAGCAGCAGCCGGGCGGCGGCGCGCCGTTCGGCGGCGAGATCCGTGGCGAAGTCACTCATGCGGTCTCCTCTTCGCCGGTCTCTTCGGCGCTGATGGCCAGGGCGAGTTCGTCGAGCACCAGGTCTCCGTCGGCACCGCGGATCACCGTTCGCCGTCCCGGGGCGCTGATGAGCCGTATGCGCAGGTCGAGATCGTCATCGGCGCTCACCGTCTGGGCGAAGTGCGGAGCGGCCCCGGCCAGCGAACGGGCCAGCATGTCCAGCAGCAGACGGGTCGCCATACCCGACAACCGGACTTCCGCCAGGTTCGCTGAAGCGGCACGCAACTCCGCAGCCGCCGCGTGTCGCCGCTGTGCCTCCTCCTCCGCCTCCTTGCGCAGCCGCTCCCGTTGTGCGGCATAGTCCTCGGCGGAGGCTGTACGGCCCCGGAGCGCGCGAGAGCCCCGTTCACGCAGGGCGATCGGGACCGGGGCGGTCGGTCCGTCCCACCAGCTCGTGGTCGCCGGGACGTCGCTGTCGACGTCGGGAACCCCTCCCAGATGACGCGCCCCGTACAGCCCGAAGGCGCCGACGAACACATCGTGCGCGGTCGCCTCGTCGGCGGTGTCGAACCACTTCGCCAGTTTGAGCAGATCCTTGCGCCGCGACAGCTCGCCGGTCGACGAACGGATCATCCGCTTCGCGTTGGCCAGCAGCGCCTGCAAGGCCCGCAGCGTCGCGTCCCGGAGCTGGTCGACCTGGCTGCCCTGGCCAGTGTCGTCGAAGAACCAGGCCTTGAGCCCCGCCCAGTCGGAGAGGTCCCGGCCCCGGCTGCGCTCGATCGTGATGTCGGCTTGCCGTAGTGCGCTCAGGCCCCGGTCGTTCGCGTCGACGCGGGCCAGGAGATCGGGGAGGCGCGGCCACAGATCGGTGAGGCTCTGCTCGATCTGCGGTGCGAAGTACGCGACGTCCTCAGTGATCGTCTCGGCGTAGTCGAGCAACAGTTCTTTGAATCCGGTGAACTCCGCGCCGTCCAGGTCGTACCGGAAGATCACCTGGCCGAGATAGGCATAGAAGTCGCGCACTGAGTCGGCGAACTGGCCGAACTGAGCGAACAGGGTGGAGATCCGCTCCAGCCCCTCACGTGGCTCGACGCCGCCCGGCCGCTCCTCGGCCTTCCCCAACTCCGCCAGCCCTCGGGCGACCAGGGCGAGCAACTCGCGGCTCACCTCGCGCGCGGCGTCCGCGCTGGCCAGGATCTCATCGGCTTGTCGCTGGATCCGCTCGCCCAGCGGCGAGAGCTGAAAGCGGGAGCGCGCCCGGTGGTACTCACGAATGCTCACCGCCTTGACCGGACGAGAGCTGGGGATGAGGTTTCCCCACCCCTTCAGCTGCTCCAGTTTGGTGGCCACGGTCTCGGGTTGAAGATCACCGGGGAGTCGCTCGGCCACGTCATGCGCGGACAGGTCGGCCAGGAGGGTCGAGGTGAACACGCGCATGATGGCAAGATGCGTTGCCCGGTCGGGGACCGTCAGATACGTGAAGGCGGTCAGCCGATCGAGGTCCGCTCCCGCCTCGGCACCGACACCGTCTCTAGTCACGATCTCAAACCGTACGCCGTCCGCCGACGGAATCGGCCGTGTGCGCACAGACCGACCATGACGGACTCAGACTCGGTTTCGGATCGAGTCTCAGGGCACCGGATGAGCTTGCCGCTGGGCTTCAGCGAAGAAAGCGTGGACGGCGGCCGCGTCCGTCAGTTCGGTGAGCGGGCGGGCAGCGCCGAAGGACACGTTCCAGAATGGCCCCGTGCGCGGCTGCCAGGGCCCGACATAGGCGTACGGCTCCGGTAGGTGGGAGTCTCCGGGAGAGACGCCGTAGTTGACCTCATCCAGGGTGATTCCGATGTCGAAATGCTCCGGCCACAGCACCGGCACCACCGCAGGCGCCAATGTTCTCAGCGCTTCGTCGCCATCGCTGAGCGCCTTGGCGATCACCCGGGCCGCCTCCGCGTCCACGTGCAGGGGCTCATCGAGGCCCACGCCCGAACCGTCCGAATAGAGGCCCTCGGGGGCACCCGCCTCCACCCCGGCCGCCGCGGCGAGTTCCCGGACCGTGACGCCGGTCAAGGGGAGCCGCCGCCCGTCCGCCGTGACCAGGTGATCTTCGTCCACCCGGACGGAGGGCTCCTTGACGGTGCCGAAGCCGCCGGGCAGCGCGCGGAGCCGGATGGTGCCGCTGAGCCGATGCTGCGGTCCGGCCAGCACCAGTTCGGCCACCCCGTGGAGAGCCTGCCTGGTCCGCGTCAGTGCGGCTGCGTCCATGTCCTCATTCTGACCGTCACTCACAGTCTCAGAGTAGCGATAGAGCGTCGTGAAGTTCGGCTGGGGAGGGGCGTGTCCGCTCCGAGGTCGGGGACTCGCCGTGAAACCCGTTTGCCCGTACGGTCGCACTCCCCGGCCAAGCTCGAAGACCCTCGATAAGAGGCATCCCGCTCGATTCCCCGTCACCGGCATCTTTTGGCGGTCACGAGGTGGCCGGTGAATTGGTGGGTGTTTCAGGCCTGACGACAACCTGCCGAAGATAGAGATCGCGGAACGTCACCGGGCCGCGAGGACCGGGCACCCGATCGAGGTTGATGCCGGTTTCGGGAATCGAGAACAACTTGAAACCATCGAGAAGGCGAGGAGTCGCATTGTGGAAGGCGCCAGTGCCGATGTAGGAGCTCAAGAATTCCTCGACGACGTCCTCGTCTTCGGCGATCACTCCCGCCGCCAGCCCGGAGGTCTGCTCGTTGGCTATCCGGGCGGCCTCAGCCGGTCCGCGCACTGAGGTGATGGTGACGGTCGCTTCACGGCCGGTTTCCAATGCCCACTCACGGCCGAGTTCATGGTCATGAGGGGGCAGCGACGCGGTGATGCCCAGCCGGTTGAGCAGAGGCAGTGTGCTAGCGGTCATCTCCTGCCAGATCGTGTCCTTGACGAGAAGGAGGTTGAGACGATTGCAGACACCGAGACGGTCGAGGCTGGCTTCGATGAGGTCGGCGACCAGCTGCCGATCGGCGGAGTCGTCTACATAGATGACGGCGCCGCCGTCGGCGTGCGCGAGGGTCCGGACCCCGCACTGTGCGGCCTCGGCGGCCAGAGTCCGCGTGCTGCTACCACTTCCACGCAGGATCACCAGCGGCAGTAGCGCCGGCTGCCGGACGAGAGCGCGGGCCATCTGCTGGCCGGGGACTCGGATGAGCTGGATGACGCGGTGGTCGAGGCCTACGTCCCGGAGGGAAGGCTCGATGACATGGCTGACGAGGCCGATGGCGGAGCGGAGCGCCGCCGAACCCGTCCTGAGAACACCGGCGTTGCGCGACTTGATGAGCTGCGATGCGATGTCCACGACGACGTTGGGCCGAGCTTCGAAGTTCGCACCGATGACGCCCACCGGTCGGCGCCACTCCTCAAGCACCAGATTGCCGTGCATGCTGCGGATCCGACGACGGGAGGGGTCCGATGGCGCGTCGGCCAGAGCCAGCAGCTGCGCGGACATGGCCTCCAGCCGCTCCTCACCCAGCCGCAGCCGGTCGAGCAGAGCCCCCGACGTGCCGGCGGCCTCGGCGTCCCGGAGGTCTTCCTCGTTGGCCGCCAGCACAGGCGTGGTCACTTCGAGCAGACGGCGCGCCATCGTCCTCAGCGCCGCGTCCACGACGTCGGCCGACGCGGCGACGAGAGACCCTGCGGCTTCGTGAGCGGTTCGCGCCGCTCCTGCGACGATCTCCGCCGACTCTGCCTCGGCCAGCGGCGCACCATCCCGGACGTCGGCCTGTTCGGGAAGGACACCGTCGTTGGTCATGATCTTTCCTTCGCTATCTGGTCAGCAGATCGACCTCGGTCAACCTGTTCGGCTTCCGAACCAGACCCTGCCGAGCACCTACGACGAGCTGACGGAGGAGGGCTGGGTCTACGTGGTGCCGGCCTCGACGACGACAGGGCGTGTCTCGTAGATCAATGTCCTGCTGCGATGGGTGAGATCCACGAGACACGCCCTAGACTGCTGGCGATCTTTGGTCGACAGTCTTCAGCGGACTGCGGGGCGGTCTCTGGTCGATTGTTGAACAAGGAGCTTCCATGGTCAAGTCTTCAGAGTCGGGTCCGCCAGGGGACATGTCTGATCTCCCCGCCCTGCAGCCGCTGCCCACGGCCGCGGAGCGGGCGGCCGACGTGATCAGGCAGAACATCTTCGAGGGGAGATTCACACCTGGCACGGCGCTGCCTGAGGCCACCTTGTCAAGGGCCCTCCGGGTTTCCCGCAACACCGTCCGTGAGGCATTCCGGACGCTGATCGGAGAGCACCTGCTCGCATATGAGACGCACAAGGGAGTGATGGTTCGGCGGCTCACCGCAGATGATGTTCGCGATATATACAAACTGCGCCGCATGTTCGAGCTCACTGCAATCGATCTTGCCATAGGAGGTCATCATGGGCTGGAGGTCGTCGAACTCAGTGAGATTGTTGCTGCCGCCGAGCAAGCAGCCGAGGATGGCCTTTGGTCGGAGGTCGGAACCGCTAACCTACGGTTCCATGCCGCGGTCGTGGAAACTCATCGCAGTGATCGAATAAATGAGATCTTTCGCCGTCTCATGACCGAGCTTCGTCTGGGATTCCTGGCCGCCGAGGATCCGGCCTCCTTCCACGGCCCATTTCTCGTACGCAATCGTAGGATCCATGATTACGTGGCCGGTGGAAGAATGATGGAAGCGCGTCAGGAACTGGCTGCATATCTAGATGACGCCGAGGGCCCTGTCGTCAGGGCGGTCCAGGGATTCCAGGGATGACGTCACTGCGCACCTGGTGCCAGATCGGACCGTCTCAGTGACCGTTGCATGCCGGGATGGGCATCTGCCACCGCGTCGGCTCGGAGGGCGTGCTCGACAAGGGTGATCAGCACCTGCTTGGCGGAGTCGCGCTGCCGAACATCGCACAGGACGATCGGCACGTCGGGATCGATGTCCAGGGCCGTGCGGATCTTCTCCACGGTGTGCCTGCGGGCGCCTTCGAAGCAGTTGACGGCGACCACGAACGGAGTGTTGCGCCGCTCGAAGTAGTCGATGGAGGCGAAGCTGGCGGTGAGCCGCCGGGTGTCGGCCAGGACGACCGCGCCGATCGCACCATTGGACAGCTCATCCCACATGAACCAGAAGCGCTCCTGGCCCGGTGTCCCGAACAGATAGAGCGCGATGCCGTCCGGAAAGGTGATGCGGCCGAAGTCCATGGCGACGGTCGTCGTGCTCTTGCTCTCGACGCCCTGGATGTCGTCGATGCCGGTGCTCGCGTCGGTGAGCACCTCCTCGGTACGCAGCGGACGGATCTCGCTGACCGATCCGACCATGGTGGTCTTGCCGACGCCGAACCCTCCGGCCACGAGGATCTTGAGGGCTACCAGCGGGCCGTTCTCGGAGTCATAGGGCGCGGAGGTCATTGAGCACTTTCCTGAGGAGGAACTGATCGGACTGCTCGGACGGCACCGCCAGTCGCCGCACCTCGATCAGCCCCTGGGACTGCAGGTCTCCCAGGAGCACCCGGACCACGCCGAGTGCGAGATCCAGTTCCGAGGCGAGGTCGGCGACGGTGTTCGGTCGCTGGCAGAGTCCCAGCAGCTGTCGCTGCTCGGGTGACAGCCGGACGTGGTCCGGGGGCGTACGTCCTGTAGCGACGAGGAGTGTGACCAGGTCGAGGCGGTCGCCCAGCGGTTTGGTCCGGCCGCGCGTCATGGCGTACGGCCGGACGATGGGGCCGGCCTCCTCGTCGATCCATCTCTCTTCCCGGGGATCCATGGTCATCCCGAGCCGGGCGTCGGTTCCGCCGATCTCGGGGCCGCGGTGAGGTGCCTGCGCACGCGCTTGACCAGCAAGGCCATCTCGTAGGCGACGAGGCCGGCGTTGGCACCCGCGTCGCTCAGCACGGCCAGGCAACTTCCGGTCCCGGCCGACGTCACGAAGAAGAGCGCGTCCTCCATCTCGATGACCGTCTGACGTACCTCGCCGGCCTCGAAGTGCTGGCGGGCACCGTTGGCCAGGCTGTAGAAGCCGGCGGCCAGGGCGGCGAAGTACTCGCTGTCATCCCTGCTGACGTTGCGGGACGCCGCCATCACCAGGCCGTCGCGCGACAGAACCACGGCCCTGCGCACCTCACCGACCCGGTCGACCAGATCGTCCAGCAGCCAGCCCAGTTCTCCTGTCACATGAGATTGAGTCACGTGTCACCCCCTTCTTTCCCCTGCTCGAACAGGAATTGATCTTCCTCTTCGTCATCGCGGCCGCGCAACCAGCCCGTCTGCAGCGAGGCCATGAGGTCACGGGTCTCTTCGGGACGGCGGTCGGCCGTGGAGTCCTCGGGCGCCGACCCGGACTTTTTGCGCAGTTGCGGGGCCAGATTGGCCTGCCGGATGCGCCGCGGCAATTCGTCCTCGTCGTCCTCGTCGTCCTCCTCGGCGGAGTCGACGACGGCAGAGCCGGTGATCTGCCTGGGCTCGAACCATCCATGTGAAGCGGACGAGACCGAAATCGGGGTGGAGGCGACCGGCTGCGGGCGCAGGAAGGTGACAGGCTTGCCGACCGGCGGCTCCAGGTCCGATTCCTCGTCCTGCATCACCAGCTCATGAGGGATCAGCACCACCGCCGTGGTGCCGCCGTACGCCGACGGCTGCAGAGTCACGCGGATGCCATGGCGGGCGGCCAACCTGGAGACGACGAACAGCCCGAGCCGGTCGCTGTCGGCCAGATCGAACTCGGGCGGCCGCACCAGCCGCTGGTTGAGCTCGTCCAGTTCACTGGTATTCAGACCGATGCCACGGTCCACGATCTCCACTGCGAAGCCGTTGGCCACCATCTCGCCGCGGACCTGGACCTCCGTCGGTGGAGGTGAGAAGGCCGTCGCGTTCTCGATCAGCTCGGCCAGCAGGTGGATGACGTCGGCCACCGCCGCGGCGGCCAGCGAGGCGGGTGACGAGGACATCACATCGACCCGGGTGTAGTCCTCCACCTCGCCGAGGGCGCCGCGCAACACGTCCTCGATCTGCACGGGCCTGCTCCATCCTCGGCCGGCGGGAGCACCGGAAAGGATGACCAGGCCTTCCGCATGACGGCGCATGCGGGTGGTGAGGTGGTCCAGCCGGAAGAGATCCTCGAGTTCCTCGGGCTCGGAGGCGCGACGCTCC
This sequence comes from Actinomycetes bacterium, assembly GCA_025964575.1. Lineage (GTDB taxonomy): Bacteria > Actinomycetota > Actinomycetes > Streptosporangiales > Streptosporangiaceae > Actinomadura_E. The sequence goes on from JAOPYO010000471.1 coordinate 30,102, forward strand.
ATGGCGTCGAGCATGCGCAACTGCCGGTGCAGGAGGGACTGACTGCGCCAGGCCAGGTTCAGAAAGACCCGGCTGACACCCTTGCGCAGATAGGCCTCTCCGACGGCGGTGTCGATCGCCGTGCGCTGCACCCGGGTGAAGGCGTCGGCGACTCGGGAGATTTCCGTGGTCTTCCCGACCTGGAGCGGCGGGACCTCCGCGTCCACGTCCACGTCCTCACCGCGGCGAAGTCGCGCGACGACCCGGGGCAGCCGTTCCTCGGCCAGGTCCTGTGCCGCCCGTTGCAGGCCGCCGAGTTCCCGGGACAGGTTCCGGGCGAACAGGATCGACAGGATGATGGAGGCCAGCACGGCGATCAGGCCCAGCCCGCCCGCCAGGAACAGTCGGAACAGAATCCGATCGCCGATCGGCTGGGCGCGATCCTTGAGGGCCGCGCCCGCCTGGGTGACCGACTGCCCCCATGCCAACGAGAGCGGGGTGATGGTCGCCTGCCACGCCGCGGCCGGTAGCCGGGTCTTGGTCTTGGCGGCGACGATCCCGTCCTCCATCGCCCGGAGGCGCACGAACTCTGGGGATTCGACCACCCGCTGCACCGAGTCGCGCAGGGTGCCGCTCAGGTCCGCGAGCCCGGTGTCGAACGTCTGCCGCTGCTGGGCCGACCACTGCACGAAGGCGGTGTGCTCGGGGGTGGTCATCCGACCACCGGCCGCCTGCACGGCCGTGACCAGCGCGTCTTCGCGCAGCATGTAGTCCTGTGCCCAGCCGACGGCGACGAGCCCACGGCCTTGCTGAAAGATGTCGAGATCATCGACGACCCCCGTGCTGCTGAAGAGCCGGATGGCGGCGTCGAACATGTCGCCATAGGCAGCGATCGCATGCACGTCGTCCGTTTGGTTCGAGTCGATCGAATCGCGGAGGGCGCCCAGTTGGTCGAGCTGCTGGTTGAGGTCGGTCAGACGCTGCTCGATCGTGCTGCCCGCCGCGCCATCGACCTTGGCGGACGGCGCGGTCTTGCGGAAATATGTCTCCGCCGCGTTCGTTCGTACTCGCTGGCCCTGGAGTTGCTGGCGGCCCTGGCGCCCGTGGGAGCCCACGTAGAGGGCGGTCAGCGCTCGCTCCTGCTGCAGCTGCGCCGTCAGGGAGGCGCCCGGAATGAAGATCTTGTCGTATGTCGTGGCGATGGCGTTCTTGTTGAGAGCCGCGCCGAGGGTGGCGCTCGCCGCGAATCCCCAGAGTCCGACGAGGGACAGCAGAGGGATGACGAGCAGTGCCGTGATCCGCATCCGAACGGAGCGCGTTCTGGGCCGCTTGGGGCCCTTGCCGTCTTCGCTCGCCGAGGCGCGCCGGGTCCACTCGGGAAGCACGAGATCTAGCTCCTTGTGATGATCGCAGCGATCACGTCGCCGGCCGTCCGACACCGCCCGAGAAATCTGTTCAGTGTCGTCTATACCGTCACACCGACCCCCCAGTGCAGCTATGGTGCCCGTCGTCTCAGCGAGATGCAAGAGCCTCTGCATGTTCCGATGCACGTGCATGCCTGCTACGAAGCGGTCATCACCGCCCATGGAGCATGGCCACTTTGCTCTTTCGTTACCTGAAACGTGCGGCTCCCGCCGGGTAACCCAGACCCGGTGCCGACGCCCACCGCCTGATGGACGAGGACGGTCTTCAGCGGGTGCGGTCGACGAGGAAGCGGGACAACACCGCCAACTCGTGGGCGGCCGTAGCGTCCAGGTCGGCGGTGTCGAGGATGCGCAGGGCCTGGGAGACGTTCAGATCGGCCTCCGCCTCGGCGAAGGAACGCCCGCCCGCCTCCGAGATCAGTTCGGCGGCCTGGACCAGGGAATCCTCGTCGTCCAGTGGCCCGGCGAGCAGGACGGCGAGCCGCCGCCCCGCAGGCGTTCCCGACGCGAGCGCTGCGACCACCGGGAGGGTCTTCTTGGCCTGCCGCAGATCGTTGAAGACGGGCTTGCCGGTGAGGGAGGGGTCGCCCCAGATGCCGAGCAGATCGTCGACCGCCTGGAAGGCGAGCCCCAGATGACGGCCCATCCGTGCCAGCGCGTCGGCCAGGGCGGGCGGCCCGCCGCCGAGCAGGGTGCCGACCGCGGCGGCACACCCGAGCAGTGAGCCGGTCTTGCCGACGGCCATGGCGCGATACTCCTCGACGGTGACCGCATGTGGACCGGACCATGGGCGGGTCTCGAAGGCGACGTCCTCGGCCTGGCCGTGGACCAGTTCGACCAGGGCCTCGGCCAGCCGCTGCACCGCGAGCGCGCTATATCTCTCCGCGGTCTGGGCGAGGGTGAACATGGCGAGGGCCAGCAATCCATCACCGGCCAGCACGGCCGGCCCGACGCCGTACTGCTTCCACGCCGTCGCGCGGTGACGGCGCTGCTCGTCGCCGTCCATGATGTCGTCGTGGACCAGGGAGAAGGCGTGCACCAACTCCACCGCGACCGCTCCGCTGACCGCCACCTCCGGGGGCGATCCCACGGACTCGGCGCACAGCATCGCGAAGGCAGGCCGCAGGGCCTTGCCGCCCTCAGCCTCACGGGGAGTGCCGTCCGCCTCGACCCAGCCGAACGTGAAGGCCGCCATCCGCCCGGGCCAGGGATGCAATCGGCCGACCGCTTCCCTCAGGGCCGGATCGACCAATCGCCGGCACCGAGCGAGAACTCTGGCCACTTCACCAACGGCCTCTTGCGGGTCGGAGACGTCCAGCGTCATGAAAGCTCAGTCCTAGCGGGTATCAGATGCTGAAGATCCTAAGCCGAGGGTTCCCGGAAAAGCGGTAGATCGAAACCGCAAAACTGTCTTGACCTTCGAGTCATGTCAGTTGTCGGGCCGTTGAGTAACGATTGGTCTCCCTGAAGCGCAGCGCTTATCCCGCCTATCGGTGGCCTCTGACGGAAAGAAATCAAACCGATACGTAGCGTGATCGACCGGCGTTTCGTCGGCAATTCATGCACCGGTGTCCCCGAGTCTCCTCTGCGGTCCGCCCGACCACCGAGGCGATGTGGCATCTCGTGGGTACGCCTCCCGCGCAAGCTCCTGATCAGGTGATTCAGATAGAAGCATTCATGTAAAGCGTCTATCCCTATCGACTTCGAGTGATCAATATCACTCCCGGTACGTTCCAATCGCAGCGTTCGATGATCTTGCCTGCCCTGGATGGCCATGTAATACTCCGGTTAAGCATGAATCGCTACAAAGGTTACAAAAACTCGACAGAAAGCCAACCCACTTCCCGTGCGGCGCCCCGTGCGGGACCGCCCGAATAGCTTGAGCATCGTTATTTGCTTTCATCCGAGCAATGCCATTCCAGGTGTTGCCGCCCGGAAGTGGGGATGGTTCACAATGACGATTGATATTGCTGTTGGTAAGGCGAAGATGGCGAGGAAATTCCCACTCCGCCGCACTCTCCCAGCACTCATACGAGATCCGGTCAAGGCGATCCAGGAGATCGGGAGGGAGTCGAACGGGGAGATCGCGCGAGTGAATCTCGGGCTGTTCCGGCCGTACCTGGTGACCCGCCCTGAGCATGTCCAGCATGTCCTGCGCGACAACGCCGTGAACTACCCGCGTGAGGGCATGATGTGGAAGCCGCTCACCCGTCTGGTCGGTCAGATCGCGGGTGAGGGCCCGGAATGGGCGCTCAACCGGGGCATCTTCCAAGCCCTGCTGTCGGGACCGAACATCGCGTCGGTCACGGAGGAGATGGCGGCGACGATCTCCGAAGCCGTGGACCAACTGGGTCATCGTGTCGCCCCAGGCGAGCCGGTCGACGCCGTCCTCGAGATGACCCGGATCGTGCAGCGCGCCATCATCCGTGTCTTCTTCGGCAACAAGATCTCGATAGCCGAGGCGGATCATCTGGCTGACGCGATCCGAACCGCGACCACGTCATTTGGATCCCGGATGCTGCTGCCGTTCGTGCCGCACTCCGTTCCGCTCCCGGGGGACCGTGCGTTCCAGCGTGCCGTCGAGGCCGTGGACGAGGTCATGATGCCGCTGGTCCGTGAGTCGCGTCGTGAAGCGGCGGACGGCAAGGACATCGTGTCGATGTTGCTCCGGGCACGTGATGAGAACGGCAAGGGGCTCGACGACCAGCAGGTTCGAGACGGCGTCGTCGCGATGTTCGTGGCCGGTACCGAAACGACCGCGACCGCGCTGACCTGGCTGCACGTAGTGCTCGACGCCCGTCCGGACATAGCGGCCAAGCTTTATGAGGAGATCGACCGCGTGATCGGGACGGATCAGCCGGGGCGCGCGCATCTGCCCGAGCTGCGTTACACCAAGATGGTCATCCAGGAGCTACTGCGGGTGTACTCCATCGGCTGGATCATTCCGCGGACCGCGGTGGCGGACGACGTCATCGACGGTGTCCTGATCAAGGGTGGCGCCACCGTTCTCATCAGCCCCTATCTCACCCATCGGCTGGACTCGGTATGGAAGGATCCGCAGGTCTTCGACCCGGAACGATTCTCCCCGGATCGAGTGGGTTCGAGGCATCGATTCTCGTATCTGGCCTTCGGTGCCGGTGCCCACCAGTGCGTGGGGACTCTCTTCTTCACCATCGAGGCGCAACTCGTTCTGGCCACCCTGCTCAGCCGATTCCGGCCCGTACTCCAGGCCACGTCGCCGATCGAGCCGCAGGTGCGGCTCACGCTGACGCCCCGCCAGCGAGTCAAGATCGTGCTTCAGCCGCTCGGGCAACGGTAACGGGCGCCATGTACTCATCCATCAAGGCGGTCAACGAGCTGTCGGCGGCCGCCGAGCAGGGCAGGATCTGCGCGCTGTCTGCGGATTGTCACAGGTATCTGCAGGAATGCCCCGATGCCTACCCGGGTCTCTTCCCTGAGAGTCCGTTCGATCCCAGGCTCTTCAGCGCCGTCGCGCTGGCCAACGCATTCGGCTCCCCATGGGCCACGGCGGACCAGCTACGGATCGCGACCCGTACCTCTCTCTGGGTCTTCGCCGCGGACTGGGTGGTGGACTACGTCGCGAAGTCGCGGGACGAGGTCCACGACGTCATGACGGCGTGTCTGGCCATCGCGGACGGCAGAGCACCTGCCGTGAGTACGCCGCTCACCGATTTTCTCGCCGACATCCGTGATGAGCTGGCCACCGCTCCCACGTTTGCGGCATTCCACCCGAACTGGCGCGACCAACTCGAGCGCTATCTGGCAGCCATGGCGCGTGAGTGGGACTGGAAGTCGGCTCGGGCCGCAGGTGATGAGACGAAGCTGCCGACGTTCGAGGAGTATCTGGGCAACGCCGACAACTTCGGGTCCTCCTGGGTCAATGTCTCGCACTGGATATTCACCTGCGACCCGCACACGCTCGACCAACTCGACGAACTCTGGCTGGTCAGCGAAGAAGTGCAGAAGGTGCTGCGCCTGCTCAACGATCTGGCCACTCACGAGCGGGACCTGAGCTGGGGGGACCTCAACGGACTGATGCTCGGCGTCGACCGGGCAGGCGTGAACGAACGGATCGCCGTGCTCGTCGACGGCTGCCAGGAACTGCTCCAGCCCCTGCGGGAGAGTCACCCACGAGAGGTCGTCTACCTGGAGCGGCAGATCGGCTACAGCACCGGTTTCTACGGGAACACGGATTACTGGGGTGCTCTGTGACCGTCGACGACCGGACGGCGGTCATCTTGGATACGACGGCAGCGGCCCAGGAGTTGATCGCCGGGCTCATATCCGAGCCCTGGGGTCAGGTCTCCCCCTCGGTGTACGAGACCGGACGCCTGGTGACCCTGACTCCATGGCTGACCGGACATGTCCAGCGGATCGAGTTCCTGCTGGCGAGCCAGCGGCCAGACGGCGGTTGGGGCGCTCCGCAGATCGGCTACGCGCTGGTGCCGACGCTGAGCGCGACCGAGGGGATCCTCGCCGCCCTGCGCCGTCACGGTCCGGACCCGAGGCTGAGGTCGGCGGCGGACCGGGGACTGCGCCTCCTCTTCCGCTGGCTGAACGGCGGCGCCGAGCTCACCTTTCCCGATATGCCAGCAGTAGAGCTGATATCGCCGTACCTCATCGCTCTGATCAACGAGCACCTCGACTCCATGCCCGGCGAGTGGCAGGAGGGTGAACGCCTGAAGCCTTCGGCCGACATGGACGGTGCCGTCCTCACGCTGATCCGGGAACGCCTGGTGGCGGGCGCCGACCTGCCGGAGAAGCTCCTGCACGCCCTGGAGATCGTGGGAGATGCGGCACGCGGCCTCCGTACGATCCGTACGGAACCAACGGGGACCATCGGCGCCTCTCCCGCGGCCACCGCGGCCTGGCTCGGCGACAGGGAACCATCCGACCCCAGCAATCCGGCGCGCTGGCACCTCGAGACGGTCGTCGCCCGGCACGGCGGGCCGGTGCCCTGCGGCCTCCCCATCACCGTGTTCGAACGGGCCTGGGTCCTGAGCGGGCTGATTCGCGCGGGCATCCCCGTCTCCGTTCCCCCGGAGCTGGTGCTGAGCCTGACGACCCAGCTCGGTCCGCTCGGAGCATCTGCGGCCGCCGGACTGCCGGCGGATGCCGACACCACGTCCGGCGCACTGTACGCCCTCGCCCTTCTCGGTGCCCCACACCCGCCGGACCTGCTGTGGGCGTATGAGACGGAGACCCATTTCTGTACGTGGCCCGGGGAACAGGGCCTGTCGGTCAGCACCAACGCGCACGTGCTCGAGGCCTTCGGTGAATACTCATCCCTCCGCCCCGACAGCGCCGCACGCTATACGGCGACCATCGCCAAGGTGTCGGCGTGGTTGTGCGATCGGCAGCTCGCCGATGGAAGCTGGCAGGACAGGTGGCACGTCTCCCCCTACTACGCGACGGCCTCCAGTGCGCTCGCGCTGGATCGCCACGGCGGTCCGGAGTCCGCGGAGGCCGTGCGCAGTGCCCTGCGGTGGCTCCTTGCCACCCAGCGTGCGGACGGTTCCTGGGGTCTGTGGGAAGGCACCGCCGAGGAGACCGCGTACGCCCTTCAGGTCCTGCTGCTCACCCGGCCCGCATCGAGCCCGGCGTACGAAGAGGCGGTGGCACGTGGCCACGCCTCTCTGCTGCGATCCGCCGATCGGACGGATCAACCGGCTCTCTGGCACGACAAGGATCTCTACCTGCCCACCGCGATCGTTCGCGGGACCGTCCTGGCCGCGCTCCATCTGGCGCAGCGTCCGATCGTCGGTTCTGGCCGGTAAATCCGGTAGATATCAATAGAAATGTCACAAAACGGACTAATTGTCCGGTGTAGATGATTCACCTTGAGTGGCTATGCCCGTGTTGCTAAGGTTCTCCCGAGCGTGGAACAGTGGCGATCTATTGCCGTTCCTCGTGCCAGACCATCAGGTACTTCGCAACCCTTAATTCACCTTCGGACAGGTTGCGAGTCTCACTACATATTGTTGGGTCGGTTGTAATGCGCTTCCGCAACGCCCGTCTGCGGACGAAGATCACCGCTCTGCTCCTGTCGCTTGCTGCACTGTGGGCGTTCGCTGCATGGGTGACGCTACGGGAGGGCCTGAACCTGGTCTGGCTGAGCACGCTCGACGCCAAGACCGGTCGGCCGGGCAACACCTTGGTCACCAACCTGCAGCAGGAACGCCGGCTTTCACTGATCAGTTTGAGCACACCGACTCCTCAGCGGCGGGCGGCGCTGGATGCGCAGAGGGGGCGCACTGATGAGGCCAAGGCCAACTTCCTGAAGCTGGCCGGCAGCTCCGAGGTATCGATGGCGGCAGGCGCGGCCGAGATGAAGCGCATCAAGGAGACGTTCAAGCAACTGGACGGCCTCGCCTCGGGCCGCGCACAGGTCGATGCACGGCGGGTGGATCGCACCGTCGCCGCGACTCCGTTCAACGACATCATCGACTCCGTCTTCCGGATCTACGGCTCGAGCGCGAGCGTGGACAACCAGGACATCGCCAAGGACAGTCGTACCCTGATCGCCCTGACCCGGGCCAAGGAGATCCTCTCGAGGGAGGACGCCCTGCTCGCGAGTGTACTGGCGGCGGGCCGGTTCACCAGTGGTGAGCATGCCCAGTTCGTCGAACTCGCGGGTGCCCAGCGACTCCTCCACGCCGAGGCGGTGGCCGAGTTGCCCGACGCCGATCGCGCCCGTTACGAACAGTTGGTCAGCGGCGCGGACTTCACCCGCTTCCACGCCATGGAAGACCGCATGATCCAGTTCCAGGAGAAGCGGGCGAAGGTCACCCCGCCCCTGCCCGTTGGCGCCCAGGAGTGGGAGTCCGTGATGGGCCCGGTCCTGACCGGTCTGGAGAAGGTGGTTCTGACGGGCGGTGACGGAGTGGTGGAGCGGGCCAAGCCGGTCGCCATCGGTGTCATCCTCCGCGTGGTGCTGGCCGCCGGCCTCGGTCTCATCGCCGTCGTCTCCTCGGTCGTCTTGTCCATCACCACGGCCCGGGCCCTCGTGCAGCAGCTGGAGAAACTGCGGGTCGCCGCCTGGGAGCTCGCCGAGAAACGGCTGCCCAGTGTGGTCGAGCGCCTCGGGCACGGTGAAGAGGTGGACGTGGCCGCCGAGGCGCCGTCGCTGTCCTTCGGCTCAGACGCCATCGGCCAGGTGGGGCGTGCGTTCAACGCGGTCCAGGAGACCGCCATCCGGACTGCGGTCGAGCAGGCCGAACTGCGGCGCGGCATCCGCGACATCCTCCTGAGCCTGGCCCGCCGCTCCCAGGCGTTGGTCCACCGGCAGCTCACCCTGCTCGACACCATGGAGCGGCGGGAGATCGAGACCCAGGAGCTCGAGGACCTCTTCCGGGTCGACCACCTGGCCACCCGCATGCGGCGCAACGCGGAGAATCTCATCGTCCTGTCCGGGTCGACCCCGGCCCGTGGCTGGCGCCGCTCGGTCGCGATGGTCGACGTGGTCCGCGCGGCAGTGGCCGAGATCGAGGACTACACCCGGGTCACCGTCATGCCGATCGGCCCCGTCGCACTGAACGGACGGGCCGTCGGTGACATCACCCACCTGCTGGCCGAGCTGATCGAGAACGCGGTCTCGTTCTCGCCCCCGTACACCGTGGTCCAGATCAGCGGTCACATGGCCGCAGGCGGCTACGCCATCGAGGTCGAGGACCGCGGTCTGGGCATGACCGACGAGAACCTGGCCGGCATCAACGAGCGGATCGCCGACCCACCCGAGTTCAACCTGTCGAGTTCCGTGCAGCTTGGCCTGTACGTGGTCGGGCGGCTGGCCGAGCGGTACGGCGTCCGGGTGTCGCTCAAGCGCTCCCCCTACGGCGGTACGACAGCGGTGGTTCTGGTCCCACGCGAGCTGGTGATCGAGGACGAGAACGCCGCCGACTACGCCGCGCCGATGCCGGTCGCCGTTGGCGTCGCGGACGAGGCCGCGCGGTCCCAGCCCCAGGCCGTACGCACTCTGTCACCGGAGCCGGCGGGTCCATCCGCGTTCACCGTCATCTCTGAGCAAGGCACCCCGGCTCCGGTCAACGGCGCGGGATCCCCATCAATATCCAGGTCGGAGGAAGGCGTGGAGCCGGAGACCCCGCCCGTGCCGGAGATGTCGCACACCCCATCGGGTTTGCCGTTCCGGGTACCTCAGGCGAGCCTGGCCCCACCGTTGCGTACCGACGGACCCACGTCGGCCGTGGCGGAGGAGGGCGAGGAGAACGTCGACCCCGGGCGATCGCCCGAAGAGATCCGAAAGATGGTCGGAGCCTTCCAGAAGGGCACCCAACGCGGCAGGAACGCCGCCGAGGGAGCGCTCGGCCGGGACGACGACCCCCCGCAGCCACCCCCTGCTTCTCTCGGGCCCTCTGATCGGGGGCCCACACCCGACCTCGCAGATCCAGCCGGCTGAAGCTGAAAAGGATAGAAAAGGGACAACGAGTGGTGCAGAAGACAGGTCCATCCGTCGACCTGGCCTGGTTGCTGGACGACCTGGTCGGGCGGGTAAACGAAGCACAGCACGCGGTCGTCCTCTCGGCGGACGGACTGCTCATGGCCGCCTCCCACGACATCAGCCAGGACGACGCCGAACACCTGTCCGCCGTAGCGGCCGGGATACAGAGCCTCGCCAGGGGTGCCGGTGAGCGCTTCGGCGGTGGCACCGTACGCCAGAGCATCATCGAGATGCAGTCGGCATTCCTGCTGGTGACCGTCGCCGGTAAGGGTGCCTGCCTGGCGGTGCTGACCGCCGACGACGCGGATGTCGGCCTGGTCGCCTACGAGATGGCCATGCTGGTCACTCAGGTCGGTCACCATCTCAGCTCCCCGCAGCGGACGGCCGGGTCGGTATGACGTCGTCCGACGAACGGTGGCTCGACGAGCAAGCGGGGCCGGTCGTGCGGCCCTACGTCGTCACGAGCGGCCGCATGCAGCCGATTCGCGGTGACTTCGACCTCATCTCCCTTGTCGTGGCGACCGGCCCGGCACCCACAGGCGAGATCGGTCTCGGTCCCGAGCACATCGCCATCATCCGGCTCTGCCAGAACCTGATGTCGGTGGCGGAGATCACCGGATATCTGGACCTGCCGGCCGGCACCGTCCGAGTCCTGCTCGGCGACCTGCTTGACAGAGGATTCGTCATGGTGCAAGAACCCGAACCTGAGTTCGACATGCAGGACCACAGGCTCTATGAGGCGGTGATCAATGGACTACGGGCGCTCTAGGCGCGAGGTCGAACGCCGCAAGCTGCCGACCGCCATCAAGATCTTGATTGCGGGTGGCTTCGGCGCCGGCAAGACCACCATGGTGGGTGCGGTCTCCGAGACCCGACCGCTTCGGACCGAGGAGATCATCACCGATCAGAGCACAGGTGTCGACGACCTGTCCGGCGTGGAGACGAAGAAGACGACCACGGTGGCGATGGACTTCGGCCGGATCACCATCCGGGACGAGTTCATGCTCTACCTGTTCGGTACCCCCGGGCAGGAACGGTTCTGGTTCATGTGGGATGAGGTGGCCATCGGCGCGCTCGGTGCGGTTGTGCTGGCCGACACCCGGAGGCTGGCCGACTGCTTTCCCTCGGTGGACTACTTCGAACGGCGGGGCACACCGTTCATCGTCGCGGTGAACTGCTTCGAGAACGCTCCGAAGTACGACCTCGCCGAGGTCGAGCTGGCGCTGAACCTGGGCCCGCACGTCCCGGTGATGCTCTGTGACGTGCGGCAACGGGAGTCGTGCAAGGACGTTCTGATCAGCTTGGTCCAGCACGCGATGAAATCGCGCGGCGTCCGCGCGAAACCGGCGGTGGAGACGTCTGCGCCATAGGCCGTGCCGAACTGCCGTGCCGAACCCCGGGTCGCGGTGCCGCGGTGCAGCGGTGCAGGAATCACTCGCTCCCGCTGGAGATCGTGGTTCAGCCGCAGCCTTCGAACTGGGGGACGGTGGTGGTGACCTTGAGACCGGACGGGCCGAACCATTTGTCGAGAAGGGTCTTGGCGGTGCCGTCCAGAAACAGGTCGGTGACGGCCTTGTTGATCTCCTCGCAGCCCTTCAGATCACCTTGCTTGATGCCGATGCCGTACTTCTCATCCGAGATCGGCGCGTTGACGAGCTTGACGGCCTGACCCTTCTGGGCGGCGAACCCGGCCAGGATCAGGTCGTCCGTGGAGACGGCGTCCACGGTGCCGGAGATGAGGTCACCGACACATGCGCTGTACGACGCGGCCGGGACCAGACCGGCCGCGATCTTCTTCTCCTCGGTGACGCGTTTCCAGGAGTTTGAGCCGGCCACCTGACAGAGCTTCCGGCTCTTGAGGTCGTGCACGTTCTTGATCGTGGTGTCGCTCCCGCGTACCAGGGTGTCCTGGTGGGCGACATAGTACGGCCCCCCAAAGATGACCTTGGTCTTGCGCTCCGGCGTGATCGAGTAGGTGGCGAACACCAGATCGACCGTGCCCTGTTGCAGGAACGTCTCTCGCTGGGCCGACGTGATCGCCTTGAAGGTGACGTTCTTCGCTCCGAGCTTCTTGGCGACGTACTTCGCGACATCCACGTCGAAGCCCTCGAACGTGCCGTCGGACTTCTTCAGCCCCAGCCCCGGCTGGTCCGCTTTGACGCCGATCACCAACGTGTCCTTGGCGGCGATCGACGACGATCCACCACCGACCCCACAGGCGGTCAGGGACAGGGCCAGCACCATCGCGGACGCCCAGCGTGCTCGCATCATTCGCTCCCTCAACGGAATTCCGACAGGCGCGGACGGACCCCAACCAGGACGAGCGCGGCGATGACGACGGCCGCGCCCGGCAGCAGCCAGTTCCACCCGTTCAGCGCACCGTCACCGTCACGGATGGCCGCGTCGAAGGTGTTCCGGTGAATGCCGATGAGGGAGACGAGTGCCCGGTCGTAGTCATCGAAGTCATGGATGGAGGAGCCCGCGGTGCGCCCCATCCGGACCTCGATCGCGTCGCGCGGTTTGCTGGAACCGACCAGCTGCCGCAGTCGGCGATCGTCCTGCTGGAACTTCTGGTAGGTCGTGAGCAGTGTGCTGACGGCCCCTCCCTGGCGATCGACGGTGATGTGCCGCGCCTCTTCCCCATAGAAGCCCAGGAAGGGCACCTTGTAGGAGCCCGCGTTGTAGGTGGTCAGGCCCGCGTCCACCCCGGTGTAGTACTTGTCGAGGTTGCCGGCCGGGACGTAGAGGATCGATTGGGACTTGTCGAGGTACACCTGTTCGTAGGTGTCGGCCCGGCCGGGATCGAGCAGATAACGGCTCTCGTCGGCGTTGAGGCTGTTGCTGATCGCCCGTGCCCGGGACAGCGCGAGGATCGAGTCGAACCCGTCCTTCTTGGCCTTCTGCAGGTGGCTCGCTTCCGCGGAGAGTAGCCCGACGCTCACCACGATGAGCACCAGGGTGCCCAGCGTGGCCAGTGCCAGTGCCGGGTTGATCAACCGCCGGAACCGTCGGCTGAGGAACATCTGCAGGCTCAGCAGCGCCACGATCACGAGCAGGCCGGTGCTGACCACCCACACCCGGCCGTCCTGCACCGAGGAGTGTTTCGACTCGTAGGTGCGCCGCACGATCGTCCCGCTGTCGAGAGTCAGGTTGTACGCCTTCGGCAGCAGATCCAGTTTCATCAGATCCGTCGCCTGGCGGTGCAGATCGATGACCTGCTGCGGGGGCGGTCCGGCGGCATGGCCGGCCTGGCCGTCGAGCAGTAGGGCCTGGGAGGCGAGCCGCTCGTACTGACCCAGCCCGTCGAGCACGGCCTGCACCGTACGCTGCCCGGCCGGGTCCTTTCCGGCCAGGTCGGAGGCTTGCAGCACGGCCTTGTCGGCTTGCGCGCGGCGCTGCTGGTAGACGTTCAGCGCCTGGGCCCGGCCGACGCCCAGATCCTGTTCCTTACCGATCAGCAGTACGTTGGCCAACTGGGCGTCCATGTCGCTGAGTGCGAAGTACAGGTCGCCGGTGGCGACCACCTGCGGGCCCGCGCCGTGCCCGATGACCTGCAGGCCGTCGCGCGCGTCACCGACGACCGAGCTGGTGACCGCGAACAGTGCCGCGACGGCGAGCACGGCGGCCAGCGCCGCCGCGCGGATGCGCCCCGGCATGGTCCGCAGCCGCAGCGGACCGGCCAGCCTTCTCAGCGTGGAGTCCGGTATCTGGAGAGTGCTTCCCGGGGTCGTTGCCGGGTGCGATGAACGAGCCGTCGACATGGTCATGGCAGTCTCCGCACCGTGATGGTGGTCCAGGCGCCGACGTGGATCCGATCGCCGTCCTGCAACGGGAGTTCGGTGTTGACGGCGATGGGATCGGTCTCCTCGTTGACGGTGGTGCCGTTGGTGGAGCCCGGGTCGACCAGTGTCCAGCCGCCGTCGGGCCGCGCGAGCAGCACCGCGTGGGTGTGGGAGACGCCTGGATCCTCCGGCGGCCCGCTCAGGTCGATCTCTGGCACCGTGCCCTGGGACACGCTGCGCCGTCCGATGCGGATCTGCTGCCCCGTCAGCGGCACCCGCCGCTCCGGGCAGTACGGGGGGAAGGTGAGGGCGGTCACGTCGGGGCCGTCCTGAGCGCGTACCGCGTCGTAGTAGGCCCGGTCGGCGCTGACCACGGCGGTCCACCCCCCAACCCCACTCCCAGTCTCGGTCGCCGCTCCCGTCCCGGTTCCGGTTCCCGTCCCGGCGGAGGTCTCCGCAGAAGCCCCACCCACTCCGTGATCAGGCGATCGTTCGTCGATCGATTGCGTGATCACGGCGGGAGTGGGGGACGGACGAGACGGGATGCCGCCGCCGGTGGAGAAGTCGTAGCCGCACTCCTCGCAGAAACGGCCGCTGCGGGGTGTGGCGCAGTCCGGGCAGGGTTCATCGCCCTCGCCGCCGATGGCGGGTGGGGGGACCTGGGGGGCCGACCCCGCGTCCGGTCCAGGCCGCGCCGGCGCCGGTGCCCCGGCCATGCGAATACCACAGACGTCGCAGTATTCGTCGTCGGCAGAGGAGTGCCCTGCGGGACAGGTCGCCATGCTCAGCCCTCGACCTGTGGAGTGCGGGGGGCGTGGGAGGCCGACTCCCCGGGGGCTACCCGGGTGCGTACGGTCTTGGACGACCGGGTGTCCAGGGACATCTCGTCGGCCTTGTCGACATTTTTCTTCAGCCGTACGGTGCCGGTCGCCGGGTCGATGACGTCCACGACCTTGCCGAGCAGCGAGGCGATCGCCTCGTTGCCCGACTCGCCGGCCAGCACGACCGCCCGGCCGAGCCGGGCCGTCGCGGTGTCCAGGTCGCCGTCCTTGCGGGCCTGCAGGCCCTCCTGGATGGCATCGGCGAGCTCGGCCTGGCCGGTGTAGTGGGCGACGCGGGGGTTGATCCGGGTGGACAGCACCTCATCGTCGGTCCACTCGGCCAGGATGTTGCCAGTGGCCAGCACCCGGTCCTGTTCACGGGTGGTCCCGGGCAGCACCAGCTTGACCCAGCCGGCTCGCATCTCCCGGCCCACCTCACCGACCGGGACCTCGACGCAGACGTGATAGTCGCGGCTCTCCTCGCCCCAGGCGCCGGTCGGGTAGTCACCGGCCTGGGGACCGGCTTCGGTCCGCTTCGCGGTCAGATCCGCCAGGGTGGGCAGCACCTGCTTGACGAAGCGCAGCTTCGCGTTCTGCGGGGTCCACACCCGCAGCGCCACATCGGCGATCGCCTTGCCCATGGCGGACTGGGTCATGGCCCGGAAGTCGGCTTCCAGATCTTGCGGCTTGGCCACGATGTCGACGCTGCCCAGCAGCGCCGAGGACACCTTCCGCAGCTCGGCGACCTCCCAGTCGGTGCCGACGCCACGGCAGTCGCATACGAAGTGGCCGGTGCACACGGCCAGCGACGCGTCCAGTTCTTCAGCGGTCTCGTGCTGGTTCTTGCCGTCGGTCAGCAGGATGGCATGCCGGATGCCGGCCGGGTGGGTGGCCGCCACGCGGGAGAACAGCCGGTCGGCCAGCCGCAGCCAGGACCCGATCGCGGTGCCACCGGCGGCGCTCAGCTTGCCGATCGCGGTCTTCGCCTGGTTCCTGGTCTGGGTGTCGGCCGCGACCAGCTGCTCGCCGGCCGGATAGATCATCTTTGCCCAGCTGGAGCCGGAGACCACGGCGAAGTCGACGCCGTCACGGAGGCTGTCCACGGCGGCTTGGGCGGCCTTCCTGGCAGCGGCCAGCTTGTTGCCCGGCGTCGTCATCGACCCGGAGGTGTCGATGATGATGACCACGGCCGCGGCGGTGGAGCGGGCGGCTCCGGCCAGGGGTGCGCCGGTGGCCTCGACCGTCACGATCGCGTTCACCTCCCGACCGCCCTCGGGGAGGTAGCGGTTCTGGTCGACCTTGATGGAGAAGTCGGGTTCGCTCATTCGGCAGGCTCCGTGATCGGTTGTGCGGGGGGTTCCACCGGACCTGTGGGGTCCGCAGGGGAGAACGGGATCACCACCACGGTGATGTTGTCGCGCCCGCCGGAATCGAGTGCGATGCGTAGCAGCGACCGGGCGGCGGCCAGCGGTTCAGCGGCGGCCATGCCTATTGGCCTCCCACCCGTTGGCCTCCCACCCGTTGGCCTCCCACCCGTTGGCTTCCCACCCGTCTCCTGGACGCGGTCACCGGCATCGGGGCCGGTGGCGGCCTCGCCCACGCCGCTGGGTGGGTTGGGAAGCGCTTCGGCCAGCGCACCGGCGATCGCGGAGGCATCGGGCAGGTAGTTCCAGAGTCCGTCGCTGCAGACGACGACCACGCCGGAGCCTTCGGGGGTGAAGATCCGGACATGGGCCTCGACCGCGGTCGCGTCCGCGCCCAGCCAGCCGACGAGCACGTGGGCGTTCTGGTGTGCCTGTGCCTCGGCCTCACTCAACGCACCGAGCGCGACCATCTGTTCGGCCCACGAGTCGTCGTCCGTGAGCCGGGCTCCGTCACCGGAGGCTGGGAGCCAGTGGGCGTGGCTGTCGTCTACCCGGGTGTTGGTGGACGTGTCGGGGGGAGGGGCTGGGAGCCAGTAGGCGCGGCTGTCACCCACCCACCCCACAGTGATCGACTCGGCTCCGGTCAGGGCCGAAACGTAGGTGCAAGCGGGGGCGTCGTGTTCCGACGCCGCCAGTGCGGCCACCGCCTGTGCGGCCCGGAGCACCGCAGTCCGGGTGGCGGTCTCGGCGTCGGCGCCGGCCTCCAGCTCTTTCAGCAGGACGGCGACTCCGGTGTCCGCGGCGGCCCGCGACGCGTCCTCGGGCCGGGGGGAGGAGGACACCCCGTCGCAGACGACCGCCGCGACCCCGTCCGAGGTCGCGGCCAGCGCCATCGCGTCCTCGTTCTTACTGTGCCTCAGGCCCTTGTCGCTCACCCCGGCGGCGATCACACCCCCATCGGGGGCGGCCAGCTCGAATTCCACATGGTCGCGGCCGCTGGGCTGCCGTAGCCCGCACCGCTCGCAGTAGCCGTCCACATCGATCGTGCCGGCGCCGCACCCGGTGCAGTCACCGGCCCCGGGGGGTTCCACGATCGGGATCTCCGCGGTGTTCCTCCCCCCGGCCGGAACCTGGGCGGCGGGTGCCTCTTCGGAGATGCGATGCCCGCAGGCCTCGCAGAAATTGTTCCCGGTGAACACTGGGGCGTGGCAGACGGGGCACAATGTCGCTGGTTCCTGAGCGTCGCCCAGGGCTGGATCGTCCATTAGAACAGGGTCCTCGGCCGGATGGTATTGGCCCTGATCACCAGCGTATGCCGGTCATCAGAGCCCTGAGCGAGACGGGCTAGTTCACGGTAGGTCCGCTCAAGTTTGCGGCGGAGCCCGGCCTCGGTCAGCCGGGCGCCCAGGAGGGTCGTCCCCCCAGTGGGGGCGTGCCCGGCCAGCACCCAGTCGAGCGCCGCCCCTACCACCTCCGCGGTGAGCTCCTCTCCCCGAGCACCCTCGAGCTTGAGCTCGGCCAGCCGGTTCCCGGCGGCGATGAGCTCCGACTCGGTGAGTTCGCCGGGATCCCGGCCGCGGACGGCCGCCGCGACCGCCGCCACCTGGGCGGCGACATACTGGCTGGAGATCTCCGGAACGGCGTCCAAGGCCGCCACCGCACCAGCCCGGTCGCCTGTCGCCAGCCGTACCCGGGCCAGCCCGAAGGCCGCGCTGACATAACCGTGATCAGTGCGCCAGACCGCTTCGTACAGCCGGGCGGGCGCGTTCTCGTGGGGCACTGGGGATCGGCCCCCAGCGGGCGACGGGCCTCGGCCGCCGGCGAGTTCCTGGCTGAACGCCAGGGCAAGTTTCGGCGCGGCCTCGCCCGGCATCCAGGTGTAGAGGCCGTCGAAGAGCCGCTGGGCCAGGTCGAAGCGTCCGCCGGCCAGTGCGGCCAGCCCGCGATACCAGTCGACCCGCCAGTCTCCGGGGAACTGGGCCTCGATCTCGTCGAGCAGCTCTTCGGCCTCGCGGAAACCACCGAGTTCGATCCTGACCCGCGCCAACATGAAGCCGACTTCGGGGGACGTCACCGGTGCGGCCACCAGTGCGGTGGCCAGGGCGTCGGGCTCCCGGATGGTGAGCCCCGCCAGAAAGCCGGCCGCCGGATCCGACCCGTACACCAGCGGGACCGGCAACGCGGCCGTGGCGGTGGCGGGGACGAGCGATCCCAGCGCCGGGCCGGTGTCACCGTTGAGCGCGGTGATCTCGGCGCCGGCCGTGTAGCGCTCCGGTCCGAACATGGTCGACGGCGCCGGGCGGGGCTTGCCGTCCTCGGCGGACAGCACCTCCCGCAGCACTCCGGTGAGCTGTTCGGCCATCTCGGCGGCGTCCTGGAACCGCTCGATCGGGTTCGGATGGGTCGCGCGGCGTAGCAGCCGGTCGTACGACTCGTACCGGCTGAGCAACGGCACTTCCGCGCGGTCGGGCAGCGAGGTGGCGTAGGCACTGCTGTAGCCCTTGAACGGGAAACTCATCACGGCGAGCGTGCGGCCGACGGTATAGAGGTCCGAGCTGATCGACGGGCCGAGGGTCGCGATCTCGGGCGCCTGGTAGCCGACCGTCCCGTAGATCGGGCTGTCGACGTCGGTGGCCCGGCGGACTCCGCCCAGGTCGAGGAGTTTGAGCTGCTCCTCCGACTGGATGGCGTTGTCCGGCTTGAAGTCGCAGTAGATCAGGCCCAGCCCGTGCAGATAGCCCAGCGCCCGCAGCACCTCGAGTGCGTAGGCGATGACCTGGCCGACGGGCAGTGAGGTGTCGGCGCCGCCCTGGTCGCGCCGCTGCAGCAGGACGTCCTTGAGGGACTGGCCGCCGACGTACTCCATGACGATATAGCCGACCAGCACCCCCGTCTTGGGCTCCGGATGTTGGACGAAGTTGTAGATCTTGACGATGTTGGGGTGTTCGACCTCGGCGAGGAACGAGCGCTCGGCCGCCGCGGCGGCCAGTGCCTCGGCGTCGCCGGTGTCGAGCAAACCTTTCAGGACCACCCAGCGATCGCTGACGTTGCGGTCGCGGGCCAGGTAGATCCAGCCGAGCCCGCCGTGCGCGAGGCAGCCGAGCACCTCGTACTGGCCGCCGACCAGATCGCCCGTCCTGAGCTTGGGGGTGAAGGAGAAGCCGCTGCCGCACTTGGGGCAGAACCCCTCGGTCCGGCCCGGCCGGTCGCCCCGTCCGCGTCCGACCGGCTCGCCACAGCTGCTGCAGAACCGCTTGTGCTCGGCGACCTCGGGGTTGTCCAGGACGGCCGAGGCCGGGTCCCGGTAGGGGACGGGCGGCACCTCCACCAGTCCCACGCCGAGCATCCCGCGCCGGGCCGAGGAGGCGGAACCCGTCCTCGTGCTGCGGTTGGTGGGCGTCGTGCGCCCGGACAGGATGCTGCCCGTGGCCGAGGTAGCGGCAGAGCCCGCGCTCCGGGAGGCGGCCGCCCCTTCCGGGGGTGCCATGCCGCACAGATCGCAGTAGCCGTCCTCGACGGTGCCCGTGCAACCGGCGTAGGTGCATGTGTTCATGAGCTCGCTCCGCTCGCCGGCTCGGGCGCTGTGAGGCAGCGCCTTCCCTCGTCGCTCAGGAGCTCGTTCCTCACTCCTTCGCTCCTCAGTCCAGGCACCGCCGCGCCCTCGCGACTCCGCGCGCTCCTCAGTCCAGCCCACGTCGGCGCTCCTCCGGCTCGCTCATGGTCACTCAGAGAAAGTCTTATGGAGCAGGGTCTCCTGCTCGATGACGGAGGCGAGCCGGCGGACGCCCTCATGGATGCGCTCAGGATCGGGATAGCAGTAGGAGAGGCGCAGGTGACGTTGACCGGATCCGTCGCTGTAGAAGCCGGTGCCAGGCACGTACGCGACCCGGTTGGCGATCGCCCTGGGCGCCATCGCCTTGGAGTCGAGGCCCTCGGGCAGCGTCAGCCACACGAAGAATCCCCCGGCGGGCCGGGTCCACGAGGAACCTGCGGGCATCATCGCCTCCAGCGACCGCAGCATCGTGTCCCGGCGTTCCCGGTACAGCTCACGGAAGTCCTTGATCTGCTCCCGCCATGGCTGGGTCGCCAGATACTCCCGCACGGCCAGCTGGCTGAAAGCGGAGTGGGACAGGATCGCCGACTCGGCGGCGAGCACGAGCTTGGCCCGGATCGCGTGCGGGGCGAGTGCCCAACCCACCCGGAAGCCAGGCGCGAAGGTCTTGGAGAACGAGCCGAGATAGATGACCCGGTCCGGGTCGTCGGCGCGCAGCGCCAGGAGCGGCTCCCCGTCGAAGCCCAGCAGTCCGTACGGGTTGTCCTCGATGACGAGCAGGTCGTACGTCTCGCAGATCTCGAGGATCTCCCGTCTGCGAGCCGCGGTGAGCGTCACACCGGCCGGGTTCTGGAAGGTGGGCACGGTGTAGAGGAACTTGGTACGCCGGCCGGCCAGCCGCAGCCGCTCCAGGGTCTCCCGCAAGGCCTCGGGAATGAGTCCCTCGGAGTCCAGGGGGACCTGCACGACCTTGGCCTGGAAGGAGGCGAAGGTCCCCAACGCCCCCACGTACGAGGGCGCCTCGGCGATGACGACGTCACCGGGATCCACGAAGATCCGGGTGATGAGATCGAGCGCCTGCTGCGAGCCCACGGTCACCACGATGTCGTCGGCGCTCGCCTGTATGCCCTCCAGTGCCATCACGTCGCAGATCCGTTCGCGCAGCCCGGGGTCGCCCTGCGCCGAGCCGTACTGCAGGACCTCCGCGCCGCGCTCGGCCACCAGCCGGGCGGTCAGATCGCCGATGAGGTCGAGGGGGAGCGCGGAGACATACGGCATTCCACCGGCGAGCGAGACCACCTCGGGCCGCGACGCCACCGCGAAGAGCGCCCGGATCTCCGAGGCCACCATGCCCGCTGCGCGCGCGGCGTATCGGTCGGTGTAAGCGTCGGTGCGGTGGGCTTTCACGGGGCGACCTCCCGGGTGGCGACGGATTTGCAGAGTACGACACGGCCCTGCGTGGCAGACTGACCAGGCCGCCGCAGACGGGGCCGAGGCACACATGAGCGCAGGGGCCCTGACCGTTACGATGGCGGATGTCCCCGGTCGGTTGCCGGGATTCTCGAAATGGACGCTTCCAGAAGGGTGCCGCCTGGTGTCGCGTCGTCTTGTCAACGTCACGCTGGACAATCTCGACGACCTCCCTCGTCGCTGCCGTCGCTGCGTCTTCTGGGAACTCGACCCGGTCAGCCGGGGGCGCGCTGAGGAGGTCGGGGATCCCGCGCTCGAGAAGGAGGCGTGGATCTCCTCCACGCTTCTGGAGTGGGGCAGCTGCGGCAAGATCGTCTATGTCGACGGGGTTCCGGCCGGTTTCGTGCTGTACGCGCCGCCGCTCTATGTGCCGCGCTCGGTGGCCTTCCCGACCAGTCCGGTGAGCGCCGACGCCGTACTCCTGATGACCGCTCACGTGTTGCCCGAGTTCACCGGCGGCGGACTCGCCCGGATGCTGGTCCAGGGCGTGGCCAAGGACCTCACCCGCCGGGGTGTCAAGGCGATCGAGGCCTTCGGCGACCTCAAGGGGGAAGAGGGCAGTTGTCTGGTGCCCGCCGACTACCTGCTGTCGGTCGGTTTCAAGACCGTGCGGCCACATCATCGCTTCCCGCGGCTCCGGCTCGAGCTCAAGACGGCCCTGTCCTGGCGTGAGGACGTCGAGGTGGCCCTGGAACGCCTCCTCGGCTCCATGTCACCCGAAGGCGCCCTCCGTCCTGTCTGAGCGGCTCCGGCTCGAGCTCAAGTCCGCCCTGTCCTGGCGTGAGGACGTCCAGGTGGCCCTGGAACGGCTCCTTGCTCCCACGCCACCGGAAGGCGCCCTCCGTCCCGTCTGAGTGCATCTGAGCGCCGGACGCGGTTGGGGTGGAAGCACGACGGCCCCGCACCACAGAGGTACGGGGCCGTACGGAACAGCGCGGGAGACGCTGGCTTCGCGCTACAGGTAGTCGGCGAGTTCGCGGAGCATGGCGGCCTTGGGCTTGGCGCCCATGATCTGCTTGACCACTTCGCCGTCCTTGTAGATGTTCATCGTGGGGATCTGCATGATGTCGTAGTCACGCGGCACGTTCGGGTTCTCGTCGATGTTCAGCTTGACGATCTCGATCTTGTCGCCGTGGTCACGGGCGATCTCCTCGAGGATCGGAGCGACCATCCGGCACGGCCCGCACCACTCGGCCCAGAAGTCGACGAGCACGGGCTTGTCGCTCTTCAGGACTTCGATCTCGAAGTCGGCGTCGGTCACGGTCTTGAGCGCGCCCAAGGGATTCTCCTTCAGTGAGAGGGTCATCAGACCTGGTGGTGGATGAGCTTCGCGGCACCGGTGTCCTGTAGCCAGTGCTCTGCGTCGAGGGCGGCAGAGCTGCCGGTGCCGGCGGCGGTGACGGCCTGGCGATAGATGTGATCCACCACGTCCCCACAGGCGAACACACCGTCGATCTTGGTCTTGGTGGTCGGAGCCTCGACGATGAGGTAGCCGTTCTCGTCGATGTCGAGCTGGCCGCGGAACAGTTCGCTGCGCGGGTCATGGCCGATGGCGACGAACAGCCCGGTCACCTCGAGGGTGCGCTCCTCGCCGGTCTGTGTGTCGCTGAGTCGTACGCCGGTCAGCTTGTCGTCGCCGAGGATCTCGGCGACCTCGCTGTTCCAGGCAAACTTGATCTTGTCGTTGGCGAACGCGCGGTCCTGCATGATCTTCGTGGCGCGCAGCTGGTCACGGCGGTGCACGATGGTCACCGACCTGGCGAACCGGCTGAGGAACATTGCCTCCTCCACGGCGGTGTCGCCCCCGCCGACCACGGCGACGTCCTGGTCACGGAAGAAGAAGGCGTCGCAGGTGGCGCACCAGGAGACACCGCGGCCAGAGAGCCGCTTCTCGTTCTCCAGACCGAGTTCGCGGTAGCTGGAACCGGTCGCGACGATGACGGTCTTGGCCCGGAAAACGTCCTCCCCGACCTTGACGATCTTGGGGTCGACAGTGAGATCGACCTCGGTGACGTCGTCGCTGATGAGCTCGGCGCCAAAACGCTCCGCCTGCTTGCGCATGTTGTCCATCAGCTCGGGGCCCAAGATCCCGTCGGGGAAACCGGGGAAGTTCTCGACTTCGGTGGTGTTCATCAACGCACCGCCTGCGGTCACCGAACCCTCGAATACCAGCGGCTTCAGGTCACCACGGGCCGCGTAGACCGCCGCGGTATAGCCCGCGGGGCCAGACCCGATGATGATCACGTTCCGGACGTCGTCGCTCACTGTCTCTCCTGTTCGCTTACCTACGGCGCGCCTTGAGACGCCGGTTTCCCACGTCGCTCGTTCCGCGCTCTTCAGCCAGCCATCGCAGCGCGCCTTCGGCTCGCTCACGGTGCTTCTGCTGATCGGCCTCGGATGGGGAAACCATCCCCGCAATCTGGGTCAACCGATCCTAGGGGCCTGGGATTCCCGGCCGTGCCAACCAGCCTTCTCAGGATAGGAAAACGGGGGCGTCCCGGCTGGAACGCCCCCGTTTCGCAGGCCTGAGAACCTGTCCTGCCCGCGCGTCCTAGTTGTCGGCGGCCTGGGTGTGCGTGATGACGTCGGGGGTCGTTGTCGAGCACTTCGGCCCCACGACCCACACGTCCAGCACGTGGGGACCGTTGCCGCGCAGCACGATCACCATGGCGTCCTGACCGTTGTAGCGTGCGCGGTCCACCAGGACCGGATCCTCGCCCTTGGCGATCTGCACCACACACTCTTCCAGCCCCACAGCCGACACAGCGGTGGGGCTGCCCGTGGACTTGAGCACCGTGCCGACCTGGCTGCTCAGCGTGGCGCCCTTGTAGTCGGTGCCACTGGCGATGAGCCGGTAGCTGCCCGAGGCCGGAGCCCGCTGCCCCGCCGCGAACTTTTGCGGTGCCGACGAAGCCGCCCTGTCTGCGGAGGAGTCCTCGGGGTTCTGCGCTGCCTGAGACTTGGTGTAGTCCGGCGACATGGACGAATGCAGCAGTTCCCTGCCGACCAGAGCACCGCCGCCGACCGCGACCAACGCGGCCGCCGCCGCGGACAGTAGTTGCAGATTCCGCCGCCGGCGTGGCCGCCCGCTTACGGCGGTCGGCGAACGTGATGCTTCGGCCGCGATCGCGGCGTCGATTCGCTCCGCCAGTTCTATGGGTAGTGGCGGCACGGGTGCGTCAGCGAGCAACTGGGACACGTCGGCAAGGTCGGCCGATCGGTCCAGGCATTCAGTGCAGTCCACCAGGTGGTCGTTGGCGGAGGCGGCCTGCTCATCGTCGAGCAGACCCTCGGCCAGATCCGCCAGGGTCTCGTAGTCAAGGTGTGCAGTCTTCACTGGGTAGTGCCACCTCCTTTCTCCGTTCCGACGTTCTCGCCGTCCCGCCGGTTCCGAAGATGACCGAGAAGTGGCACAAGACGTGCCCGGCCACGTGCACAACGGCTCTTGATCGTGCCTGAGGGGACCTCGAGGACCTTGGCCGCGTCGTCCACCGAGTAGCCCATCATGTCCACCAGTATCAGCGCTGCCCGCTGCTCATAGGGGATCTGCTGAAGCGCCGCGGACACGTCCAAGGCGGTCTCGTGGGCGCTGGTGGGATCGGCGCCCTTGGGCGCGATGGCGTCGAACGTGGCGTCGTCCCCCATCGACATGACCGGCCGGAGCGTACGGCGGCGTAGCCGATCCAGGCAGGCGTTGACGACGATGCGGTGCAGCCAGGTGGTGACGGCGGCGTCGCCGCGGAACCGTCCAGCCGCCCGGTAGGCCGACAGAAAGGCATCCTGCAGCGCGTCCGCGGCCTCCTCCTGGTCGCCGAGTGTGCGCATGGCGACCGCCCACATTCGGTCCCGATGCCGCTGCACGAGTTCGCCGAAGGCATGCTCGTCACCTGCGACATGTTGGGCGAGCAGTTCCTTGTCCGGAACCACGTAGGTCTTCCGACCGCTCACGAACGCCACTTTCACCAGCTCACAGCGCTGTGGGAGATGCGCTCAGGGGGGACTGACTGGAGACATTGATGAACGGCACGATACCCGTTCATGGAACTGATTATTTTAGCTGGCCTGACCATAGACCGTGACATCGCGGATTTGTGCCTTGAAACCCGCAGGAGCCGGTGTGTCGAACCACAGGAGGACGTACTGGCCGGCAGTTTCCTTGTCGTTACGCAGCTCGACGGTCCCGGAGGCGTCGGTCCGTTTGTCGGCGATGCGCAGCGAGCCGGGGGTCCGGCCATCGCCGAGCCGCAGCTCCAAGGTGGCGCCACCCCGGCCTGCCAGCACGACCTTGACCCGGCTGACCTTGACGGACTTACCCATGTCGAGCAGGACGCCCAAGCCCTTCTCATAGTTGCCGAAGTCGGCGCTGCTATAGCTCTGAGAACTCCAGATCGTTGACGGATGGCCGTCGAAGACCGCACTCGCACCCTTCCCCACCGACGTATCTCCATGACCGGGGCGAGGGTCGTCCAGACCGGAAGCACTCTGGACGGTCAGCTTGACGTCGCTCTTCTTGGGGGTCGTAGGCGCAACCGAGACCGTCGGGCCGACCTTCTTGGCCTGGCTGTCATGGCCCTGGGCGAGCTGCCAGCCGACGATGCCGATGACCAGGGCTGCCAGGCCTGCCGCCACCCCGATGAGGGGGCGTTTGCCGATCTTCCCTGTGCCGGTGCCACTCGGGCCGATCTCACTGACCGCACCGTAACCAGAGTCACCCGCACCGTAACCGGAGTCGTACGACGGCGTCGGCTGGGGCCGGACGGGGGGCGCGGGAAGAGGTGCGGGGGCAGGCATGGGCATGGCCCGGGTCCGCTGTGAGCTTGGGGGGGCCGGGCGCTGTGCGACAGAAGGGGGCGGGCCCTGGGGATATCCGGCGAACAGCGGCAGGGGGATGCGCGGTACGCCGGACAGAGCCTCCGCCAGTTGCGCAGGGCTGGTGAGCGGCGGCTCTTGACTAGAAATGCCCAGGGAACGGCAGGTGATCCGGTCGAGCGCCTGCGGAACGCCCGCACGGAGCTGATGTGGCGCGTACGGCACCCCGTCGTTCATCGGCGCGGCGGGCAGCTTGCAGGTCGCGGTGCCCGGCCAGTACGCGGTGAGGGCCAGGTACAGCATCTGAGCGAGGCCCTGGGTGTCTGTCAATGCTGGGCTGTCGACGGTGGTGCCCGTCAGCGCGGCGTCCACCCCGAGCCCGAGGATCTTGACGGTGTTACCAGTGGTCCACAGCAGGTCGCGGGGGGTCAGCCGCAGATGGGCGAGTCCAGACGTGTGCGCGGCGGCGATCGCCTCGGATGCCTCGCCGAGCAGGGTCGCGGCGCGGCCGGGCTCCATTGGGCCACCGGTGGAGATCATGTTCTCGAGGGTCTCGCCGACCACCCACTCGCTGACGACGTACGCGAGCTCACCGCTGTCGTCGGCGTCGAAGACCTGGGTGAGCCGGGGGTCGGTCAGTCGGCTGGCGGAACGGGCCGCCATGACCACCTTGGCGATGAGTGGGAAGTCCGGCTCGAAGGTGCGGACGGCGACGGCGCGGGCGAGGATCTCGTCGGTGGCCTTCCACAGCGAGGAACCACCGGATTGATGGACCCGCTCCTCGAGCCGATAACGTCGGGCGAGGCGGGTTCCGGGTTCTATGAAAGACGTGCTCACGGCATCGTCCTAGGCAAGTCGTCGAGTCCCATTATCAGGTGGCGTGGCAGCTGCGCCTCCGACCCTCCTCTTCGGGTATCTGCGCCTCCGACGCAACCCCCTTGTGGGTATCTGCGCCTCCGGCTCAATCCCCTTATGGGAATCTGCGCCTTCCATGCAACCCCCTTGTGGGTATTTGCACCTCTGACGCAACCCCCTTCCGGGTACTTGCGCCTCCGACACGGTTCCCTCGTTTTTGCGGTCCTCGGGGTGTCGTCCGGCAAGCGGTGGCTCCCAACATGCTAGTGCCTTGTCTCTATATGTTGGTCGGGTTATCGCCCTGCGTGTTCCGGACGTCTCGAATGCGGCGAAGATCTATCCGCGTCCCGGCAGTAGGCGTCGGGTGAGAGTGCTGATCATCGTCTCGACCTCGCTCACCCGCAGCAGCTTGGCGGCGACCAGGTAAAGGACCCCGCCGACGAGGCTCCCGACTACCAGCGCGGTCAGGGCAGGCAGCGCACCGGAACCCATCCAGCGCTCGACGCTCAGGTGCACCGCGTAGGCGAAGATCGCGGTCGGCGTCGCGGCGAGCAGCAGTTTGAGGTTCGTGGTGATGATCCGCTTCCCGTCCAGGCCGTCCAGCCGGAGCCGCAGGATGGTCCAGCAGAGCACCACTCCCACGGCCTGGGCGACGACGAAGCCGAAGGCCAGCCCGGTCACGATCCACTTGGTGTCGAGGGTGTTGAACAGCGTGAAGCTGACCACGACGTTCGCGCCCACCGTGGCGAAGGCGATGAACGCGGTGGTCTTGGTGTCCCGGTAGGCGTAGAAGACCCGCAGCATCAGCTGGAAGGTCGAGAACGGCAGCAGCGCGATCGCGAACATCTGCATGACGTGCCCGATCACCTGCGCGCCGGCCAGGCTGGTGTGGCCATGAGCGAAGAGCACGGTGGCCATCTCCACCCCGAAGACGACCATCAGCACCGCCGCGGGAACCATGATCACTGAAGACAGCCGGAGGCCGGAGGAGAAATCATCCTTGACCAGGTCCCCGCGATCGTCGGAGGCATGCTCGCTCATCCGGGGCAGGAGTGCCGTGATCACCGACACCGCGACGATCGCGTAGGGCAGTTGGAACATCTGATAGGCCGTGAAGTACGGGGTGAAGCCGTAGCCGCCGGACAGATGCTCAGTCGTGGCCCTGTCTCCAGCGCTGTTGGCCAGCGCGGTCGTGACGGCGAACCCGATCTGGGTGGCGATGACGTACACCAGGGTCCAGCCGGCCATTTGCCCGATTCCGCTGAGTTCACCCTTGCGGAAGTCGAACCGGGGCCGCCACTTGAACCCCACCGCCCGCAGTGACGGCCAGAGCGCGACGGTCTGCAGCACGATGCCGCCGGTGGTGCCGATCGCGAGGAGCAGCTTCTCCGCGTTCGTGATCGTGTCCGGGGTGGGCGTCCCGGTGCTGATCACCATGAAGATGCCGCCGATGACGATGACCACGATGTTGTTGAGCACCGGAGCCCACATAGGGGCGCCGAAGCGGCCACGCGTGTTGAGGATCGCGCCGGCGAAGGCTCCGATCCCGTAGAAGAAGATCTGTGGCAGGAAGAAGAGAGCGAACAGCACCGCCAGATCGCGCTTGGGGCCCTCGAAGCTGTTCCCGTAGATACTGATGAGCACGGGCGCCAGCGCGACGGCCACGATCGTCAACAACGCCAGGAAGACCACGGCGGCGCTGAAGAGCCGCTGTTCGTACTCCTCGCCGTACTTCCGGTTTTGCTCTCGGGCACGCACGATCAGCGGCACGATCACGCTGGTGAGGATGCCGCCGAGCAGCAGGTCATAGACGATATTGGGCACCGTGTTGGCGGTGTTGTAGACATCGCCGAGGCCGACGGTGCCGAGGGCGACCACCAGGATCAGGCTGCGCAGGAAGCCGGTGAGCCGGGAGGCGATCGTGCCCAGCGCCATGACGGCGCCCGAGCGCAGCAGGCTGGACGAACCCTCAGCCGGCTCCGCCGCCGGTTCCTGGGTTTCCGGCTGCTGCGTCATCAAGGTCCTCCGCTTGCTTCCGGCGTCGTCTTGCCCGCGTCGCACGTACACCGACGCCGATGAAGACTATGGCAAGTGCGCCCCCCGTGATGAGGAGCGCTGTCCCGACCAAGCCTGTCGCATGCACACGAATGGTGTGAACCACTCCAATGGGTTTTCCCTGAGCGCCTGGTGACAGCAACTGAACGTCGACGTCGGTGTCGCCGTTGCCGACCGCCTGCATCCGGACGAAGACGGTGTGCTTCTGGTTGGGGGGCAGCGTCAGAGTGTCCTCGGACGATTCGATCAACAGCCGTGGGGACGCCGACGCCACCCGTAGTCGGATCTTGACCGTGTCCGTGGGGAGGTCGTTGGCGACGGTGATCGGCACTGTGCCGGTGCGGCCGGCCAGTGTGCGGCTGGGATTGTTGCCGAGGACGACATGGACCTGTTTGGTGAGATCCGTTACCTGCTTGGACAGCGTCGCGCGGAACGCGTTGCGGGCCCTGGCGGCCTGCTTGCCGCTGCCCCGCCAGGCCGACGACGTCGCCCGCAGGACGCTGCTCCGCTCGAAATCGGTCTTGGGCGGCTGGAAGATCAGTCCGAAGTCCGTGGCCGTGGCACGGATGTTCTTGACGCTCTTCAGATAGCCCTGGTCCAGTTCCTGCTTCTGTGCGGCTTTCGGATAGCTCTCGAGCGTCCGCGGCTTCGGCTGGTCGGTGAGGACGGCGTCGAGCCCGGTCGGTCTGAGCCAGGGCTCGTTGTTGCTGAGCCTCAACAGCTCCGAGGCCAGCCCAGGAGCTGGATTCCAGCGCCGGTCCGGGGCGATGACCAGGCTGCGGGTCTGTGTCCTCTCCGTCGTCATCAGTGCCGTCTCGGCCAGGAACCGTTGCCCCGCCAGCAGTCCACCGTCGGGCACGGATCGGGTGTCCGCGCTGATGACGTCGCTGATCGTGGCGTCGTAGGCCAGCGCCGTCCTGGTCTTGCGCGAGGTCGCCACTGTCGTGGTCGCGTCCGGTGTGTAGGTGAGTCCGGCCGGAGGCTGCAGGATCGCGCTGCTCATCAGCAGGGCTTGGTCCTGTCTGGCGAGCCGGTTGATGGTGCTCTGGTCGGCCACTCCGCCGGCCGGCCAGGCGATCGACGTGGGCGCCCGGCCCAGCAGATCGTTGGCGATCGACCTCTGGCTGTAGGCGTCGTTGATTTGAGCCGTCATCTTCTGGCGGACCAGTGCGACGATGTCCGGGTCGGCGAAGGGGACGGCGAAGTAGGAGGTCGCCCCGGTCTTGACCGTGTCCAGCCAGGTCTTCGCGGCCGTGCTGGCCTGCGGGGAATTCTTGACCTTGTCGACCCGATAGGACTTCTGGGCCATGGTTTCGGCGTCGGACAGCAGTGCGGGATCGATCGCCCAGGTGACCGGCACCTTGGAGATCTTGGGGGCGCCGGCGAGCTCCGCCAGCCGTCCGCCGGGCGCGAAGTCCGTGGCCAGCCGGTCGTCCAGGAACAGGGCGTCGCCGGCGCGGTGCGGGCGGTCGATCACCGGCCATACCCAGGCGATCGAGGTCTTTCTGAGTGTTTTCTTGGCGTTCTTGGGGACCAAGACCACAGTGGTGCGCTGCTCGATGAGCGCCTGGCCGGCGGAGTCGTACACCCCGACGGCGAGCGGGAAGACCCCGAAGCTCCCCGCAGGGAGCTTCAGCGCCTTGGCGGCCAGCTTCAGGGTGAACTTCTGCTGGGCTGTTCCGGATGGGATCAGCCCAGGGAGCCGCCTGTGATCGGCGGTCTGCGGAGTGGCGGGGCCGGGGGTCTCCGCGAGCTGGCTGCGGCTGATCAGCGGCTTCTGAGAGTAGTTCAGCCGTACCGACGTGCCGGTGAGGGCCTGGCCAGTTTGATTCTGTGCGTACCCCCTGACCGTCACGCTCTTGTCCTGGGAGAGCGTCCGGGGACTGACACTGGTGATCACGAGATTCACACCGGATTTGACCTGCCGTCCGCGGGACGCCCGGTCCTTGTCCGGTCGGGGCGAACTGGCTGCGGCGACCCGCACTCTCGAGCCACCCGGCGGTTCGGCGCAAGCCGACGCCGCGAGGACCGGGGAGACCACGGAGACCAACAGGGCCAGTCGGAATACGTGCCGAAACCTCACGCCGGGTCCGCCCATAGGTCGTCAGCCCAGGCGTTGGTCAGCCGCTTCACGGGCTCGATCGTAGTGCCGGGATGACCCCGGTCAGGCCCACCTCCTCCACTTTTCCAAGATCGACGGGCTTGGCGCCGGACAGTGCGTAAAGGTCGAGAGTCCTGATTCCCAGGGCCGTACACGCCTCGCCGGTCGCGGTGTAGGTGACGTCGTCCTCTTGCAGAACATCGATGATGCGCTGGTCGATGAAGGTCTTTACGGACTTGGGAAGCAGTAACGGTGCGACCAGGTCGGCGGTGTACTCCGTCGCGTAGTTGATGAGATCAGCGGGGGCGGGCCGCACCGAACGGGCCCCGAGCGCCCGTCGCATGGATTCATACGAGGGTACGAAGCCCGCCTTGACTACGACGGCGGCCAGAAATCGTTTGCCGCTGCTGGTAATACTGAAGGCATAAATACGGGTCGTCAGACAGCGTCCGGGGGGCAGTCCGAGGACTTCGGGCAGCTCGTCGGCGTGAGCAATGGCACGCGGAAGTCGTACGATCTCGTGCAGCGTCTCACGCTCGAGGAGCATGCGGTGGATGGCGAGAGCGTCTTTCACCGTGACAATCCTCCTTCACCCCCGTTGGCTAGCGTCTCAGAACGTAACCCGGGGATCGCATCCTGTGAAGCCCGCGTGAGTAGCCCGACCCACTTTGTTGTCGACCGCAAGGACCTACCCTCGATGTCCGAGTCGAATGACCTGACCCCGGAACAGCAGAAGGCGATCACCGAGCTGCTGCGCCGCGATGCTCCCCTTGCCGACGAGCTCGGCCACCGGTTCGCCGCCGCCGGCCACGAGCTGGCGCTGGTCGGCGGACCGGTACGAGATGCGCTGCTGCGTCGGCCGGGCAACGACTTGGACTTCACCACCGACGCGTCACCGGAGCGGATCCTCGAGCTCATCGAAGGATGGGCCGACGCGGTGTGGACGATAGGGATCGAGTTCGGCACGGTGGGTCTGCGCAAGGGCGACTACCAGCTGGAGATCACGACATACCGCTCCGAATCGTACGACCCGAAGTCCCGCAAGCCGGAGGTCTCGTACGGGACCTCGCTCCGCGACGATCTGGTCCGGCGGGACTTCGCGGTCAACGCAATGGCGGCACGGCTGCCGGGGCACGAGTTCGTCGACCTCTTCGGTGGGCTGGCGGATCTGCGGGACAAGGTGCTGCGGACGCCAGGACGGCCGGAGGACTCCTTCAGCGATGACCCGCTGCGGATGCTGCGCGCGGCCCGATTCGTCTCCCAGCTCGGTTTCACGGTCGCGCCTGGCGTCGTCACAGCCATGACCGACATGGCCGGGCGGATCGACATCGTGTCGGCGGAGCGGATTCGCGAGGAGCTCAGCAAGCTGGTCTGCGGCGCCCACCCGCGTGAGGGGCTGGCACTGCTCGTCGAGACCGGGCTGGCCGCGCAGGTTCTGCCCGAGCTGCCCAAGCTCCGGCTGGAGATCGACGAGCACCACCGGCACAAGGATGTGTACGAGCACTCGCTGATCGTGCTGGAGCAGGCGATCGCGCAGGAGGAGAACGGCCCCGATCTGGTGCTGCGGCTGGCCGCGCTGCTGCATGACATCGGCAAGCCCAAGACCAGGGCGTTCGAGCAGGGAGGGCGGGTCAGCTTCCATCACCACGAGGTGGTCGGTGCCAAGATGACCAAGGCCCGGCTGACCGCGCTGCGCTATCCGAAGGACATCGTCGCCGACGTGTCCCGGCTGGTGGAGCTGCACCTGCGCTTTCACGGCTACGGGACGGGCGAGTGGACGGACTCGGCCGTACGCCGTTACGTGCGCGACGGCGGCCATCTGCTGGACCGACTGCACAAGCTGACCCGGGCGGACTGTACGACCCGCAACAAGCGCAAGGCTGCCGCGCTGTCCCGCACCTACGACGACCTGGAGCAGCGAATCGCCCGGCTGTCGGTCGAGGAGGAGCTGGCTGCCATGCGGCCGGAGCTCGACGGCAACGAGATCCAGTCCGTGTTGGGGATCTCACCGGGTCCGGTCATCGGCCAGGCCTACAAGTTCCTGCTCGACCTGCGCCTCGACCAGGGCCTGATCGGTAAGGAGGCCGCCACGGCCGAGCTGCTGAAGTGGGCCCACGAGCAGGGCATCGAGCCACTGCCCTCTTCGTGATCATGCAATCGGTCAACGATTGATCGCCGGATCCACAAGGCTCGGGGCGGGGATTTGTCGGGGTCCGCTCTCGCCTGTCGGGGCAGGTGGCGATCAGGCTGGTTGCCGGATCGGTTGGGTGCGGCCGACTGTCAGGAAGCTGCCAGGAAAAGGGGGAAGGGTTGTCACCGGAGGAGATCGAGGGGCTGCTGGCCTTCGACCGCGAGCACGTCTGGCATCCGTACGCTCCTATGCCGGCGTCGGCGCCCGTGCATCCGGTGGTCTCGGCCTCCGGGGTACGGCTGACGCTCGCCGACGGTAGTTCGTTGATCGACGGGATGTCCTCGTGGTGGGCGGCCATCCACGGCTATGGTCACCCGGCGCTCGACGCCGCACTCACCGACCAACTCGGCCGGATGGCGCATGTGATGTTCGGCGGCCTCACCCACCCTCCGGCCGTACGGCTGGCGGAGCTCCTGATCGACATCACCCCGGCGCCGCTCACCAAGGTCTTCTTCGCAGACTCGGGCTCGGTCGCCGTCGAGGTCGCGATCAAGATGGCTCTGCAGTTCTGGCGCTCGCAGGGTCGGCCGGAGCGGCACCGGCTCCTGACCGTCCGCGGCGGCTATCACGGCGACACCTTCGGTGACATGGCCGTCTGCGACCCGATCGGCGGGATGCATCACCTGTTCACCGATGTGCTGGCCTCCCATGTCTTCGCGCCGGAACCACCACTCGGGTACGACGCCCCGCCCTCCTCGGCCTATCTCGCCGAGCTGGAAGAGCTGGTGGCCGCCCATGCCCACGAGCTGGCCGGGATCATCGTGGAGCCGATCGTGCAGGGTGCCGGCGGGATGCGCTTCTACTCGCCCGCCTATCTGAAGGCCCTGAGGGCGCTGGCCGACTCCTACGACCTGCTGCTGATCCTCGACGAGATCGCCACCGGATTCGGTCGCTCGGGGACGCTCTGGGGCTGCTCGCACGCGGAGGTCGCACCGGACATCATGTGCGTGGGCAAGGCGCTGACCGGTGGCTATATGACCATGGCCGCCACGCTCTGCACCGACCGGGTGGCCCGCGGGATCAGTGACGGTGAGGGCGGCGCGCTCATGCATGGGCCCACGTTCATGGCCAACCCGCTGGCGGCCGCGGTCGCCGGCGCCTCGATCGAGCTGCTGCTGTCCCGCGACTGGGCTGCGGAGGTGTCCGCGATCTCCGCGGGACTGTCGGCCGGGTTGTCGGATGCCGCGGAACTGCCTGCCGTGGCGAACGTACGGGTGCTCGGCGCGATCGGCGTCATCGAGACCACCTCGCCGGTGGATGTGGCCTCCGTACAGAAGGTCGTCATGGAGCACGGTGTCTGGCTGCGTCCCTTCCGCAACCTCATCTACACCATGCCGCCGTACATCTCCTCGCCCGACGACATCACTCAGATCACCGCCGCGATGCTCGCCGCCGCTCGCGCCTTCTAGCAGGCGAACCCAGCCGTTTCACACAAGGACGCTCGGGATCACTTCGAAGGTAGTCGATCCAAGATCTTCTGCAGCAGCTCGCCATGCGCCGTCTGGGCGGTTTCCACGGCGGTCACACCGGTCTTGAGCTCGATCACACCGGTCTTGAGCTCAGTCACACCGGTCTCGAGCTCAGTCACATCTGTCTTGAGCTCAGTTACACCGGTCTTGAGCCCTGCCACATCTGTCTTGAGCTCAGTTACACCGGTCTTGAGCCCTGCCACATCTGTCTTGAGCTCAGTT
>JAOPYO010000486.1 GCA_025964575.1 Actinomycetes bacterium
AGCCCGCGCGGATCGCGGCGTCCAAGAGGTTGAACGCGGTGCCGGCCACCCGCACCACCACCTGCCCCGGACCCGCCACCGGACGGTCCGCCTCCTCGTAGACCAGGACGTCGCTGTCGCCGTAGGAGTGGTAACGCACTGCCTTCATGATTTCTCCTCACTTGATGCTTCGAAGTTGAAGCACGGACAGGACGGTAACTCGCTTCGACTTCGAAGCAACACCCATCGAGCGAGTGAGGATCATCACACTGCTTTGAATTCGCAACATGTAGCGTGAGGGAATGACCGACAGCCAGCCCGACACCGGTGCCAGAACCGAGGGCGTCCAGCCACTCGATCCCGCCCAGCTGGGCGCCTACTTCGTGCTCATGGAAGCCGTCAGCCTGCTCCAGCACCAGGTTGAACAGCAGCTTCGCGCCGAGGGCGGCATCAGCTACGTGCAGTTCCAGCTGCTGGCCCGCCTCGCCCACGCCCACGGCCCACTGACCATGACCGAGCTGGCCGACGGCGTAGTCTACAGCCGCAGCGGCCTGACCTACCAGGCCGGCCTTCTGGAAAAGGCCGACCTCATCACCCGCGACCCTAGCCCCGACGACGACCGCGCCACCCTGGTCACCATCACCGACCACGGCCGGGCTCTCGTCGATGGTGTCCTGCCCGGCCACGTCCAGGTCATCCGCCGCCTGCTGTTCGACACCCTGACCGACGACGACCTGCACCACCTCGGCGACATCATGACCCGCGTACGCGACCACATGCGCGCCCAACCACCCCGCTCCGCCGCCTCCCGCAAACGCCGCACCGCTCCCGCAACCCCGACCGCGTCATAACCGATCGCGCTGTACATCTCGGCGATGACCGCGCGGTCGTCGGGAATGACGCACAAGCCGAAGGTGCAGACGACGGTGACGAAGCCATGTGGCCGGCTTGCAGCCGCCCCACAACGCGGCGAGCGCGTCGCCGATCTGTTCGTCGGTCACCTCGGCCAGGCGGCGCGTGCCGCCGCCGACTTCGGCGATGGTCCGGTCGATGGCTGAGGCGTAGGCGCGGTGGGTGTTGGGGTTGGCGACCCGGTTGGTCGACAGGAACTCATCGCCCGCCTCGGCGAGGGTGACGCCGTCGCCGCGCAACACGGTGATCTTCCGTCCGGCGGCCGCGGTCATCCGCGTCATGGTTGAGAAAATAAATCGTACTGTTTAGATAGTCAATCAGAAGATTGAAACTAACAAGCATTGTGGTTAGGCTGGGGGCGTGAAGAGCTACCAGCAGTACTGTGCGGTCGCTCGTTCGCTGGACGTGATCGGGGACCGCTGGGTGTTGCTCGTCGTCCGCGAACTGCTGGCGTTGGGACCCAGCCGCTACAGCGACCTCAAACGCGGCCTGCCCGGGATCGCGACCAACCTGCTCGCCGAACGGCTCAAGGCCATGGAGACCGAGGGCCTGATCGAGCGCTACGACGCGCCGCCGCCCGTCGCCACCACGCTCTACCAGCTGACCGAGCACGGCCGGGAGCTACAGGACGTACTGCACGCGCTGGTGAAGTGGGGCATGGACCGGATGACCGCCGGACCCGACACCGCCGATGCCGTACAGCCGCACTGGGTCGCGCTCCTCGGCGGGCTGATGCTGCCGGAACGCCTCGCCCACGGCACCGCGGTCGTCCTGGGCATCGAGTCGCAGGGAGAGACGCTGCGCGCGGTCCTACAGTCCGGCGGGTTCGAGATCCGCCGCGGCAGCGCTCCGGACGCGGACGTCACGCTGACCGGCCCGGCACAGCTCGTCGGCGCGGTCCTGTCCAGCCGGCTGAGCCCGGAACAAGCCGTCGACCGGGGCCTGCGGATCACCGGCGACCATAACGTGCTGCACGACCTCGTCACCCGCTAGGAGCGGCGTCATGACCTATACAGAGACCGGCATCATCGACACGATCGAGCGGCTCGCCGGCACGAAGCTGTCCGCGCTGCCCCAGGCCCAATTGGACGGGATCGATCAGTTCCACGCGGGCGGGCCGGAGGCGGTCGAGCGTCTCATCCCGGGCCTGCAGCTCACCGGCAAGATGAGTGTGCTGGACGTCGGCTCGGGACTTGGCGGCCCGGCGCGCCAGCTCGCCAGGGCCGTCGGCTGCCAGGTCGTCGGCGTCGACATCACGGCTTCGTACGTCAACGCCGCCCTCGACCTGACCCGCACCGCCGGCCTGACGGACAGCGTGCGCTTCGTCCACACCGACCTCGCCGACTTCGAACAGACGGACTTCGACGCCGCCTACACGATCCACGTCCAGATGAACGTCGCGGACAAGCAGTCGTTCTTCACCCAGATCGCCCGCCACCTGCGGCCAGGAGCCCGGCTGGCCACCTTCGAGGTATGCCGGAGCGGCGACAGCGAGCCCGCGCTGCCGCTGCCCTGGTCGCTCGACGGCAGCGACAACTTCCTCGCCACCGCCGACGAACTGCGCGACACGATCCAGTCCAGCGGGTTCACCCCCGTCGAGTGGGTCGACGAGAGCGCCTGGATCCGTGCGTGGTTCGACGACCTCGGCCGCCGGCTAGCCGCCGGACCGGCCCCCGCCGCCCTCCCCGCCCTGCTCGCCGACGGCCCCACGCGCATGCTCAACTACGCGATCGCCGTCAGCACCGGCACCGTGACCGTCCGCCGCGGCGCATTCGTCCTCACGCCGTAGCGGTATGTGGCCCTGCTGGGCGCCCCGCGCACTGCCAGTGGCCGACATCCAGGCGTTCATCGGGTGGCCTCCTGGACTTGGGGGTCGGTGCCGGACGCCTGGTGCCCGGTCCGGGTGAGGTAGACGTCGTCGAGGGTGGGACGCCGCAGCGGTGAGGTCGAAGCGTTCGAGCAACTCGCGAGCGCGGGCCTTGCTGATCGCGTCCTCCTCCGCATGAGGGGGCTCCTTGCTGGTGTTCGGGGGGTCAAGACCAGCCATATACCGCTAAAGAACCTTTAAATACGCTCGCGGCAACCTTCCTCTCACGCCCCAATAGTCATATGCAGGGATAAACACCCCAATAGTCATATGCCTGGGCAAAGGAGCGAGAAATGTGGCAATCCGAGGAGCATGTGCGGGTGCCGAGATGACCCCGGACGGCCTCGGCAGGCGTGGGCTGCTGCGGGCGACCGCGTCGCTGGGCATGGCGGGACTGGTGGGCGCTCAGGTCACCCAGAGCGCGCGGGCGGCAGCCGACAAAGGACCACCACGGATCCTGCAGCCTGGCCAAGGTCCGGTCCGGGGCGCCTATCTGCCCTCGACGACAGAGACCATTCGCTGGGGCTTTCTGCCCAACCGCACCGCGAAGCCGGTCCTGACGGTGGCGTCCGGCAGTGTGGTGACTGTCGACACCGTCTCACACGAGGGAATCCTGGAGGACCAGGGCCGTGACCCGGTCGCCTACTTCGGCGCCCACGGCGTCCGGCCCAAGGACGTACTCGCCGACGCCCGAGCTATCGCGGCGTCCTCGATCCGCCACGACTTCAATGCCGACGGCCCGCACATCGTCACCGGCCCCGTGGCCGTACGGGGAGCGGCTCGCGGTGACGTACTGAAGATAGAGGTACTCGCTCTGGCGATGCGGGTGCCCTACGGGGTGGTGTCGAACCGGCATGGCCTGGGGGCGCTGCCCGGGGAGTATCCGGAGAGCATCGAGAACGATCCGCAGACCGCCCCCTATCTCAACAAGTTTCGCAACATCTCGGTCTTCACCCCGGTGGCCCAGCGCAAGGGGTCCCCGCACGGCATCATGCCCGCGGGTCGGGGCGAGGTGTCGTTCCCGTTGTCGGTGTTCATGGGGCTCATGGGTGTCGGGGTCGACACCACCGCCAAGGTCAACTCCATCCCGCCCACCCTCGCCGGAGGGAACCTGGACATCAACCCGCTCGGCGTCGGGTCGGTCCTCTACCTTCCGGTGCAGCTTCCCGGCGCGCTGTTCTACACCGGCGACCCGCACTTCGCGCAGGGCGACGGCGAAGTCGCGCTGACCGCGCTCGAGGCTCCGCTACGTGCCACCTTCCGGCTGACCGTCATCAAGCCCGGGGGGAAGGCACCGAAACTGGCGTTCTCCTATCCGTTCGGGGAAACCGCCGAATACTGGATACCCGTGGGACTTTCGGACCCCGACGGCCCGGTGGGCGGCCAGCAGACGTCCCTCGACGTGGCGATGAAGACGGCCGTCCGCAACGCTATAGCGTTTCTGCACGACGAGCACGGGATGGCCAAGGCCGTCGCCTATGCCTACCTGTCCTCCGCTGTGGACTTCCAGGTCTCCCAGGTCGTGGACCGTACGACAGGCATCCACGCCCTCATCCGCAAGGCCGACTTCGGCCGCCGGCCCTGATCGGACGCGGAGGGCCCGGCCGAGGAAGCGCTGACCGCCCGAATCACACTGGTGGCAGGCGGGGTCGTCGCCCAGCACAACCGGCTCGATCACGGCCCATTGCCCCTTTCGGGCTTACTCTGGTCTGCCCCCTGGGCGACCTGGTCACCGATGACGGACAGGAACTGGAGTTTCTCGTGGCTTTCGCTGCCTGGCTGGGCGGTGAAGACCGTAAGGATCTGGGACTGGTCGGGGTCGACCAGGCTCTGCCCGTGCAGTTCCAGGGGGCCGACCTGGGGATGCTCGATGCGCTTGGGCGCGCAGTAAGGGCCCAAGACCGGGTGCTCGCTCCAGATGCCGGCGAATTCCGTGCTGGTCTTCAGCAGCGCGTCCACGAGGGCGGTGACACGCGGGTCGGCGCTGTCGCGGTTGTGGACGGCGAGCAGCTGGGCGGTGACGGTCCGGCTGTGCCGGGTGTGGTCTTCCACGGGAAAGAGCTGCCGTTCGGCGGGGTCGGTGAACCAGCGGTAGGCCAGGGCGCGGGCCATGCCGGTGTGCCGGGTCTGGTCGCCGATGAGGAGGGTGGAGAGCCGGTTCTGCGCGAGGGTCTCGCCGAGGTGGTTGACGACCTGGGCGGGAGTGTCCTCCATGCGGTCGAAGATCCGCAGTATGCCGGGGTTGACGTGGTCGGTGCGGGAGACGCGCTTCGGGGCGGCGTAGCCGGCCAGGCGGAAGAGGTGGTCGCGTTCGTCCAGGGACAGGCGAAGGCCGCGGGCGATGGCGGCGAGCATCTGTTCGGAAGGGCGGGGGCCGCGTTGCTGCTCGATGCGGCTGTAGTAGTCGGTCGACATGCTGCTGAGAACGGCGACCTCCTCGCGGCGCAGGCCGCTGGCGCGCCGGCGGCGAGTGCGGGGCAGGCCGACCTCCTCGGGCTGCAGCGCCTCGCGCCGTGTGCGCAAGAAGTCGGCGAGCTCTGCGCGGTCCATGCGCCCGCTCCTCTCAGCAGGGGTCGGGTGGCGGGACCCCCCTCGGGTGCGCCGTGTGCCAGGCGTACTCAAGAACAAGGTCCAGGTCAGGCGGATTCCCGTAGCCCAGCCTGACAGAGTGCGTCCGGCGGGTGCGGGGCTCAGCCACGGACAGACAACGCGCCGACGGCAACGGCGGGAAGTGACCTGGATCACCGGACTGACCATCCCTGGTTGCGCCTATTCGTTCTTGTGACGCTGGGTGGCATGAACAGCAACAGCGAACTCAGCTTCCCCGACCCCGCCCACTGGATCGACGGTCAGGCCGTGCCCTTCGACGGCCCGGTGATCGAGGTGGTCAACCCGGCCACCGGCGGCGTCATCGCCACTGTCCCGGACGGCACGGCCGCCGATGTCGACCGCGCCGTGGCGGCGGCCACCGCCGCGTTCCCCGCGTGGGCCGCGACCGCACCGGCCGAGCGCGCCGCGGTCGTGCATCGCATCTCCGAGGGACTTCAGGCCCGCGCGGAGGAGATCGCGGCCACGATCACCGCCGAGGTGGGTGTCCCGATCGCCTTCTCCCGGAGGGCCCAGGCGGGTCTGCCGGTCATGGTGACCGCGACGACCGCCGGGCTCGCGGAGGACTTTCCGTGGTCTGAGGAGATCGCCACCTCACTGGTCGTGCGTGAGCCGATCGGCGTGGTCGGGGCGATCACGCCGTGGAACTTCCCGCTCCAGCAGCTGGTCACCAAAGTGGTGCCCGCGATCCTGGCCGGCAACACCGTGGTCCTCAAGCCGTCCGAGGTCGCGCCACTGACCCCGCGGATCTTCGCCGAAGTCGCCGCCGAAGCCGGCCTGCCGGCGGGTGTGTTCAACATCGTGCACGGCTCCGGGCAGGTCGTCGGCGAGGCGATCGCCTCCCACTCCGGCATCAGCATGGTGTCCTTCACCGGTTCCACTCGCATCGGCAAGCGAATATCCGTTCTCGCCTCCGAGACCGTCAAGCGCGTCGCCCTGGAACTGGGCGGCAAGTCCGCCGCCATCATCCTGCGCGACGCCGACCTTGAGACGGCCGTGCCCCAGGTTCTGGCCAGAGCCTGGAACAACAGCGGCCAGGTCTGCGGCGCCTACACCCGCATGCTCGTCCCCGTCGAACTGCACGACCAGGCCGTCCAGCTGGCACGAGAGGCCGCCCGCGAGTACACGGTGGGAGACCCGACCGACGAGAGCACCCAGCTCGGGCCACTGGCCTCCGAAGCCCAGCGCCGGCGCGTGGCCGACTACATCGAGAAGGGCGTCGCCGACGGCGCCACCGTCGTCACCGGCGGTCCCGGCCCCGTCGAGGGCCTGGAGGGCGGCGCCTACGTCAAGCCCACGATCTTCGCCAACGTCGACCCGGACTCCGTCATCGCCCGCGAGGAGATCTTCGGTCCCGTCCTCGTGATCATCTCCTACACCGATGAGGACCACGCAGTGGAGATCGCCAACAACACCATCTACGGCCTGAACGGTGCCGTCTTCGGCGAAACCGAACACGCCCTGGCCATCGCCAAGCGGGTGCGTAGTGGACAGGTCTACATCAACGACGGCGGGATGAATCTCCTCGCGCCCTTCGGCGGCTACAAGCAGTCCGGCAACGGCCGCGAGATGGGCCGCTTCGGCCTGGAGGAATTCCTGGAGACCAAGGCCATCCAGCGCTGATCCACCCCGCCGTGCGCTCGCCGGGCCCACCGCGATGGCGTGCGTGCCCGGCGACCCCGCGATCTCCCGCGGCTCGACGGCGGCAAGCAACCGGGCCAAGGGATGCCTCTCCTGACGGGTGCCGAATGTTCTCAGCCGGGCTTCGAGACTCGGGGGCCCAGCGGGTGGCTGATGTCGCTAATATCCGCATTCGGAGCGTACAAAACCGAAGGTGGTTTCGTGGGGCAGCTTGTCGTGGAGTGCGATGGTGTGGCCCTCATCCTTGATCCGGGGCGGGCGTACGCGCTCGGACCCGGTCCGGAGTCGGATCTGTCGGTCGGGACGCATGCCGTGCTGCGGTTCGACGGGCAGTGGGTCATCGAGGACCAGGCGGACGGCGACCGCGTCGGGGTGAAGCCGGGGAGCGCGGTCCGGTGCGGCGAATCGCTGCTGCGGTTCAGCGAGGTCCGGGCCGCGCACCCGGCTCCCGTACAGGCTCCGGCCGACAACGCCGAGCAGCTGCTGGCCGCGTACCAGGAGGAATACGGTGTGGCGCCGCAGTCCACGCACGTAGAGAACCTGGTCGGACAGGGCCGTGCGCCGGCCCTGGTGCGGACCGTGGCCGACGATCGAACGCTCAGCATCGGACGGGGCGCCGACAACGACATCGTGGTGGAGGGCGACCTGCGGGTGTCGCGGCGCCACGCACGGCTGAGCTTCGCTGACGGGATCTGCGAGATCATCGATCTGGGCAGCCGGATCGGCACGTATGTCAACGGGCAGCCTGTCCGGCGGGCGCGGCTCGGCCCGAGCGACATCGTCGGCATTGGCAACTCCACGTTCCACCTGGTGGGCGATGTGCTGATGCAGTTCGTCGACACCGGCAACGTCTCGCTGCACGTACGCGGGCTCACCGTCACCGTCGGCGAGAAGACGCTGCTGGACCGTGTCTCGTTCCCGGTCGGCGAGAAGTGCCTGCTCGCGGTGATCGGCCCTAGCGGTGCCGGCAAGTCCACCCTGCTCAAGGCGCTGACCGGGCTCCGTCCCGCGGACCGAGGCACCGTCTTCTACGACGGCCGCGATCTCTATCACGAGTACTCCGAGCTGCGCTCCCGGATCGGGCTCGTACCGCAGGACGACGTGCTGCACACGCAGTTGACCGTACGCCGCGCGCTCATCTACGCGGCGGAGTTGCGGTTCCCCGACGACACTCACCGCAAGGAGCGCAGGGCCCGTGTCGACGAGGTGCTCCGCCAGCTGGGACTCGACGAGCGCGAGGACGCCCGGATCTCGTCGCTGTCCGGCGGCCAGCGCAAGCGGGTCAGCGTCGCGCTGGAGCTGCTGACCAAACCGTCTTTGCTGTTCCTCGACGAGCCCACCTCCGGTCTCGACCCGGGCCTGGACAAGTCGGTGATGCAGATGCTGCGGGAGCTGGCCGACGACGGCCGTACGGTCGTGACCGTCACGCACAGCGTCGCCAACCTGAACCTGTGCGACCGTCTCCTGGTGCTGGCGCCGGGCGGAAAGATCGCGTACTTCGGTCCGCCGGCGGAGGCGTTGTCGTTTCTCGGTTTCGCCGACTGGGCGGACGTCTTCCAGGCCTTTGACGATCCGTCGCGGGACTGGGCGGGCGGCTATGCCGGTTCCGACGCGTACGAGCGGTACGTGCGGAGCGGCCTGATCGAGCAGATCCCCGACCCGAGTGGGCCGCCGCGGGCGGTCCGGCTTCCTAAGGCACAGAGCTGGCCCGAGCAACTCAGCACGTTGCTGCGCCGGTACTGCCGGAGCATCGCCGCTGACCGGATGTTCCTCGCCATCACCGTCATTCTGCCGGTGGTGATGGGCCTGCTGGCCAGAGCCGTGCCCACCGGCGACCTGCTGGG
Source organism: Actinomycetes bacterium (assembly GCA_025964575.1). Taxonomy (GTDB): domain Bacteria; phylum Actinomycetota; class Actinomycetes; order Streptosporangiales; family Streptosporangiaceae; genus Actinomadura_E. Next base: position 8,851 of record JAOPYO010000486.1, read on the forward strand.
GCGGCCGGGCAGCGACGGCAACGCGGCGAACCTGCTGCTCATTCTGTGCATCGGCGGTTGTCTCACCGGCGCCGCCAACGCGGTGCGCGAGCTGGTCAAGGAACGTACGATCTACCAGCGAGAACGGGCGGTCGGGCTGTCCAGATCGGCCTACCTCGCGTCGAAGCTGCTGGTGCTGGGCGCGATCACGGCCGGGCAGGCCGTCGTGCTGACGTTGGTCGCGATGTACGGGGTCAAGACCTACGACCGGGGCGTGTTCACCACTCCGATGACCGAGCTCATGATCGCCGTCGCGCTGCTGTCCTTCACAGCGATGACGCTCGGGCTGCTGATCTCGGCCACGGTCCGCACCGCCGAGATGACCATGCCGTTGCTGGTGCTGAGCACGCTCGTGCAGGTGGTGTTCTGCGGTGTGCTGGTCCGGCTGCACGGCAAGGCGGTCCTGGAACAGATCGCCTGGCTGGTACCCGCCCGCTGGGCGCTCGCCGGCATGGCGGCCACGCTCAACGTGGGCATCCTGATCCCGCACGTCCAACAACCCCCGGACCCGCTGTGGAAGCAGCAGACCAGCATCTGGATGCTGGACATGGGGATCATGGTGGCGATGGCGGTGGTCCTCACCTACCTGGTGGCCAGGATGCTGCGCCGGTACGAACCGGAGGTCATGCGCCGCTGACGACTCGGTTGTCCATGACCACGTAGATGGATGTGCTGCTGAGCGGGCGGCCACTCAACCGTTACCCTGCCATCCGAGTTCGGGTTGCGGCACCGGAACGGTTTCACCGCGTCACGTCGCGCAATCCTCTGTGTGACGGGGCGACCGTGAGGGTCGCGAGCACCGGACGGGGAGCATTCGGTGTGCACAGCGCCGTGGCGTCACCGAAGAGCGGCATGTTGGCCCTGAGTGTGACGTTGCCGACCCTCAGCTCATGGGTTCCGCGCACCCGTGGAGTCCAGTAGCCCGCGAGGTCGCCGGTGACCGGCTGATGCGCGGGCAAGGAAGCACCCGACCCCGCGAGCCGAAAGGAGGCGGACTGCGCGCCGCTGACATCGATTTCGGCGGCCGCGCTCCATGAGTTGATGGCGACCGGGGACCGCAGGCTCAGCCTCGAGATGTGCAGTCGGAAGCGGGTCCGCGTGTTGACGGCCGGCCGGCTGGGCCACGCGGTCAGCGTGCCGTTGATCGTGACTGATCTCGCTCCCAGCACGGGAACGGTGCAGGTGTAACCCGCTGAGAAGCCGGCGGCACGGGCCGGCACCTGGATCACGACCGCGCCGAGGCCGCCCACCGTAACGACCGTCGCGGTGCTGATGGCCCTCATGCCAAAGAACTCGATCATCGTACGCTGCTCCTTACGGTCCGGAAAGCGGCACAGCACGCTGCGGAAATCGGCCGCGCCTCCGATCAGGTAGGTGCGTTCCCCCTCGGCGATCACGTCATCATGAGCACGGGGCCTGGCAGGATGTTTTTGCCGGACATGGCAAAGATCACTACCTGGGGGTGGTGATCAGCCCGCCGAAAAATGCCGCCCGTCGATCCGGTCGACGTCGAATGGGTGGTGCGCTCGATCCTGACGTAGCCGACCAGGGTGTGGCAGCACGGAACTGGGTAGGTCATCGCCTGGTGTTTGGTGTCTCCATCAGGGCGGATCGCCCGGTACGGCCGGCCCATCACATCGCGGAACTGGGCGGAGAGCGCGTCAAGGTTGGTAGGCAGGGCCAGTTGGCGATCGACCAAATACTGACCCGCCGCGATTACCCGTACGTGACGTACTCGAGGTCACCATCTTAACTTATGCATAGATCGCAATATGCTAATATGGGCTTATCCGTTGGCAGCCGCCGTTCAACCCGCCGGAGCAGGTTTCCTGGTACTCCGCTGGTGGACGCACCATCCGAGCATCAAGGGAGTCGACCATGCCGACCTCGGCAGAACATCTCACGCATACCGACCATGGACATGACCACGGGCCCGGTTGCGGCCATGTCGCGGTCCCGCACGAAGACCACGTCGACTTCGTGCACGAGGGTCATCTCCACCGAACCCACAATGGTCACGTCGACGAGTGCGAAAGCAACGAACACCTCGTGCATGAAGCGCACACGCACCAGCACGGAACCGGCTGTGGCCATGTCGCGGTCCCGCACGAAGACCACGTCGACTACGTGCACGACGGTCACCGTCACGTGGCCCACGAGGGGCACTGGGACGAACACTGACCGCACCCATCGGCAGCGACGTGGCCAGGGTGCGGGGTTTAAACGCCCTGGCCACTCCACCGGCGATAATTATTGCCATATGCTAATTTGTGCATATGGAAATGGGCGCTGCATCGTCCGACGGCGCGGCCCAGGATTCATTGCACGCAGCCACCGAATTGCTGCGTGCGCTGGCGTCGCCGGTCCGGCTCGGCATCGTGCGTGAGCTGGCCAACGGCGGCCGCGAGGTCCACCAGCTGGTCACCGCTCTGGGCGTCTCGCAGCCGCTGGTATCGCAACATCTGCGGGTGCTGCGCACCTCCCGGCTCGTGGTCGCGCACCGGCGGGCGAGAAGCGTCGAATACTCCCTCGCGGACGAGCACGTCGCCCATATCGTCCTCGACGCCCTGCGACACGTACAAGAAGCCCCTGTAGCGGTCAGCGGCATCACGCAGCGCGACACGGCCGGAGAAGGACAGTAACCTCCCCGCCCGCTGGGCGGTCAGCCATGATGCGCGTTCGACGAAGATCCTGGGCACGGTCGACAGATTGAGGCCGCCGAGGTCGGCTGCAATGAATTGAGTGACTGCTCTATCGTCTCGCGGCTACACGCCGGCCGTCGGAGCGGCAGTCGGCGCACTGGCCGGTGAGTTCGATGACATGGTGGACGTCGGTGAAGTCGTGGTCGCGGCCGATACCGGTGGCCCAGCGTTCCACGGCGGGTGAGGTGATGGTGACGCTGTGACCGCAGCCTCGGCAGACCAGGTAGTGCTGGTGACCGTCGGCAGGGCGCGCCCGGAACAGCTGGCCGGAGCTCGCCGGCGGCGGGGCCCCGCGGACGACGTCGACGAGGCCTGCTTCGGCGAGTGCGTGCAGGGTGCGATAGACGGTGGTCAGCCCGATGCGGTCACCGCTGGTGCGCAGCCGGGTGTGCAGGGTCTGGGCGCTGACGAATCCAGCGTGTTCGGTCAGCGAGCGCAGGATCGCCTCCCGTTGCCGGGTCCGCTTGCTGAATGCGGCCACCTGGCTCTGCGGCCGGTCGCCGCCCGTAGTGCCGCCGGTGGTCATGAGGTGGCTGGCACTGGTCGCGCGAGGTGGGGACGTCCCAGCCTGGAGTAGAGGGTCGCGGTGAGGTAGGCGGCGGTGGCGACGGCGATGATGGCGAAGCTCGGTGGTATCGATGGTGCGGCATAGCTGAGTGCCAGCCCAGCCCACAGCTCGGTGACGGCGAGTCCGGCGGAGATCGCCAGGCCGCGGTAGGGGCGGTCGGTGAGCAGCAGGGCGGTGCCGGCCGGGGCGGCGATCAGGCCGAGCAGCAGCAGCGATCCGACCGCTTGGGCGGCCTCGGCGGCGGTGGCGCCGACCAGGGCGAGGAACACGAGGCCGAGCAGACCTACCGGGACACCTTTGGCCGATGCGACGGTTTCGTCGATGCTGGCGAACAGCAGCGGCCGGGCGATCACGACCATCATGAGTGCGATGCCGCCGGCGATCCATGCGGCCGTGGTGGCCTGGCCGGCGGAGAGCCCGAAGATCGAACCGAACAGGACGCTGACGCCCGCGGTCCCGTTGGCGGTGCTGCGGGTGGTGGTGTAGAGGGTGAGGAAGAAGACGCCCAGGCCGAGGATCCAGGCGAAGACGTTCCCGATGACCACGTCGTCGGCGCGGCCCCGCCGTCCCAGGGCGCCCATCAGCATGGCGATGCCGATCGTGGCGGTGAACAGGCCGATACGCGGGTCGATGCCGAACGCGAGGGCGGCCAACGCCCCGGTGAAGGCGACGTGGCTGAGCGCGTCACCGGTGAACACCTGGGCGCGCAGCACCAGGAAGTAGCCGACCAGCCCGCAGGCCAGGCCGATGCCGGTACCGGCGAGAAACGCGTGCTGCATGAACGGGTGGGCGAACACGGTCATCGCGTCCCTTCTGCCAGGTCGGACAGCAGCGCGGAAGACCCCGGCGGGCGCCGCGTGGGCCGCCGGGCCGCCTGCTGGGTGAGGTTGCCGAGCAGTTGGGCGGCCAGGTAGGCGGCGAAGGCGAAGGTGGTGACATAGAACCCGATCGGGTAGGGCGAGTAGTAGGCGGCCACCAGTCCCGCCCAGGTCACCAGCCAGCCGATCCCGATGGTGAGCAGCAGGCTGACCAGCGGCCGGGCGGTCAGGCGCTGGGCGGTCGCGGCCGGCATCACCAGCAGCGCGAACACCAGCAGTGCCCCGGTGATCTGGGACGCTTCGGCGACGGCGGCTCCCAGCAGCACCAGGAAGAGCGCCGACAGGGCGCGGACCGGTACGCCGCGGGCGGCGGCGACATCGGGGTCGGCCGAGGCGAACAGCAGCGGCCGCCCTATCACCGTGAGTATGCAGAGCACGATGACGGCGACCCAGGCGAGCAGGATCACCTGGCCGGAGGTGATGCCGAGGAAACTGCCGAATAGCAGCGCCGTGAAGCCCTCCAGGAATCCCTTGTAGAGGGCGACGAACAGCAACCCGCAAGCGAGCGCGAAGGCCTGGACCGTCCCGGTCAGCGCGGATTCCTGGCCAAGCCGCCCGATGCTGCCCTGTCGTCCCCGCGTCGCCAGCGCGAAGATCACTGCGGCGCCGACACAGAAGGCGAAGTATCCGTAGACCGCGCTGACGCCGATCAGGGTCGCCCCGGCGGCGCCGGGGAAGGCCACGACCGACAGCGTGTGTCCGGTGAAGGCCTGGCGGCGCAGCACCATGAACCAGCCCAGCACCCCTGCCAGTACGGCGAAGATGGCCCCGGCACGGAAGGCGTTGACCATGAACGGGAAGGACCACAGGTCCTGCAGATCAGTGACCGGGTTCCAGGAAAAGCCCGCGTCCGGCATCACAACCCCCCGCGCCGTTGGCCGGCGTGACGATCGCTGTGCAGGGCGGGGGGTTCGGGCTGTCCGACGACGACCAGGCGGCCGTCCGAGGCGGTCAATACCTCGATGGGCGTCTGATAAAGCCGGGTCAAGGTCTCGCTGGTGATCACCTCTGCGGGGGTGCCTGAGGCCGTGCCGCCCGAGGAGATGTACACGACCCGGTCCAGGTGGGCCAGGATCGGGTTGACGTCGTGGGCGATCATGACGACGGTGACGCCCTCGGTGCGGCAGATCCTGCTGATCAGCGCGGCGGCGGCGGCCTGGTTGGGCAGGTCCAGGCTGTCCAGTGGCTCATCCAGCAACAGCAGTTCCGGACGCCGGACCAGGGCTTGGGCGATGAGCAGGCGCTGCTGCTCGCCGCCAGAGCATTCGCCGATGGGCCGGCGGGCGTACGAGCTCGCGCCGACCAGATCGATGACCTCATGCAGCCGCTGCTCGGCCGCCCGACCGCGCGCGGTGAACCGGCGGGCACCAGGGATCGGCAGACCCCACCGGTCACCGTCCTGGCCGAGCCGTACAAGGTCGATGCCGCGGATCCGCAGGGACGCTTCGAAGCTGCGGCGCTGCGGCAGATACCCGATCCGGTGATTGGCGTGGCCAGGACGATGTCCCAGGACCCGCACGGTGCCGGCGTCGACTGGCAGCAGGCCGAGCAGCACCTTGACGAGCGTGGACTTGCCGACACCGTTGGGCCCGAGCACCGCGATGAACTCCCCGGCACCGACCGTGAGATCCACACCGCTCCACAGAGTGCGGCCGCCGACCCGTACCGAAGCCGAGCGCAGATCGAGCGCCGCAGTCTCTTCCGGAACGGGACCTTCCGGGTCCTCGGCAGGCGCGGTCGAACGGACCCGTTCCACCAGCCTCACTTGCCCGTCGCCTGGGACAGGGCCTGCTCGATGCCCTGGAGCTGCGTGGTCTGCCACTGCTGGAAGCTCGCGCCGGCCGGGGCCAGGGTCTCGGTCACCGTGGCCACCTGGATGCCGGCGGCCTTGGCCGCCTTGATCTGGGCGGCGATGTCCGGGGTGGAGTTCTGGCTGTTGTAGACGTAGACCTTGATCTGCTTGCCCTTGATCTGCAGGTCGATGGTGGCCTTGTCGGCGGCCGTCGGACCGGTGCCCTCGCTGGTGGCCTTGAGGAAGGAGACCGGGGTGAGCATCTTGAGGCCGAGGGCGTCCGACAGCGGGGAGACGATCGACTCCGACGCTCCGAACGGGGTGCCCGCGTACTTGCTCTTGATCGTGGAGATCAGCTGGTTGTACTGACCGAGCGTCTGGTTCTCGAAGGTCGTCTTCTGGGTGTCGAAGTAGGCGGCGTCGGCCGGGTCCAGCTTCTTGTAGTCGGCGGTGATCTGTGCGATCACTTTGTGCACGTCGTCGGGCGAGTACCAGCGGTGCGGGTTGTCGCCTTGCTTCAGCCCGACCAGGTCTCCGACGACCAGGCTCTGGCGGCTCGGTACCGGGTTGGCCGCGAGCAGCTTGGTGGTCCAGGTGTCGTAGCCGATGCCGTTGGTGATCACGTACTGGGCCGAGGCGACGGTCCGGGCGTTCGCGGCGGTCGGCTCGTAGTCGTGCGGGTCGGTGTCGGGGCTGGTGATGATGCTCGTCTCCGACACATGGTCGCCGCCGAGCTGGGTGGCGATGCTGCCCCAGAAGTTCTCCGCCGCCACCACGTTGATCTTCTTGCCCGACCCGGCGGCCGCGGTGGTGCTCCCGGAGCCGGAGTTCTTCGACGAGGTCGAGCAGCCCGCCACGGCGGCGAGACCGGTCAGGACCGTCAGGGCGACGGCGGGGGCGCGGTGGCGCTGCGAGAGCGATCCGATGTTCACGTACCTGAACCTTCCGAGTGAGTCGGCCGCACCAGCGCGGCCTGCGAGGGGAACGCCGCCGCCCACAGGACGAAATGAAATTCATCACCGTTTGCACCGACTTGCCTGACAATAATGAAAATGATTGCCACGTTCAAGCCGTCCTGGATGACCAGAGTGAGAGGCGTGCGTCACTCGCGCCCGGCGGAGAGATAAGCTACGTTCAACAAAAACGATTATCATTATCGTAGATCGACGAGATCACCGCGCTCACCTGGGCGGGACCCACCCCTCCGGTGCCGGCCGCCGGCAAGGTGCCCGCCCGCTCTGGCTCGGCCTCCTCAACGACGACGACGCCATCGACCTGGTCACCGGGTGGGTCGCCGACGGTGGCCCCGGCGTGGCACCGATGCCCGCTGCCTTGGAACTCCACCGCATCCACCCCGCCGGGCTTCGCAGAACCCGCCGCTGAATCCGTACCCGGGCGGCGTCAGCATTCACAGGTCTCGCCGCGCCAGGACGCCATGCCTTCTTTCACGGCGACCCCGGCGACAGCGAACGCGGCTAGCGGGTCGAGCCACCACCATCCGAAAACGGAGTTGGCGGCCAGACCGATCAGCACCGCGGCGCCGAGGTAGGCGCACAGCAGATTCTGGGCGCCCTCCCCTGCGGTCGCACCGGAGCCCAGACGCCGGGCCAGACGTTGTTTCGCGATCCCCAGCACCGGCATGACCGCAACCGAGGTGGCGGTCAGCACGATGCCGAGCACGCTGGCGGCCGGTCGCTGGCCGGTGAGGAGCTCGTGGACCGCTTCGACGGCGACGTAGGGGGCGAGCAGCCAGAAGGAGACCGCGACCGCCTTCTGGGCCCGAGCTTCAGAAGTCTCCGAGAGCATGCGGGACCCGGTGAATCGCCAGATCACGATGGCACTGGCCAATCCCTCCACGCCCGACGACAGCGCCCAGCCGATGAGAGCGATGGAACCCGCGGCGACCCCCGCGGCCAGACCGACGGCGCCTTCGACGCTCATCCACACCAGACTGACCCACGACAGGTTCCTGGCCCACCAGGCGGCGCGCAGCCAGCCCACATCCGCACGCTCCGGTCCCGTCGGCCGGGCGCAGCAGCCATCCGCGCAGGTATCCAGCAGCCCGCCGACCCCGGGCACGGGGGCGGCGGATACGGGTTCGAGGGGCTCGATCACTGACAACCGTCCCCATAGTTCGGGCACAGCGCGACGGCGTTACCGGTCGCGGCCAGCACCGCCTCCGCAGAGGCCAGCACGCCGATCAGAGCGGGCTGAGCGGGCTGAGCGAGAGCGAACAGGGAGGCGCGCCCGACCGGCCGTGACTCGACCAGACCGCAGTCCCGCAGGCACGCCAGATGCTTGGACACCGTCGACTGGGCCAGCCCGAGTTCCGCCACCAGATCGACCACCCGCGCCTCACCCGCCGCAAGACGACGCACGATCGCCAACCGCGCAGGATCACCCAACGAACGGAACAGAGCAGCCGCCGGAACCAGATCCTGCCGCGTCACCACACCCTCACCAATCATCGCCATATAGCGATGTTAGCGCCAACCAGTCTTGAAGCGACGCAGGACACTAGCAGGGTACGGGTGGGCGAGCTCTGGAGCTTTCGCGTAGATCGCGCCCGGCCCAGCGGACACGACATCGCGGCCGCCAGGCCAGTCAACGACAGGTAGTCGTCAGCTCTCGATGCGGAGCAGGTTCG
>JAOPYO010000005.1 GCA_025964575.1 Actinomycetes bacterium
CGCACGGCGCGGTCGGCCACGAGTTCAACCTGGGCTCGCCCAAGCAGGTCCAGCAGGTGCTCTTCGACGAGCTGGGGCTGCCCAAGACCAAGAAGACCAAGACCGGCTACACCACCGACTCCGAGGCACTGACGAACCTGCTGGTCGGCAGCGGCCATCCGGTGCTGGAGCACCTCCTGCGCTGGCGGGAGGTCGCCAAGCTCAAGAGCATCGTGGACTCGCTGATCCCGATGGCCGACGACGTCGGCCGGATCCACACCACCTACAACCAGATGGTGGCGGCGACGGGACGCCTCTCGTCGACCGACCCGAATCTGCAGAACATCCCGACCCGCACGGCCGAGGGCCGGCAGATCCGCGAGACGTTCGTGGTCGGGCCGCAGTATGAGTGCCTGCTGACGGCCGACTACAGTCAGATCGAGCTGCGGATCATGGCGCATCTGTCCGAGGACGCGGCGCTGATCGAGGCGTTCTCCTCGGGGGTGGATTTCCACACCATCACCGCGGCCCGGGTGTTCGACGTTCCGCTGGATCAGGTGGACGGGGAGCTGCGCAGCCGGATCAAGGCGATGAACTACGGACTGGCCTACGGTCTGTCGGACTTCGGGCTGTCCCAGCAGCTGCGCATCGCGCCCAGCGAGGCGCGTGAGCTGATGGAGGAGTACTTCCAGCGGTTCGGCGGGGTGAAGGACTACCTTGACGCCGTGGTGAAGCGGGCGACGCAGGATGGGTACACCGAGACGCTGCTGGGCCGCCGCCGTTATCTGCCGGATCTGACCTCCGACAACCGGCAGCGCCGCGAGATGGCCAAGCGGATGGCGCTCAACGCGCCGATCCAGGGGTCGGCCGCAGACATCATCAAGGTCGCGATGCTGCGGGTGGACGGGGCGTTGCGTGCGCGGGGGCTCGAGTCGCGGATGCTGCTGCAGGTCCACGACGAGCTCATCTTCGAGGTCGCCGCCGGCGAGCTGGAACCCCTGCAGGACATGGTTCGCGAGCAGATGGGCGGGGCGTTCGAGCTGCGGGTGCCGCTGGAGGTCTCCATGGGCACCGGCCGCACCTGGCACGACGCCGGCCACTGACGCCTTCTCGGAAGAAGATCACATGGCGCCTTGATCCGGTGGATACTGTGCGCGTGGATCCGGGCGAACACCTTGAGGTACGGGCGGATGTCCTGCGGTTCGTGGAGGAGGTGGCGGTCACCTTCGAAGGCCTGGGACTGATCCGCATGGCCGGGCGGGTGGTCGGATGGCTGCTGATCTGCGAACCGCACGAGCAGACGTTCACCCAGATCGCGGAGGCGCTCCAGGCGAGCAGGGGCGCGATCAGCTCGGCACTGAAGTCCCTGGTGGCTTCCGGCTGGGTCGTCCGCCGGACGGTCGAGGGGGAGCGGAGCGATCGGTTCCGTCTTCGTTCCGGCCGGTGGGTGGAGCTGAGCCGGGCGCGGAACGCTCACTGCGCCGCCATGACGGCGCTGGCCGTGCAAGGGCTGGAGCTGCTCACTGATGCCTCGCCGCAGCGGCTGGGCCGGCTGAACGAGATGCGCGACTTCCACCTCTGGCTGGATCGTGAACTGCCCGTCCTGTGGGATCGGTGGGCGGCGGAGCGGCCGGAGCCGCTGGAGTCGCCGGGCGGTTGACGGCGCGTCGTTCCGCCGGGTTCACGGTCACTCGAGGGCGCGCGTCGTACGCTGGCCTGGCCGGATCCGCCGTCGTCTGGAGCGTCGTTGCCCCACCTTCACAGACTCGCTGGCCTGCTGCTCATCTGCGCGGTGATCGTCGGGGTGTTCGCGCCATCGCCGGGAGGCCGTACGAAATCCGTGCGGCAGGTGGCGGTGCGGCGTCCGGCGAGCACCCAGACGCCCCGCCTGCCCTCCACGGCTCCGGCGGCCGCGCTCGCGGTCAAGGCCAACGAGCTCGGTGAGGTTCCGGTGCTGATGTACCACCGGATCCTGGCCAAGCCGCTGGCCTCCCTGGACCGCACGCCCACGGAGCTCCGCGACGAACTGACCCGGCTGGCGGGGGAGGGTTACGTGCCGGTGACGGCCGCCGAGTTCGTCTCCGCGCGGATGGACCTTCCCGCGGGCAAGCATCCGGTGGTGCTGACCTTCGACGACGGTTCGGACACGCACTTCGCCTTGGACGCGCAGGGCAATCCGAAGCCGGACACCGCCGTCGGCGTGATCATGGCCGTGGCGGCGGGGAACCCCGGGTTCCGCGCCGTCGCGACGTTCTTCGTCAACCATGACCCGTTCACGATGGGCGACCGGACGGGTGAGGGGGTCCGCTGGCTCGTCCACCACGGGTTCGAGGTCGCTAACCATACGACCCACCATCTGGACCTGGCCGGGATGACCAAGGGGCAGGTGCAGAAGGAGATCGGCACCGACCAGAAGATGATCATCGATCTGGGCGGGGCTCCGCCGATCACCTTCGCGTTCCCGTTCGGCGCGTTCTCCCACCTGTCCTGGGCCGACCACGGGAAGGCCGAGGGAGTGACCTGGGACTTCGCCGGGATGTTCCTGGCCGGCTGGAAGCCCGCCGATTCGCCCTACTTCAAGGGCTTCGATCCGCTGGAGATCCCGCGGATCCGCTCCGAAGGCAAGATCAAGGAGGACGACTGCAGGCTGTTCTGCTCCGTGGCCTGGCTCGACTGGCTGGCCAAGAACCCCGAGAAGAGGTACACCTCGGACGGCGATCCGCGGGTGATCTCCTACCCGGCCGCCAAGGCCGAATTTCTGGCCGGTCGGTTCAAGAATCTGGGCCGGGCATACTGATCTGATCAGGGTTTGGTCGGCCTGTTGGGACGTTGAGATTGACCGCTGGCCCAAGGTCCCATATGCTGATCGCTGCGCTGTGGGCCTGTGCACGCCTCGGACGGAGCAGGCACGCGCTCGCTCAGGTCGACATCGGTTTGGTCTTCCGGCGGGGTGATGATCACTCGCCACTTCCGGTCTTGGCAGGGACGATAAAGGGCCCTCCGCGCACCACCGACACCTACCATGTCCGCATCCGGAGCCAGCCCACACATGACGAGCAGCACCGAAGCCACCTCGACCACCC
>JAOPYO010000028.1 GCA_025964575.1 Actinomycetes bacterium
GCGATCGTGGCACAAGGCCGCACGTTGGTCCCGAACGACTTCGTCGTCGAGATCTCACAGGCGGACGGCCAGCGACTACAGGTGTACGCGGACAGCCTGAGCCAGGAACTGGCGAATCTGGCCCGGGAGTACGCCAAAGAGCAGGGGTACTCCTTCGTCGGCCCGGTGCGCGTACGGTTCGAGAACACCGGCGATCTCGGCCAGGGGATGTTCCGGATCCGTTCCGGCGTCATCCGTGGCTCGACGGTCGAGGGTGGCGAGATCCGGCAGCCGCACAGTGACTACACGCCCCCGGCCGCCCGGCAGCAAGGGGCTTTCACGGGGAGGCCACGACTCCTGGTGACGACCACCATGGACGGCGGCGAGAGTGTCCAGCGCTCCTACGACATCACCACTCCGGTGACGTTGCTGGGCCGGGGCACGGACTGTGATCTCCGCCTGGTCGATGCCGGGGTGTCCCGGCATCACGCCGAGATCCGTATAGAGGGTCCCGAAATCGTGCTGGTGGACCTAGGGTCTACCAACGGCTCTTTCGTGAACGGACAGCCGATTCGACGCGTCACACTTGTCGACGGCTCTCAGGTAACAATGGGCCGCACAACTCTGGTGTTCCGCCGCGACAGGGAGTAACCCCCCTCCATGAGCCCGATTACCCTCACACTGGTCAAGGTCGCGTTCCTCGCGGTCCTGTGGCTGTTCGTCATCGCCGCCGTAGGCGTGATGCGCGCCGACCTGTTCGGGTCGAAGGCGGCGACGAAGGCCGCACGCCCCCGAAAGGCCAAGCCTGTGAAGCCGCCCAAGCCAAAGCCTCAGCAGGCGCCCCAACGCGGTGGGCGCGGGGGGCCCGGCCAGCTCGTCGTGACGGAGGGCCCCAGAGCGGGCACGACCATCGACCTGGGCCAGGTCCCCATCACCATTGGCCGCGCGAACGACGCCACGCTGGTTGTGATCGACGACTACGCTTCGAGTCGGCATGCCCGAATCTTTGAGCAAGGCGGCCAATGGATCGTGGAAGATCTCGGCTCGACCAACGGCACCTACCTCGGACGGACGAAGGTGACTCAGCCCATGCCGATCCAACCCGGTGTCCCCATCCGTATCGGCAAAACTGTCATTGAGCTGCGCAAATGACACTAGGAATCCGCTACGCCGCGCGTTCTGACGTCGGCATGCTCCGTGAGGGCAACGAAGACTCGGCCTATGCGGGCGCGCGTCTACTCGCCGTGGCCGATGGCATGGGGGGGCATGTGGGTGGCGAGATCGCCAGTGCCGCGGCCATCGAGACCCTTCGCAAGCTCGACACCGACGTTCCCGCCTCGGAATTGCTGGCCGCGCTCGAACGCACGGTCAAAGAAGCCAACGACAAGCTGCACAAGATCGTCGAGGGTGAACCCTCCCTGCAGGGCATGGGGACGACGCTTACCGCGATGCTGTGGTCGGGCTCCCATGTCGCGCTGGTGCACATCGGCGACTCTCGGGCATACCTGCTGCGCAATGGCGAACTCTTCCAGATCACCCACGACCACACCCTGGTGCAGTCGCTGGTGGACGAGGGCCGGATCAGCCTGGACGAGGCCGCCTCTCATCCGCAGCGCTCACTGTTGCTGCGGGCCCTGGACGGACGTGGCGAGGTCGATCCCGATCTGGCGCTGCGCGAGGCCCAGGTGGGCGACCGCTATCTGCTCTGCTCCGACGGGCTCTCCGGGGTGGTGAGCGCCGAGACCATCCATCAGGTGCTTTCCGCGCAGCCAGAGCCCATCGAGGCCATCAAGCATCTGATCGATCTGGCCAACCGCGGTGGCGGTCCCGACAACATCACCTGTGTCGTGGCCGACGTCATCGACCTGACCCAGCAGCAGCCCCCGGCCGCCCGGCCGATGCTGGCGGGAGCCGCGGCCAACGCCGCCTCGCCCGGCACCGCTCCGGTGCGGGCCGGCAACACGCCCGCTCAGCGCGCCGCCGAACTACATGACACGCTGCCGCAGCCCGCGATCGGCATCGACGGCATGCCACCCCCCGCCCCCGGACCGGGCGGGGCCCCGCTGCAGGCCGCCGGGGCGCCGCTCTCGGCACCACTGCCCAGCGCGCCGCCCGCCGGGCCACCACCGATGCACGCCATGGGCGGCCCGCCCCCCGGGGCGACCATGCCGACATCGCACGGACGCGGCTGGACCTGGCTCATCGCGGCGCTCGGTGTGTTCGTCCTCCTGATCGGCGCCGGCGGTTTCGCCGTTTACCAGTATCTGAGCGGCGGCTACTACATCGGCACCGGGACCACCGCCGCGGACAATAAATTGGTCGTCGCCTACACGGGCAAGCCCGACGAGGTACTCGGCCAGAAGTTCTTCAAGAAGGCACCCCAGAACAAGCAGCCGACCTCACCCATCTTGGTGGACGATCTGGACACTGCCGAGCAGATGGCCGTCCGCGGAAAGATCACCGTCAGCGGTCCCCTCGACCAGGCACTGCGGCGGGTCCAGGACTCGGTCTGCGTCTACCAGATCCACCAGGGCGGCAAGGGCAACACCGAGGTCGTGGTCACGCCCGACGCCTCCCAGACAGCCCGCAAGCTGACCTGCCCGACGGTCCCGGCCGCCGCCACCAAAGTGGCCCGGCTGCCCGAACCGGAGAAGACTCAGGTCATCAAGAGCCTCCGGCTGGCGAGGACCGCCGCCACCGCAAAGGTCGCCGAGCTGGTCGAGAAGGCTACGACGAACTGCGCGGCACACCCCGAACAGCCGGCGTGTAAGGCCGCACCATGAGCGTTCTCAGTAACCCATTGCCTGCCGGTCCGCGGCGCGGAGCGTCGCTGGCACTGCTCATCTTCTCGCTGATCGTCACCGTTTCGGCCTTCGCACAGGTCGGCCTTGCCCGCGACGGCACGCTGCCCAAGGGCATGTTCGGCTACGGTATCGCGATCGTGGTGCTCGCCGGGGCCGCGTTCTTCGTGGTCTCCCGCTGGGCGCCGTACGCCGACCCGCTGCTGCTGCCACTGGCGATGTTCCTCAACGGCATCGGCCTGGCGATGATCTATCGGATCGACCAGAAAACCGCTCCGGACTTCGCCGCCGCCCAGATCGCGTGTAAGGCCTCGCACCAGGGGAAGAGCTGCATCCCCTTCGGCGCTGGTTCAAGCGCCACCACTCAGTTGCTGTGGACGGTGCTGGGAATCGGCCTGTTCATCGGGGCTGTGCTGCTGCTACGTGATCTCAAGGTCCTTGAGCGTTACAAGTACATGCTGGGCGCGGCAGGTCTGTTCTTCCTGGTTCTGCCGGTCTTCCTGCCGGGCATCAACGGGTCCAAGATCTGGATCACGCTGCCGGGCATCGGGTCGATCCAGCCCAGCGAGTTCTCCAAGTTCGCGCTGGTCACCTTTTTCGCGGGCTATCTGGTCAATAAACGGCAGGCTCTGTCGCTGGTCGGCCATAAGGTGCTGTTCCTCGAGCTGCCGCGGGCCAAGGACCTGTTCCCGATCCTGCTGATCTGGATCATGAGCCTCGGCGTCCTGGCGGTCGAGAACGACTTCGGCACCGCACTGCTGTTCTTCGGACTCTTCGTCAGCATGCTCTATCTCGCCACCGGGCGCGCTTCCTGGGTGATCATCGGCCTCGGGCTCTTCGTCGGCGGGGCACTGTTGTTGTTCTTCCTCGCCGGGGTGATCGGCGGTCCGCTGGTGCACATCACCCAGCGAGTCGACATCTGGCTGAACCCCGAGCCGTACTTCAACAGCGGCTGCAAGCTCGCCGGCCACGTCTTCAACCGTGACCTGGCGCCGGAAAAGTACCTCTCCTGCATCAAGGCGGGCGGTAGCCAGTCCGACAGCGCTCAGCTCATGCAGGGCCTGTTCGCCATGGCCCATGGAGGCGTGCTGGGCACCGGGCTCGGCCAGGGCCAGCCGTACATCACCCCGCTGGCGTTCAGCGACGAGATCTTCACCTCCCTGGGTGAGGAACTCGGACTGGCCGGGCTGATGGCCATCCTGATGATCTACGCACTCATCGTGCAGCGGGGCATGAAGACCGCGCTCGCGGCCCGCGACCCGTTCTCGAAGCTGTTCGCCGGCGGGGTCTCGTTCGTCTTTGCCCTCCAGGTGTTCGCCATCGTCGGTGGAGTCACCAGGCTCATCCCGTTCACAGGTCTGACGACCCCGTTCATGGCCCAGGGTGGTTCGTCCCTGCTCGCCAACTGGATCCTCATCGCGATGTTGATCCGACTCAGTGACCAGGCTCGGCGCCCCGCCCCGCAGTCAATCCAGGATGAAGGACTGACCCAGGTGGTGAGCACCAGATGAACCGTGAGCAGACGACAAGGGAAGCCGACGCGTACCAGCGGCTGCGAACCCCGAGCGGAGCGAGCCAATGAACATGGACAAGGCCCTCAAACGCGTGACCCTGGTCGCGATGTTGTTGATCTTCGCTCTGATGGTCAACATCAACTACATCCAGGGCAGCCAGGCCGACAATCTCTCGAAGAACCAGAAGAACGCCCGTCGGTATGGCGACGTCTTCGGTTACGACCGCGGCAAGATCCTTGCTGGCAACCTGGAGCTGGCGTTCACCAAGCCGATCGGCAATACCAAGACCAGCAAGAACAGGAAGTACCAGCGGGTCTACAACGAGGGCACGATCTTCTCTCCGGTCACCGGTTTCTTCTCCGGCGGCACCGGCCTCAAGTCCGGCCTCGAGCAGTCCTATGACTCGCTGCTGGACGGCCGGGACAAACGCCAGTCGACCAAGAGCTGGTTCGACTCCTTCGTCGGCAAGAAGGCCGCCGGCGCCGATGTCTACACCACGATCGACCCGAAGGCCCAGCGGGCCGCCTACGCCGCGCTGAAGCAGGAGACGCTGCGGCGTGGTGCCGCGGTCGTCATGGACATCAAGACCGGCGCCATCAAGGTCGCGGCGAGCTACCCCTCGTACGACACCAACACCGTCGCCGGGCACGACACGGCGGCGGCCAAAGAGCTGAACCGGCTGGACAACGAGACGAAGCCGACCCTCAACGGTCAGCCGAACCCGAATTTCAAGAGCTCCACACCGTTCCTCAACAAGGCGCTCAGCGAGGTCTTCCCGCCCGGCTCGTCGTTCAAGTCGGTGGTCGCCTCGGCCTTCCTGCAGGACGGCCACGACAAGAACACCCTGGTACCGGCTCCCTTCGAGTTCCCTGTGCCGGGCAGCACCAGACTCGTCCACAACGACGCCGGCGGCATCTGCGGTTCCGCTCAGTCGCCGCTGATCGGCACGTTCGCGGAATCCTGCAACACGACCTACGCCCTGCTCGGCCTGAGGACGGATCTGCTCGGTCCCGTCAAGGTAGCGGCGGAGGCCAAGAAGTACGGCTTTTATGACCAGATCCCGATCGAGCCTGATCTCTTCGCACCGCCGAGCTCCTACCCGGACAAGCAAGGGCCGGCTGCGGTCTTCCTTGGCTCCTTCGGCCAGGGTGAGACCAAGGCGTCCCCCCTGCAGATGGCCATGGTCGCCTCTGGGATCGCCAACAACGGGAAGCTGATGAAGCCCTACCTGGTCCAGGACGTGAAGACCAAGGGCGAGTCGCTCTACTCGGCCAACCCGGAGGAGTTCAGCAAGCCGCTCAGCTCGGCCTCCGCCGCGGACCTTCAGGACATGATGCGCGAGGTCGTCAGGACCGGTACGGCGAAGAACCTCAACGGCACGGGCATCGCGGGCAAGACCGGTACCGCAGAGCTCGACGGCAACCGTCGTGGGCTCTGGTTTGTCGGGTTCTACCCCTCCCAGGCCCCCAAGTACGGCTTCGCCATCATGATCGAGGGCACCAAGGGTGACTTCGGTGCCACCAAGTCCGGCCCGGTGGCCGTGTCGATCACGCGGGCGCTGGGCCAGTGACCGACGACCTCGTCCTGAACCACCGCTACCGGCTGGCCGAGCGGCTGGCCACCGGTGGCATGGGTGAGGTCTGGCGGGCGACGGACGAGGTCCTCGCCCGCTCGGTCGCGGTGAAGCTACTGCGCCGCGAGTTCGTCTCCGACGAGCTGGCACGCAGCCGGTTCCGGGCCGAGGCTCGCTTCGCGGCCGGTCTGCAGCACGGCGGCATCGCCCAGGTGTACGACTACGGCGAGCAGGGCGATCAGGCCTACCTGGTCATGGAGTTGGTGCCGGGCGAGCCGCTGTCGACGATCCTGCGCCGTACGGGTGGCCTCACCCCGGAGTCGACCCTCGACCTGATCGGCCAGGCCGCCCGGGCCCTCGAGATCGCACACACCGCAGGGATCATCCACCGGGACGTCAAACCCGGCAATCTGATGATCACCGCGGACGGGATCGTCAAGATCACCGACTTCGGTATCGCCCGCGGTAGCCAGGGGGGCAATCAAACCCTGACCGGCATGGTGATGGGCACCGCCCAGTACGTCGCACCGGAACAGGCCTCCGGCCAGGAGGTCACGTCGGCCGCCGATCTCTACTCGCTGGGGATCGTGGCCTATCAGTGCCTGACCGGGCAACCCCCGTTCGACGCCGACTCCCCCGTGGCGATCGCCCTCAAGCACGTACGAGAGGCGCCGCCCGAGCTGCCCGACGAGATACCGGCACCGGTGCGCGAGCTCGTACGCCAGCTGCTCGCCAAGGATCCGGCGGATCGGCCGGCGAGTGCTCAGGCCGTCGCCGACCGGGCCTTCGTGATCAAAGACTCCCTGGCCCTCGGCTTTGCGCTGACCGATCTTGAACCGGCACAGGCGGGCGACGTTGAAACCGCGGCGCTGCCCGTCGTCGAGGTCGGCGCTGCTGGGGGAAACCGCTCGGCGTTGTTCCTCACCTCGATGACCGTCGGAATTCTGCTTCTGGGAATGATCGTGGTCGGCTCGCTCTGGCGTTTGCCCCGTCACGCTAACCTGAACGGGAACTCGACCAATGTCCAGACCGTTCCGGGCGATGTGGTCCAGGGCAAGCCAGCAGCACCGGGCCGGAAAGCTCCGGTCCACGGCCCTACCTGGACCAAGCAGATCCCATCGAACGTTGTGTCAACCTCTCCGACGCCTAAGGCGTCAACAACGGGGAAAGCCAGTACAGCCCCCACCAAATCAACTCCAACCACCCCGCAGCCCACACCGACGCCGGCGGTGACCATCACGCCGCCGCCACCGACTCCGACGCCAGATCCTTCAAGCACTCCGCCGGCGGGACTAGGTTCGGTTACCAGGGTGTAGACGAGTAGGGAAAGTGCAGCGAGACATGACTCAACCTCGGCTACTCGGTGGCCGTTACGAGCTCGACGGCGTCATCGGGCGCGGCGGCATGGCCGAGGTGTACCGTGCCCGGGACCAGCGCCTGGATCGAATCGTGGCGATCAAGACGCTCCGATCCGACCTGGCCCGGGATCCCACGTTCCAGGCCCGATTCCGCCGCGAGGCGCAGTCGGCCGCGTCCCTCAACCACCCATCTGTGGTCGCCGTGTACGACACCGGCGAGGACACGATAGGTGACACGCTGATCCCGTACATCGTGATGGAGTTCGTCGAAGGCAGCACGCTCCGCGATCTCCTCCGGGAGAACCGGCGGCTGCTGCCGGAGCGGGCGCTGGAGATCGTCGACGGCATTCTGCGTGCGCTGGACTACAGCCACCGCGGCGGCATCGTCCACCGTGACATCAAGCCGGCCAACGTGATGCTCACCCGCGGTCACGAGGTCAAGGTCATGGACTTCGGTATCGCCCGGGCGATGGCCGACTCGGCGGCCACGATGACGCAGACCGCCCAAGTCATCGGCACCGCGCAGTACCTCTCCCCTGAGCAGGCCCGCGGCGAGCGGGTGGACGCCCGCAGCGACCTCTACTCGACCGGCTGCCTGCTGTACGAGCTGCTCACCGGGCGCCCGCCGTTCACCGGCGACTCGCCGGTGGCGATCGCCTACCAGCATGTACGCGAGGAGCCGATCCCGCCGTCCCAGGTGGACCACGAGATCCCGCAGTGGTGCGATGCCATCGTCCTCAAGGCGATGGCCAAGGACCCGGCCAACCGCTATCAGAGTGCCACCGAGTTCCGCGCCGACCTGCAGCGGGCCATGCAGGGCATGCCTGTCGCCGCGTCGGCCGCCTCGACCATGATGATGAGCCAGCACACCTCGGTGCTGCCGCCGAGCTCGGCCGGCCCGCCGACCCAAGCCCAGCGCCCGATGCACACCGGCTATGACCTGCCGCCGGTGCGCTACGACCAGGACGACAACGATCGTGGCGGGGGGGGCGGCAAGAAGGCCGCCCTGTGGATCGGTCTCGCCGTCCTGTTCATCGGTGGCGCCGCCCTGGTCGGCATCCTGCTGACCGGCTCGGGTTCCGGCACGGGCGCGAGCCCCAGCACCTCGTCCAGTGCCAGCACCGACGCCGGGGTTCAGGTGCCGCACCTGGCCGGTCTCACGGAGGACGCGGCCAAGAAGGCGATCACTGACGCCGGCCTCAAGGTCGGGAACACCACCAAAGAGACCAGCGACTCCGTCGACAAGGGCTCGGTCATCAGTTCCAGCCCAGACGAGGGCACTAGCGCGGCCAAGGGCGACCCGGTCGACCTGGTCATCTCCAAGGGCAAGGCCGTGAAGAAGGTGGCTGTCCCGGACGTCACCAACCAGCCCTTCGCGGCGGCGCAGCAGGCACTGCAGGCCCAGGGATTCAGGGTGGTCCGAAAGAACCAGTCGTCGGAGTCGGTCCCGAAGGACACTGTGATCAGCACTGAACCGGCGGCCGGCTCCAATGTTTCCGAGGGTTCGAAGGTCACCGTGGTGGTGTCATCGGGCACCGCGAATGTGACGGTGCCGGACCTGACGAACCACAGCCCGAGGGCGGCATGCAGCCAGCTCAAATCGATGGGCCTGAGGTGCGTCATTCAGCAAGCGCCCCCGGACGGTAACACCGCCCCAGGGCTGGTGTTCAAGACCAACCCGCCGGCGGGAGCAACGGTCACCCCCGGTGACACGGTGACCCTCTTCGTCGCTCAGCCCAGCACCCAACCGAGCATTGGCATCCCCTAGCTCCACAACGCTCTACGACAAAGACCCCGGTGCTCCTCAGGGAGGACCGGGGTCTTTCGTGTCCGGAGCGGATCCCGGCAAGTAACGGGTCCGGGCAAGCGAAGAGGGCCTCCGCCACTCGGGGGCAATGGCGGAGACCCTCACTCTTAGGTTCGTCTTCAACAGCCAAGGCGTTACAGGTCTCCGCCAAGTTTTCTTCACCCGGCCGACGAAGCCTCCGCGTGTCGCCGTTCAGACGGTGGCCGCGCAGCTGGCCAGCCAGTTGCCGAGCAGTCGGTGGCCGTGTTCGCTGAGCACCGACTCGGGGTGGAACTGCACGCCCTCGATGGGGGCGGTCCGGTGGCGGAGCCCCATGATGACGCCCGGCTCGCCCTCCGCGGAAGGGGTTCGGGCCGTCACCTCGAGCTCGGGCGGCACGGCCAGCGGGTCCACGGCCAGCGAGTGGTAGCGGGTCGCTTTGAAGGGCGAGGGCAGGCCATGCAGCACACCGATGCCACCGTGGTAGATCTCGCTGGTGTAGCCGTGGACCACTGATGGGGCGTGCGAGACCACCGCACCGTATGCCTGCGCGATCACTTGGTGGCCGAGGCAGACGCCGAGCAACGGCAGCCCCCGGCGCTCCGCCTCGTACACCAGATCGAGGCAGACCCGGGCATCGGAGGGGTGACCGGGGCCGGGGCTGAGCAGCACTCCGTCCGCGCCGGCGGCATCGGCGAAGCCGACGTCGGAGCGGTCCTTCACCTCGCAGGTGGCGCCGAGCTCCAGCAGGTACTGCACGATGTTGTAGACGAAGCTGTCGTGATTGTCCACGACCAGGATTCGAGTCACGGCTTCGCCGGGGCGGACGTGCCGTTTTCGACGGTGCCGTGGTCGAATTGGATCTTGGGCTCGGCCCAGGGGAAGACGACGTACCAGAGCACGGCCACTATGACGAGGACCAGCCCCAGGGCCACCAGCACTTTGGTGGTCGGCTGGCCGGGCAACAGGCGCCAGATCCATGCGTACATCAGGAGACCACCTTATTCACGCGCGGGATCTCCTGCACAAGCTCTCCGAAGACGATGAGCCGATGGGCCGCGGAGTACTTGGGATGGCAGGTGGTGAGGGTAATGAGGCGTTTAGTCGGTTTTGCACCGGCGTGGAAGGGCACCGGCTCGGTGACATCGACCTGGGTGGGCAGCACGACCTTCTCGCCGGTCACCTTATAGACGAACTGCTTGTCCCTGGTATCGACCAGGATCTTGTCGCCGTCGTGCAGTTCGTCGACCCGGTTGAAGGGCGCCGCGTAGGTCGTGCGGTGTCCCGAGACGACGAAGTTCCCGATGCCGCCGGGCATCGCGGTGCCGGGATAGTGGCCGGGCCCCTTGCGCAGATCGGCCACGGTGACACCCTCGATCACCACGTAGTGGTAGTCCTTGCCGAGCCGGGGGATGCGGATGAGCGCCAACCCCTCGCCCAGGTGCACCTTCTCGGTGGTGGTGACGGTCTGCTTCGCCCCCCACTGCTTGTCGAGCTGCTTGCTGAGCAGGCCTTGCTGGGCGGAGGTGTACGCGCCGGTGCCCCACAGTTCGTAGGCGACGAACAGCAGGAGGACGAGCCCCGCGGTGATGCAGAGCTCGCCGAGGCTACGGATTAGCGTCCGCACCGGATGGCACCGTCGCGTAGTTCATCGTCACGTTTCCGGTGTAGGGGGGCAGGATGACCTGGCCGAGGGTCTTCACGTCATATCCAAGTCCGTACTCAGCGACGTATTCCTTGTAGTTCGTGATGTCCGGGGCTGCGTTGAGCGCCGTCTTCAGCCTGGCCGGGTCACCGACAGCGGTGATCCGGAACGGCGGTGAATAGACGACGCCCTGGAGGATCAGCGTATTGCCCACGCACCGTACGGCGCTGGTGGAGATCAGGCGTTGGTCCATTATTTGCATTCCGATGGCACCACCCGACCAGAGCGCATTGACGACGGCCTGGACGTCCTGCTGATGCACCACGAGATCATCGGGGGCCGGGTTGCCGGCGAAGTGCCGACCGCTGGGAGCGTCGTCGAGGGTGACCCGCAGCCCGGCCCCTTTGAGGGAGGTGAAGCCGGACGCGCCGGCCAGCGCGTCCGCGCGGGCCTGCGCCTGCTTGACCCGTCCGTCGCTGCGGCCCGCCTGCCGGGAGATGCCGTCCACCTCACGGCGGAGTCCCTGGTAGGCGCCGAGCTCCTGGGCATTGCGGCGCTGCTCCGCAGTGATCAGCTCGGTCAGTTTGGTACGGCTGCCATCGCGCAGGTCAGTGCCGCGGGCCGTGCTCGCGCTCGCCGCGAACAGAGTGCCCGCCCCGAGCGTG
Organism: Actinomycetes bacterium; assembly: GCA_025964575.1. Classification (GTDB taxonomy): domain Bacteria; phylum Actinomycetota; class Actinomycetes; order Streptosporangiales; family Streptosporangiaceae; genus Actinomadura_E. The sequence continues at coordinate 11,322 of JAOPYO010000028.1, forward strand.
AGCACGGGAATGAGATGCGACCACCGAGTTTTCACCGGCGCTCACGGTACCAGCGGGCACACGGGTCCCGAGAATGTGTCGTGTCGACGCCGAAAGCCGTACGCTTGCTCACCAGCGACTACGCTTGATGGCAAACCACCCATGCGCGGACCGGCATTCGGCCGCGTTCGCGCCCGAGGAGATTCACGGTGCCCAAGTCCAAAGTGCGTAAGAAGGGCGTTTACACGCCGCCGCAGAAGTCCCAGGCGGTCCAGGTCAGCCCGCGTTGGCTCGTGCCGACCATGGTGGGCAGCTGGCTGGTGGGCCTGGCGTGGATCGCCACGTACTACATCCTGGCGAGCACGAGCACTCACCTGCCGCCGTTCAGTTCCCTCGGCAACTGGAACCTGGGCATCGGATTCACCCTGATCATCGCCGGGGTCATACTCTCGACCCGCTGGCGCTGACCCCGTTACCCACGTTTTCCACCGCCCAATCCACTGAAGTTATCCACACCCTGTGGATGAGGACACCCCTCCGTGATCATGCAATGGATTCGGCATCCATTGCATGATCACGGAGGTATCAGGTGGTGAGCTGGGCGGTCTTGAAGGCGACCAGAGCGATCAGCAGCACCAACGTCACCACCGGCGCCCCGATGTGGACGGCGCGCCGATGCTTGGCGGGTGCACGATCGTAGGCCACGGCGATGACCGCACCCGTGACCAGGCCACCGATATGCGCCTGCCAGGAGATCCCCGGCACCGAGAACGTGATCACCAGGTTGATCGCCAGCAGGATCACGATCCCCTTGGGGTCGATCCGCAGCCGCTTGGCGAGTACGAAGAACGCGCCGAACAGCCCGTAGATCGCTCCGGATGCCCCTATCCCCACGACGTAGGGGACCAGCAGGTAGCAGAGAACATTGCCGCCCAGCGCCGCGAGCAGATAGAGCACCGCGAATCGGGTTCTCCCGAGCAACTGCTCCAGCGGGGGACCGAGCATCCACAGCGCCCACATGTTGAACAGGATGTGGGTTATCCCCAGGCTTCCACCGCCCGGTGGTGAATGCAGGAATGCACCGGTGATCAGCCGGTACCACTCACCTTCGGCCACCCCCAGCAACTGACCGAAATGGATGTAGCCCTCACCCAGCATCCCGAACCGGTCGACCACGGACCGGTCGGCCAGTTCGGCGAGGTAACCCAGCACGTTGATGCCGAGGAGGATGAACGTCACCACCGGAGTCGCGGCGAACTGACCACGAGAGGACGCCCGGGGCCCCCGGACGCCCTGATTGGCCTGGCGAACGCACTCGACGCACTGATGGCCTACGGCTGCCTCACGCATGCAGTCGGGGCAGATGTAGCGGTCACAGCGAGTGCACCGGACATGTGTCTCCCGGCCGGGATGCCGATAACAGGTCGGCACCTCCGCCGAGGCGCCCGCCTCGGGTTGCGGATCGGTGCTCATATCTGTACTACGACTGGCGTCGGTCGATCGTCACGGACTCGATGACGACCTCGGGCTGCGGCCGGTCCCGATGGTCGGTCGGGGACTTCGCGATCGCGTCGACGACCTCGCTGCCCTCGACGACCTCACCGAAGATGGTGTGGCGGTTGGTGAGGTGCGGGGTCGGGCCAACGGTGATGAAGAACTGCGAACCGTTGGTGCCCGGGCCCGCGTTGGCCATGGCCAGCAGATAAGGCCGGTCGAACCTGAGGCTCGGGTGGAACTCGTCGGCGAATTGGTAGCCCGGACCACCCGTGCCGGTGCCGAGCGGGTCGCCACCCTGGATCATGAAGCCGTCGATGACCCGATGGAACATCGTGCCGTTGTACAGCGGGTCGTTGGATCTTTGGCCGGTCCGCGGATCGGTCCACGATTTGGTGCCCTCGGCGAGACCTGTGAAGTTACCCACAGTCTCTGGAGCCTGCTCGGGGAACAGTCGAATGACGACCGGCCCGAGGGTGGTGTTCAGCGTCGCAATAAGCTCTTCAGCCACGGAAGACTACCTCCTCCTCAATTCGGACATGCCCTACACGCAAACAGCGTGTGTCCGCATACTCCCACGAACAGTGGTTTACATCGCGTGCCGTGGGAAGGCTGCATGACAGTACCTCGCAAACAGGGAGGTTAGCGTGTCCATCAATATTCACACCCGCCGAAAGCCGCAGATCGAGGTCAAGCGCGCGCGGCTGCACCGCATGCAGGAGCAGGCTCAGCATGGTGTCTCCTACACGGCGGACCGGATCGGCCCGGCCTCTCAGCATGCCCGTGAGGTTGCCGAGGAGCGCCTTCTCGAGGCCCGGAAATGGTCCGCGCCGCAGCTGGAACGTGCGGCCAAGTACGTAGAGTCGGAACTCGGCCCACGGGTCAGCGTGTTCCTGTCGTCGACCGCACGCAGGGTGGAACCTGTCCCGACGAGCCACCGGACTCGCAACGTCGCACTGGCGGTGCTGGGACTGGTGAGCCTGGTCGGAGCGATGGGCGTCATGGCGACCCGCCGGAGCGGCATGCTCGCCATGGACTCCGACGACATCGGCGAGCCAACGCTCGCGGATACGGAACGGTCCGCCAACGGACAGGTCCGTATGCCCTAGAGCAAGCGAGGGGCCCGTCGGATCTCCGGCCGGGCCCTTTTGCTGTCCACGTCCCGCCAGCCATATCACTTCAATACGGCATGTAACGTTTGCGCCATGTCTTTCGCCGCCTCGATCAAGGACGCTCTGGCGTCCCGGACACGTCGAGCGCTCACCACTGCCGTGCACCGCGGCTGGGAGTGGGTCCAACGGCAGGGTGAGATCACCCCGAGCACGCCCGCTGGACGCCGGTTCGCCCGCCTCGGTGATGGCGCCTGCATTGCGTTCCCGGTCGGTTCGCTCTACGGCGAGCCCTGGATCTCCATCGGAGACCACACGCTGATCGGCACCCACGTCACCATCTCGGCGGGGTTCGTGCCGGGACTCGATCTCGGCTCCAGCATCATTGTGAAGATCGGTGACAGCTGTTCCATCGGCCGGGGCAGCCACGTCGTCGGACACCAGTCCATCGAGATCGGCAACGATGTCTTCACCGGGCCCCATGTCTACATCACCGACCAAAACCACTCCTACGGTGATCTCGACATGCCCATCGGGCGGCAGTGGCCGGAGAACAATCCGGTGGTGATCGGCGACGGGTGCTGGATCGGCACCGGCGCGATCATCCTGCCCGGCACCCGGCTCGGCAGGAACGTCGCGGTGGCCGGCGGTGCCGTGGTCCGCGGCGAATTCCCCGATCACTGCGTGGTCGCGGGGGTCCCCGCCAAGATCGTACGGCGGTACGACCCCGAGGACGGCTGGCTGCCCCCGATGAAGGGCCGACCGTCGCTCATCTCCGCGGATGAGCTGGCTCAGCTCTCCGTCGAGGGCCTGGAAGGACTGCAGCTGCTGCAGGACCGGCTGCGCGAGGAAGCCGGCTGACACGCGGAAACGACCGCCCGATCAACGAGCGGTCGTTTCTGTTCGTCCGTCCCCACGCCCTGCCGTGATCTTGCTGCTTCTCGCGCTCGGGAAGCAGCAAGATCACAAGGGAGGGATCAGCTCTGGTAGGACGGGCGGCTGCTCTGGTGCGACGTCGAGTTGCTGCGCGGCTTGTACGAGCGTCGCTCGCCGCCGCCGGAGTTGTCGCCGTTCCGGGAGCCACCACGGTTGTCGTACCCCTGGCCGCCGGAGGTGCCACGGTCGCTGTAGGAGCCGCGGTCATTGCTTTCGCCGCCACGACCGGCGTAACCGCCACCGGTGCCGCCGTCGCTGCGGCCGGAGTAGCCACCGCCGTTGCCGTTGCCGTTGCCACGGTAGCCACCGCCGCTTCCACCGCGGCCGCCACCGTAACCACCACCGCTGGACCTGCCGCCGCCGCCGTAGCCCCCGGAGCGACGGCCACCGCCGCCACCACCACCCGAACGTGTGGGCCGGACCGAGATGATGGGCTCGGGGATCGGCTCGCCGCTCGGCGGGCGCGCCCCGGTCAGCCTGGCCAGCTGGTCATCGCCGGCGAAGACCTTGGTGCGGGGGGCATCAATGCCCGCCCGCCTGGTCATTGCGGAGGTGGACCGCACCTGGTGCGGGAGGACGAGGGTGACGACGGTGCCGCTCTCGCCCGCCCGCGCCGTACGGCCGGCGCGGTGCATGTAGTCCTTGTGGTCGGCCGGCGGGTCGATGTGCACGACCATGCTCACGTCGTCCACATGGATGCCGCGGGCCGCGACATCGGTGGCGACGAGCACCCGGATCGTGCCCTCACGGAACTCGGCCAGGGTGCGGGTCCGCAGATTCTGGCTCTTGCCGCCGTGCAGTCCGGCGGCCCGCACGCCCACCTGGGCGAGCTGCTTGGCCAGCCGGTCCACGCCGTGCTTGGTGCGGGCGAACAGGATCGTCCGGCCCTCACGGTTGGCGATCTCGGCGGTGACGGCGTTCTTGTCCTTGGGGGCCACCAGCAGAAGGTGGTGGTCCATGGTCGCGACCGACTCGTCGACCGGCCCGATCGCGTGGGCGACCGGGTCGTTCAGGTAGCGCCGGACCAGGACGTCGACGTCCTTGTCGAGGGTCGCGGAGAACAGCAGGCGCTGGCCGTCGGGACGGACCTCGTCGAGGATGTCGGTGACGTCGGGCAGGAAGCCCATGTCGGCCATGTGGTCGGCCTCGTCGAGCACGGTGATCTGAATGTCGCGCAGATCACAGGCGCCCTGACGCATCAGGTCCTTGAGCCGGCCCGGGGTGGCGACGAGCACCTCCACGCCACGGCGCAGTGCGTCGATCTGGCGGGGCATCGAGGTCTGCCCGATGACCGTCTTGAACCGGAGGCCGAGGCTGCGGCCCAGCGGCTCCAGCACCTCCTGGACCTGCATCGCGAGTTCGCGGGTGGGCACCAGGATCAAAGCGAGGGGTCGCTTGGGGGCGGCCTTCTGGCCGCCGATCAGAGTCAGCAGGGGGAGGCCGAAAGCAAGGGTCTTGCCGGATCCGGTCTTACCCCGGCCCAGCACGTCCCTCCCAGAGAGAACGTCCGGGATGGCCGCCGCCTGAATAGGGAACGGCGCCTCGATGCCACCACGGGCGAGGGAGGCGACGAGAGGTGCCGGAAGCCCCAGCTCAGCGAACGTGGGGGCGGGCATGGACGTGGGCGTGTCAGACACGTAGAACCTTCCGAGAGGGGGCACGTCTCGGGAGGCACCACAGCAGAAAGTGGGCTACAAGGACGAGCCATGGCGCGCGGATGCACGCCGTGAGGGTGATTACAACTCAGTCTAACGTTGCCGGTGTGCGCATTTATGCCCGGAGTGGCAACGAGCACACCGATAGAGGGGAGATCGTGATGCCGAGTCGAGCCATCGCGATCCACTGAGTCGATGCGGCGGTGCGGGGCGTACCTTCCCAGGCAGTGGACGTTTCCCCCATCCTGCTCAACGCCGGCATCTCTATGATCTTACTATCTGATGCGCGTGCCCGCGTCACCGGGAGCAGTACCTACGGCTGATCAGGGGCCTGCGGACGGCGCCGGGTGACGAATTCCCCGCGCCTGGGGCTGTCGTGAGCGGCAGCCCGCTCCGCTATCAGCAGGCGCAGCCAATGGCGGGTGCGGTCAGCGGATCGATGGCGCGGCGGGTGACGGTGCCGGCCTCGGTGACGACTGGAAGACCTTCGCGAGCCCAGTATTCGAAGCCGCCGAGCATCTCCTTGACCAGGTAACCGAGCGTGGCGAACTCCAGCGCCGCCTTGGTGCCGCCGTTGCAGCCGGGCCCCCAGCAGTAGACGACCACGGTCACGTCCCGGCTCACCAGATCCGCGGCGCGCGAGGCGATCTCGGCGGTGGGGAGGTGGATCGCGCCTTGGACGTGACCCTGCGCCCAGCTCTCGGCACTGCGCGAGTCCACTACGACGAGGCCGGGTGCCCTGGCCTCCAGGTCCGCGGCGACGTCGGACACGTCGGTCTCGAAGGCCAGCCGGGCCGAGAAGTGCAGCAGCGCCTCAGCGCTACCGGCGGCGGGCACTGCGGTAACGGCAGACATCGTGTTTCCTCCACAGACTCGATCTCACGGGCGTTCTTCATCTTCGCGAGAGAGACCACCTAGCCAACAGTGGCAAAAATGCCGCATACCGCTAAGATTTCGCCATGGTCGCTCGTATGGCCGACACCCCACCGTTGGGGATCGCTACCCCCGCGCGGCGGCCGACCCTTTCGGTGCTCGTCTTCGACGGGATGGCACCCTTCGAGCTGGGCGCGGTCGTGGAGATCTTCGGCCTGCCCCGCCCGGAGTTGGAGCCCGCGGGGGGTCCAAGGGGGTCGTCTTCCCTGGGCGGCAAGCTCTGGTATGACCTGCGGGTCTGCGCGGAGGAGCCGGGCCGTCCGTTGCGGGCGGTGGGCGGGTTCACCATGACGGCCGAGCACGGGCTGGACACCTTCGCGGCGGCGGACACTGTGATGGTCGTCGCCGTGCCGGACGTGCGAGCCGACGTTTCCCCTGCGGTGGTCGAGGCGTTGCGGGCGGCGCACCAGCGCGGCGCCCGGGTGGTCTCGATCTGCTCGGGAGCGTTCGCGCTGGCCGCCGCAGGGCTGCTGGACGGGCGGGAGGCCACCACCCACTGGAGATACGCCGCGCTGCTCCGGCAACGTTATCCACAGGTCCTCGTCAACCCCGACGTGCTCTATGTGGACGGCGACGACGTGCTGACCAGCGCGGGCAGCGCCGCAGGGCTCGATCTGTGCCTGCATCTCATCCGCAAGGACCACGGGGCCCGGATCGCCAACTCGGTGGCCCGCCGGCTGGTCATCCCACCGCACCGGGAGGGCGGTCAGGCTCAGTTCGTCGAGGCCGCCATCCCTGGGGTGACCGAGGACGACGCCATCGCCCGCGCGATGGCCTGGGCGCTGGACCATCTGGCAGAGCCGATCACCGTGGCCGAGCTGGCCGCGCAGGCGCACTTGTCGCCCCGTACCTTCATCCGGCACTTCAGCCGCCAGGCGGGGACCAGCCCGCTGCGCTGGGTGATCGTACAGCGGATCATGGCGAGCCTGCCGCTGCTGGAGAGCAGCATGGCCCCGGTCGAGGAGATCGGCGCCGCCGTGGGCTTCGACAGCCCGGTGACCTTCCGGCACCACTTTCTCCGGGCAATGCGGACCTCTCCCTCGGCCTACCGCCGCACCTTCGGCAGCCAAGGCCTTGGATCCGGGGCCTTGGATCAGCGGCCTTGGGATCAGCGGTTGAGGTAGGCGAGGACGGCGCGGACCCGCCGGTTGTCGTCGTCAGAGGGGGGCAGGTCGAGCTTGGTGAAGATGTTGGCGGTGTGCTTGGCGACGGCCCGCTCGGTGACGACCATCCGCTGGGCGATGGCGGCGTTGGAACGCCCCTCGGCCATCAGCTCCAGCACTTCTCGTTCCCGTGGGGTCAGCCGGGTCAGCGGTTCGTCGCGGGCGTTGCCGGCCAGCAGCTTGGCGATGACCTCGGGGTCCATGGCGGTGCCGCCCGCGGCGACCCGGCGCACCGCGTCGATGAACTGGTCGGAGTCGAAGACCCGGTCCTTGAGCAGGTAGCCGACCGCCCCGGTCCCGTCGGCGAGGAGCTCCCTGGCGTACAACTGCTCGACGTACTGCGAGAGCACCAGCACCGGGAGCCCCGGGACCGCTCGGCGGGCGGCCAGCGCCGCCTGCAGACCCTCGTCCGTGAAGGACGGCGGCAACCGTACGTCCACGACGGCCACGTCCGGGCGCTGCGCCAGCAGTTCCCGCAGTAGCGAAGGCCCGTTGTCCACAGCTGCGACGATCTCGAAGCCGTGGGCTTCCAGCAGCCTTATGAGCCCGTCTCTCAGGAGGAAGAGGTCCTCGGCGAGGACAACACGCACGGCAGCTCCATCGTCACGGTCGTGGGCCCGCCCACAGGACTGTTCAGGGCGAGGATCCCATCGAATGTACCGATGCGCCGTTCGATGCCGCGCAGTCCCGTACCGCCGGAGAGGGAGGCGCCGCCGTTGCCGTCGTCGGTGACGGTCATTCGCAGCAGGCTGTCGTGATGCCGGAGGTCTATCCACACCCTGTGCGCACCGGAGTGCTTGGTGGCGTTGGCCAGCATCTCGGCGATGGCGAAGTAGGCGGCGGACTCCACCGGCGGATCCAGTCGGCCGCCCAGCTCAGCGGTCACCTCGACCGAGAGCGGGTTGTCCAGGGCGAGAGCCTTCACCGCGTCGCCCAGCCCGCGGTCGGCCAGCACCGGCGGGTGGATGCCGCGGACCAGGTCGCGCAGCTCGTTGAGCGCCTTGGCGGAGGCCTGTCGCGCCTCGGCCAGCAGCAGCCTGGCTTTCTCCGGGTCACGCTCCAGAAGGTGCTCGATGGCGCCGAGGCTCATGCCCATGGCGACCAGCCGGGCCTGCGCACCGTCGTGCAGGTCTCGTTCGATCCTTCTCAGCTCGGCGGCCTGGGTATCGACCGCGTCGGCTCGGGTCTCGGTCAGATGCCGCACCCGCAACGCCAGCTCGGACTTCGGGGTGGGGGCCAGCAGCCCGCGGGTCCAGCGGGCGTGGCTGTTCAACAGCCCCGGCCCGACCCGGACGCCGAGCACCAGGAAGCCCACCCCGACGGGTACGCAAAGCCCCGCGGTGATCCAGCCGATGACGGGGATGCCGGTGTACCAGTCGTGGAAGCCGTACTGGTGAAAGCTCCCCCAAATCGCCGGCATGGCGATCCCTTCCAACCCGTACACCAGCAGCGCGGCGGGCAGCAGCGCGAGAAAGCCGCCGACCACGGGGTCTGTCAGGCACCACAGCAGGTCCCGGCGGGTCGCCGGGTCGGTGAGCAGCCACCGGCACTTCTCGATCCGGCCGATGAACCCGCTCTGGAAGGCCGGCTCCGGCAGGTACGGCTCGGGGATCTCCACACCGCTCCAGTCGGCGGCCCGCCGACGGGCGAGGCCGGCCACCACGCGGACCTTCCCGATCGCCTCAGGTAGCAGGAACACCCCGAGTCCGCCGCTCAGTAGGGCGATGGTCACGACTGCCCAGCTGAACGCGAGGACCTCCGCGATCGTGAGCGCGAAGAGGGTCAACCCCCGCCCGGAAGCGGTCAGAGCACGACGAATCATCGGGGAGTTCATGGCCCCAGTCTGACCGCAGAACAGAGTGCTCGCACTGGCCTTAGACGCCCAGTCGAAGGGTGTATCTACGTACACCTTGGGACGCCGTTTACCCCCATGTCCAGCGGGTTCTGGGCTCCTTAGCGTCGTTGGGGACACACAGACGACCGAAACAGGGATCCCCATGACTCGTGAACGGAACGTCGCCGCCTCGCTGGGCGGCTGGAGTGCCCGCCATCGAAAGTCGGCCATCCTCGGCTGGCTCCTGCTGGTGGTGCTGGCAACGGTGATCGGCGGAATGGCCGGCCAGCGGAATCTGACCCATGCGGAAGTAGGCGCGCGCGACTCGGCGCGCGCCGAGCAGATCCTCGCCGACGCGGGCATCAACAGACCGGCCTCCGAGATGGTGCTGGTGCACAGCGCGAAGGTGAACGGCTCCAGGGGCGCCGTCCAGGCCGTCCTGGCGAACGTCAAGAGCACCGGCCAGGTCCGGGACGTACAGGACCCACTGATCTCACCGGATCGGCACGACATGCTGATCCAGTTCAACATGACGGGCGACGCCGATACCGCCACGGACCGGGTGCAGCCCGTGCTCGACGCGGTGGCCAAGGCCCGGCAGGCTCACCCGGACGTCACGATCGGGGAATTCGGCTCGGCCAGCGCCAACAAGTGGTTCAACGAAACGATGGGCAACGATTTCGCGCAGGCCGAGTGGACCGCCGTCCCGCTGGCGCTGGGCATCCTGCTCGTCGCGTTCGGGGCGCTGCTGGCCGCCGTGCTGCCGGTGGCGCTGGCGCTGACCGCGTTCCTCGCGGCCAACGGGCTACTCGCACTGACCAGCCACGCAATGCACGTCGACACCTCGGCCAACTCCGTGATGCTGCTGATGGGCCTGGCCGTCGGCGTCGACTACTGCCTGTTCTACATCCGCCGGGAGCGTGAGGAGCGGGCCGCCGGGCAGTCCCGGGAGGCTGCGCTCCGGATCGCGGCGGCCACCTCGGGCCGCTCGGTGCTGATCTCCGGCGTGACCGTGATGGTGGCCATGGCCGGGATGTTCCTGTCCGGGCTGCAACTGTTCTCCGGGTTCGCGGTGGGGACGATCCTGGTGGTGTTCATCGCCATGGTGGGTTCGGTCACCGTCCTGCCCGCGCTGTTGTCGCTGCTGGGGGACAAGGTCGAGTTCGGCCGGATCCCGCTGCTGCACCGCCGCCGGAAGAGTGGCGGGCGTAAGAACAGCCAGTTCTGGGGCGCCGTCTTGGCGCCGGTGCTGCGCAGGCCTGGTCTGTTCGCCGCGTTGTCGGCGGGCGTGCTGATCGTCCTGGCGCTGCCGTCACTGGGGATGCACACCGAAAAGCTCGGCGTCGACAAGCAACTGCCGGCCGACGTCGCGCTGGTCAAGACCTATCAGGACATCTCCCGGTCGTTCCCGGGCGGCCCGGCACCGGCACAGATCGTGGTGAAGGCTCCCGACATCCAGGCCCCGGCCGTACGCCAGGCCATCGCCTCTTTCAAGGCCACGCAGGTCACCATCCACACGACGGCGAACATCGCCGAAATCGACATACCGTTGCCCGGTAGCGGGTCGGACGCGTCATCCAAGCAGGCGCTGAAGACACTCCGGACCACCACGATCCCCGCGATTCTGGGTCAGATCCCCGGCGCCGAAGTCCTGGTCCACGGTGACCTGGCCTTCTCGGTGGATTTCAACGATCAGCTGCGTTCGAGCATCGTGCCGGTCTTCGTCTTCGTCATGGGGATCACCTTTCTGCTGATGCTGATCTCGTTCCGTTCAGTGGTGATCGCCGCCACCGCGATCGCACTCAACCTGCTCTCGGTCGCGGCGTCGTACGGGGTGATGGTGGCCGTCTTCCAGCACGGCTGGGGCGCCTCGCTCGTCGGTACCCACGCGGTCGGCGCGCTGGAGTCCTGGATCCCGCTGTTCGTCTTCGTGGTCCTGTTCGGGCTGTCGATGGACTACCACGTGTTCGTGGTCTCCCGGATCCAGGAGGCGCATGATGGCGGGATGCCCACCACCCAGGCAGTGTCGCAGGGGATCCGCAGCACGGCCGGGGTGGTCACCAGCGCCGCCGTCATCATGATCGCGGTGTTCTCGGTCTTCGGCACCCTGTCGATGCAGGACTTCAAGCAGCTCGGCGTGGGCCTCGCAGTGGCCGTATTGCTCGACGCGACGCTGGTACGAGCCGTACTGCTGCCTGCACTGATGACGTTGCTGGGTGAGCGGAACTGGTACCTGCCGCGCTGGCTGGGCTGGCTACCCCAGCTCTCCCACGGCGAACCGGTACGACCCGTACCCCATCACCGGGCTGCAGAGCGCCTCCCCATCTGACGGCGGTGTCCATCTCCGGCAGTCCTTCGGTGGGGACCTCACGTCAGGGTTGCCTCGATGGACTGCCGGGCGGGGTCGCTGAGCAGACCCAGCCATGCTGTGAACAGGTTGAGCAACTCCTGCCCGTGTCGGGCGCGGAGTTCCGGGTTGATACAGACGATGTCCAGCTCATTGGCGACGGTGATCTCGGCGAAGTCCCGGCGTAGCCGCAGCGGTGGGCGGAGCAGGGTGTCGGTGAAGCGATCCTTGAACGGCCCCTCGTCTTCGGTGAGGCGTGGGTAGGAGAAGCTGCGGTCGCAGCCGGCGTAGAAGTAGACGAGCTGCTCGGCCTCCTGGCCGATGACTGCAGCGAGCTCCTGACGGTGGATCACGTCACCCAGTGCGGTGCGGAAGCCGTCGGTGCCGTAGAAGGCGTGGCTCAGCCCGGCCAGCCGCACCGCTGGTCGGGCTCCCCACTGTTCCAGCAGGGTGTGAACGCGCCGCAGATGGGCCAGGAGGGTTCCGCCCGGATGGGCGATCTCTCCGGCGCCGCGTGCGACCAGCAACTCGAGAGCACCCGCGGTTGCGGACTCTTCATCGAGCTTCTCCAACTCGTACGGATCGGTGGTCATGGCCGCTCCTCACAAAAGGTCGGCACCCGTCCGCGAATCCGCGGTGTCAGTGCCGTGCGTCCCGGGTCACCGGATGCCACCAGCCAGAACCGCGGACGGGTTGCCGCCAGGGTCAGGAACCGTGATTTCCGGGCTCCTGCGGTCATTCTGAAAGCAGCCCCGATCACAGTCAATTCCTGGATTTCCTTGGATAAACCCCAGAGATATCTTGGGTCGGTGACTCTTGATGACCTACGCGTGTTCATCGCGGTGTACGAGACCGGGAACCTCAGCACCGTCGCCCGCACCCTGTCCTGCACCCAGTCGGCGGTCAGCCAGCACGTCAAACGTCTGGAACGCGAAACCGGCCTCGCGCTGATCGAGCGGCAACCCCGCGGTGTCGTCCCCACCCCAGCCGGACGGATCCTCTACCAGGCGGCCCTGGGAGGCATCGCGTCCCTCGATACCGCTATACACCAGCTTGGCGAACTCCGCGACGGTCACGGCGGCACCGTGAAGATCACCACAGGCGGCGTCACCGTACGGCACTTCATGGCCGACGCGATCACCGCCTTCCGCCACCGTTATCCCCAGGTGACCCTGGAGTTCCGGTCGGCGCACTCGGCCCGGCGGTGTATCGAACTCCTGCACAGCGGCCGGGTGGAGCTGGCCTGGATCACCCTCGGTCAGCCTCTGCCCGGTATCCAGCAACGGCCGGTCATCGACCTGCCCTGGGTGCTGGTCGTGCACGCCGACGACCCGCTGGCCGAAAAGGACATCATCCACCCCGGCGACCTGGCGACGATCCGCTATATCACCCACCCCGAGAACTCGGCCTCACACCAGCGCCTGGAAGAGAACTTCGTCCGCCTGGGAGTCAGCCCTCCCGCCCCAGTCGGCGTGGCCGACTGGGACACCGCGATTCTGCTGGCCGAACTCGGTATCGGCCATGCCGTCCTGCCTGCCCTTCCCAGACTGGTGCTTTCGCCCGATAGTCCGGTCCGAGCCGTCCCCATCCCCGATCTGACCCCGATCACCGTCGGCTGGGCCGTCCGCCAGTGGAACGCCCTCAGTCCCTCCGCCACCGAGTTCGCCGACCTCGTCGCCGCCGGGTAGGCAGCCGCATTACGGTCGGGTGCGCGAATGGCCTCGTACGGTCAGCCGAGGAAGAGTTTCATCCCTGCGTGGGTGGCTTTGAAGCCGAGTCGTTCGTAGAAGCGGTGTGCGTCGGCTCGGGCGTGGTTGGTGTCCAGCTGAACCCGGACGCATCCGCGGGAGCGTGCGTGTTCGATGGCCCAGCGCATCCCGGCCCTCCAGGCCTTCCCGGCTCTCCCGGTTGCCCTGACTGTCGTTGCTGTCCTGGCGACCCTGGCGACCCTGGCGACCCTGGCTATCCGGGCCATTCCCATCAGGCCAGGGTGAGCGGGGGCCGCACGGCCGTCCGGGGCGGGCTCCGCCGCTGGGACCCTCACCACATTCCCCCTCATCGCCGGAACCCGTGAGCTTATTGGCTTTACGCTTATCCGCATCGTCGGTATCACCTGGCGCGGCGCCGTCGCCGGCCTCATGGCTCTCGTACGCGCACTCCGGGCCGTAGGGATCTTCGCAACTCTCCCCGTCCTCGTCCTGGCGAAGATCACGGGAGGCCTCGGGCAACGGGGTGCCACGCAGCAGGGCGACGCCCAGGTCATGGCGGATCGCGTCGATCGGGCGGACATCACCGTCGGATTTCATCGCCTGGGCCACCGCGTTGATCTTGTTGTAGATCGCTTCGGCGTCCTCCTGGGACACCTCACGCAACGCCAGATCACAGGTGCCCGCCGCGGTCGCCCACATCTGCAGGCTGCGCACCTTACTGGCTTGCTTCCTGCGCTGTGCCGCGGCCTGCGGATCCAACTGTTCGAGTGTCTCGCGAACCCGATGACGAAGCCGGCCCGCGTTCAGCACCCGCGCGTCGCCGATCACTGCCGCCTCGACCAGCCTGATGGTGGCGGTGTCCACCCCGAACAGGCCCTCCACAATCGCCTTGGCACGGGTCAGGTCGATCCGGCCCTCCGCAAGCTCCTTCCGGGTCAGCGGAAACCAGTCCGGGTCGGCCAGCTTGCCCGCCAGCCCCGCCCAGATCCCCGCCGCACCGCCCGAAAGCGTCAGCGCCAGCGCGATCTCGTCAGCGACGAACTCGCCCAGTTCCATGGGGGGCGAGCTTGGGTGGGCCTCCTGCCGGCGGCGTACGAACTCCGCCACCACCGCCAATTCCGACGCCTGCGCCCACGACGTCACCCGACGCCAGGCCGCCATCACATCCAAAAGTTCATCATCGGAAACCGCGGCCAACGAAACGGCGTCCAACGACGCCACGAAACCCGGACCGGGAACACCGGAAGGAACCACGGACCCCACAGCAGCCAGACCCGGCTCCACCACCGCCACAGACACCCGGAACACCCCGATCCCGAGAAGACAACCCTTTCACTAGAACACACTAGCGAACAGTTACGGCAGTTGATAGACCTTTTCGCAATAGGATCTTTACCGAGCACATGATTCTTTGACAGGCCATCCTGATGTCGAGTTCAGCGCTTTGGGACCGCCTCCGAATACCGGCGAATATCCCTGTATCTGCACACATCTTCGGTCGGATCTGCGCTCAGAAACAAGCCATGTTGC
>JAOPYO010000040.1 GCA_025964575.1 Actinomycetes bacterium
CCCCGGCCAGCAGTTTGCGCACCAGCGGCAGGCGCGGGAGCTGCTTGGCCACGGTGACCCGCTCAGCGGCCCGCCCGTGCCGCATCCCCACCGCGTTACGCAACCACGCCGCCGTCGACCCCCACCCATGCAGCTCATGGGCGCCGGTGGCGTCCGCCCGCCCCACCAGCACCGCCAGGGCGGCTTCGGAGACGTCGATGCAACGGCCCAGCGACTCGGCCAGCTCCAACGCCACCACACCCGCCTCCGGCGCCACCCGCACCGCCAACTCCCCGACGATCGCCCCGGCAGCCGCCACCAGCTCCCCACTGGAGGCCCCCGCAAGCTCGAAGGAAATCGACCGCACGTTCTAAAACTACGCCCCGTACACGCTCGGTGACACTTACCTCAAGGCAACAAACTCGAACACACAAGCGACCCAACCATCACTCCAGCCTTGCCCTGCTGCAGGGTTATGGGTGGCTGCAGGGTTCTGGGCGGCGTCGCGTAGCGCGACCAGTCGGACAGGGTGGCGTGGCAGCAATGTTGCTGGTGGTGGCGGTGAAGGTCCGACCCGAGAGTCGTAGGATCTCGGCCATCGACGGCCCGCCGCGCACCGGATCTGAGGCCCCGAAAATGTCAGTGGGTATCGATAGCGTGTTCTATATCGGCAATCGGCCCACTGATGCGGAGTGAATCACATGGACTCTGTGACCACGCTTGTTTCCGGGATCCCTACGGAGATCTCCTGGCTGCTCACGGCGTTTCCGGCGGTCATCCTGGCGATCATCATCGGCAAGGGCATCCTCCTGTGGCGAGCGCAGAACCAGATCATCGCCGCGATGGATCAAGCGGCCGCCCCAGCAGCAGGGCACGCTGCCGCCAAGTAAGTAAGGGCCTTCGTGTGCATGAAAGATGCCGAGGGTCCCCAGCCCTCGCCACAGCGAGCGCTGGGGACCCCCGGTACGTTTCCGAGTGTGTCGGCGAGAGCTTTCCCTCAGTGCCAGACGCCGACTATGACGGTGATGACGAGTAGCTTCAGCAGCCAATCGCCTGCGTGGATGGCGGCGAGCTTCCAGGGGACGTTGTCCCAGAGGACCGAGCCCGTAAGGAGCACGAAGGGAAACCCGATCCACGCCGCGAATCCGAGCAGCGCCGCAGCCGTCCAGTCCGTGATCTCCAGGTGCGTGGCAAATTCCGCGAGTACGGAGGCGACGATGAGGCTCCGAACCAGTTCGACGAGTATCTTCCATGCCGGCGGCTTCGTACCGGCTGCGGTGTCCGCGTTCGCGCTGCTGAGCAGTTCCGTCCGCTGCTTGTCGAACACGGTGTACCACACTGAGCTGATCACGAACGATGCCACGGCCGCTACAACGATGGCCACGTAGTTCACTTCCATGAGGTTCTCCTGACGCGCACGTCGGCGGTGTCCGGGTGTCTTTGGTGCTGGTGCGTCAGGGTTCGAGGAGAGTCTTGAGCGCGGTGAGGCGCTCACGCCAGAAGGCCTTCATCTGTGCGGCGGTATCGGCGTCGGTCAGCTTCTCGTGTACGAGCGCCACCTGAGCCTTCGCGTCGCCCTTGGCGATGAAGCCGACGGCGATTCGCGTTGAACCGTCCTGCCAGTCGGCCCGGAACGACTTGGGTGCGGTGGCCGTGCGGACCCTGAGCTCGCCGGGTAGCCAGCGTTCGCGCACCGCGGTGTCGGCGAACGCCTGGTACAGGCGGTCCACCGAGACGGCGATGGTCTTGCTGCCGGTCGCCGAGTAGTACCCGGCGCTGTTCTGGCCGGGAGTGCGCATTCCGCGTTCCTGCTCGTATCCCACCGTGACGTTCTGCGCCGACCAGTTGTCGACCTGGTGCTCCTGCATGAGCCAGCGTGCGATCTGGGTGTGGGTGCGTTCTGTCGCACCCCAGGTGTCGAGCAGCGCGAACCATTCGTCCCAGCCTCGGCCGGTGCGCTCGCGAAGGGTGGTGTCGGAGACCTTGCTGGTCTTGATCGCTTCGGCGGCCAGGTCCGTGGGCGGCGAGACCTGCGGGTGGCCGGCCTTCTCGAGGATCCGGCGGCGGGCGGTGGTGTAGCTCTCGCCCGTCTTGTCGACGCGGGCTCGTACACGGGACTTGAACGACTTCTGGCTCGTCATCACATGCTTCCCATCACGGCACGGCCACAGGACCCACGCTCCCGTTGACCCCGCCGGAAAGGTCATGTGTGACGGCATCCCGAGGACTCAAGGTCCCCTTTGCCCCCGCAAGGCCGATGGCGTGAGCACCGGAAATGGAGGTGAGGCGCAGGACGGCGCCGTGAATAAGAGTAGGCATTTTTGGTGAGCGGTGCAAGCACGTGATCCGCGAGGGGTCACCGTGAGTCGACCATTCCGCTTGCCCCGGCCCGTCATGGCCTGGTCAGCAGCCGGTCCCGGTGTCGCCAGGCCAGGTCGAGGACGGCGGCCCCGGCGGGTTGCATGGGTTCGGTGCCATCAAGGAAGGGCCTGATGACGTCCTCTTCGAAGGGCACGTCCCGGACGACCCGCCCCTCCGCGTTGACTCCGACCAGGCCGTGGAAGGTCTCGTCGAACAGGTCGGCGTCGAAGACCGCGGCCGTGAGCAGGTCGACGGCGAGGGTGAGCGGGTCCACGCCCAGCCCCAGCACATGGACCTGAAGCCGCCCCGACTCCCGAGCCTCACCGAGAGCCGTGGCGAAGTCCCACTGCTCGAAAGCGACGTCGTAGTCCTCGCTGCCGCCGAGCAACTCCTCATTGAACTCGCGGACCATGCAGTGCCAGAGGTGGAAGTCGTTCCGTTCGCTCGCCAGGGAGAGTGGCTGGAAGACCCCGACCGGCATCACCTGGTAGAGCCCTCCCGCGTGTGCGACCTTCGCGGGGTCTCGCCAGTGCAGCACGAACCGGGAATCGTCGGTGTCTCGGCGGAGGGTCAGCGTGGTGATCGCGGGCCGTGCGGGGCGGCGGGAGAAGTCCAGCGGATCGCCGACGAGGTCCCGCAACGGGGTCCCGTGTCCTGCCGCGAGTTCGTGGGCGACCGCCTCGCCGACATCGATCCCGTCGAAGTACCACGCCCGGCCCATCCGCAGCTCGGCCCGAGGGCCGCGTAGGTCGGCGTCGAACAGCCCATAGCAGGAGCGGTTCTCGAAAACCGCCGGTGGCGCCAGCTCACCGAGGGCTTCGGCGTAGGTGCGGAAGCGCCGGCCGTCGGGGCGTACGGGTCGTACGCCTTCGGAAGCAGCCTCGGCACCGGTCACCACCGGTGGCGGGGGATCGTCCTGCCAGATCAGCTTGACCGCGTCAAGGAGCAGCGGCTCAGTGGGGATCCACTCCGGCCGGCAGAGCAGTTGCGTGGAGCCGACCCGGGAGAGCCCTGGGTAGAGCCGGCCGGCGGCCTGCCCGAGCTCGTGTCGGCGCTCCGCCAACACACCACGCACGCGCAGCCACTCCTCCACGGTCACTTGGGCGATCCTCCTCTCGACGCCATGGCTCAGCGGCGGAGTTCAGCCCCCGGCGCGGAGATTTGAGGTATCCCAGAGGCTTTCTGTATCGCCTCGAAGGCCAGCAGCAGGTTGGCCTGGACGACGTCGGGGCGGCAGCGTTCGTGGGTTTCGGTGAAATCGACCCATTCGAAGCGGTCGTGCTCGATCCCATCGCCGATGATCTGGGTGCTGGGCGGTACGTCGAGGAGGAACACGGTCCAGTCGACGTCCTCGGTCACCACGGGCTGCGGGATCGCCTGAAGGCCGGTCTCCTCGAGGAGCTCCCTGGCAGCGCAGTCCTCGACGGGTTCGCCGGGCTTGCGGCATCCGCTTGGCGGGGTCCAGGCCCAGTCACCCTCGTAGTCGGGGCCGTCGTGCGCGCGGTGCAGGATGAGGAAGCGACGTCCCTCAGGAGCCAGGGTCGTCACCACGATCATCGCGCCATAAGGCGGGTCCGGGCTGATCGGTTCACCGTCATAGGTCGTCTTCACCGGGCCATCCTCCCTTGCTCAGAGCGTGAGCGCTCTTCTATTGATCGAAGGTGAAGATGACGGCTTGGCCGTTTTCGCTCCATGGAGACGGATGCTGCAAACTATGTGCAGCTACGGACCCAGCGTGGGTTCACGAAAGGTGAGGTGTGGGCATGACGGGGCGGGTGCTGCCGATCACACTGATCGGCGATCCGGTGCTCCACCGGCCATTGCGTCCGGTCGAGCATTTCGACGAGGAGCTGGCGCAGCTGGCCGAGGACATGTTCGCCAGCATGTACGCCGCCGAGGGCGTGGGGCTTGCGGCGAACCAGGTCGGCGTCGACTTGCGGATTTTCGTTTATGACTGCCCGGACGAGAGCGATGAGCGCCGCAAGGGCGTGGTGGTCAACCCGACGCTCGAGCTGCCGGCCGTGGGGGAGCGGAGGCTGGACGACGACGAGGAGGGCTGCCTGTCCGTGCCGGGCCCCCATTCCTCGGTGGCCCGTCCCGACCACGTGGTCTGTCACGGGTTCGACGTCATGGGGGCCCCGATCACGGTGGAGGGTTCCGGGCTGCTGGCCCGCTGCCTGCAGCACGAGACCGACCACCTGGAAGGGCGGCTCTACATCGACCGGCTCTCCAATAAGGCGCGCAAGGCGGTCATGCGTGACTACGAGCGCAGGCGCGACGAAGCCGCCTCAGCATCCTCGTTGTAGCCGCGAGGTGTAGTCGAGCGCGCCCGCGTGGACGGCGGCGTGCACGGCCCGGGCGATCCGGGCACCCCACACCGACCGCGGCCCGGCGAACGGCTCCGGTGGGCCCGAGGCCGGGGCCGCCACGCAGATGGCGTCGCTGGCCGTGCCGGTGCCGGGGTAGCCCGCCTCCAACATGGCCTGTGTCTTGGCCTCTGTCGCGGTGATGACCGCGTTGACCAGGGCGGCGTCGCTCAATGCCACGGGCACCGAGACGACGATGTTGACGGTGCCCACCTGGATGGGGGCGAGTTCCGGATCGGTGGCGTCCGGGGGAGCGGCCGCCCAGGTGGGAACTCGCAGCCCCACGGTGGCGGTCACCTCGGCCCCCTCGTCCGAGCGAGTCACCAGCCGCTCCACCGCGGCCGCCGTGAGCATCCCCACCCCAGGACCCGACAGCCCGAAATCATCGGCCAGCTCGGAGAGGTGCGCGACCGGATCGAGCCGCGAGTAGCCACCAGGCACCTGGGCGTTCAGCACCCATGAGGCGGGGCCGATGCCTCCGCCCACCAGCGCGGAGGAGATCATCCGCCATCCGGGCCCGGGCCGCCAGATCGCCGCCGCCAGCCGTACGTCCTCTTCCGAACGCCAGATCAGCTCGATGTTCAAGGCCGCACCAGCGACAGCTGCGGGCGGCCGTCGGGGCCGCAGGTGATGTCCACGTGGGCGCCGAAGTGCTCCGCCACCATCTCCGACGTCAGCACTGAGGAGGCCGGACCGTGGGCCATCACCCGGCCGCCGGAGAGCAGCAGCAGGCTGTCGGCGTACTGACCCGCCAGCGACAGATCGTGCAGGGTCGTCACCACGGTCAGCCCATCTGCCAGCCGCAGGCGGTCCAGCAGTTCCAGGGCCTGCTGCTGGTGGCCGAGATCCAGCGCGGTGGTCGGCTCGTCGAGCAGCAGCACCGGCGTCTGCTGGGCGAGCGCGCGGGCCAGCACGACACGCTGCCGCTCGCCGCCGGACAGGTGCCCCAGCAGCCGGGCCGCCAGCCCGGTCAGATCCAGCCGCTCCAGCACCTCGGCGGCGACGGATCGGTCGTGGACACTCTCCCGGCCGAGATACGGGATGTACGGGGAGCGGCCCAGCAATGTGTAGTCGAAGACGGTCATCTCGCCGGGCAGCACGGGGTTCTGCGGGGCGTAGGCGACCAGCCGGGCCCGTCGCCGCGGGCGCAGCGGTCTCACCGGGGCGTCCATGATGGCCACGTCGCCGGAGCAGGGAAGCAGGCCGGCGATCGTCTGCAGCAGCGTGGACTTGCCCGCCCCGTTGGGTCCGATGACGGCCAGCCACGACCCGGCCGGAACCTCCAGGGAGACCGAGGACAGCACCGGCCTGCCGTCCCGGAGAACGTCCAGGGACCGGACCGAGACGGTCATGTCTCCACCCGCCGGGTCGTCCGCAGCACCCCGATGAAGAACGGGGCTCCGACGAAAGCGGTCACCACGCCGAGGGGCAGCTCGGCGGGTGCCAGAGCCGTGCGGGCCACCACGTCGGCCAGCACCAGGAACACGGCTCCGCCCAGCAGAGACAGCGGCAGGACCACCCGGTAGGAACCGCCGGCCAGCCGCCGCACCACATGCGGGACGATGATGCCGACGAAGCCGATCAGTCCGCTGACCGCCACCGCGGAGGCGGTGGCGAGCGAGGCCGCGGCGAGCACGATCAGCCTTACCCGGGTGGCGGCCAAGCCCAGTGAGGCGGCCTCGTCGTCGCCGACGCTCAGCACGTCGAGCAGCCGTCCGTGCGCCAGCAGCACGACCGTCGACACCAGGGAGTACGGGGCGATCATCGCGAGCGTGTGCCAGTCGGCGGTGGCCAGCCCGCCGAGGAGCCAGGCGTAGATCCGCTGGAGCTCCTCCACCTTGGACTGTTGCACGAAGGTCTGCACCGCGGTGAGGAAGGACGCCACCGCGACCCCGGCGAGCACCAATGTCGCCGAGCCTCCGGCTCGGCCACTGGTGTGACCTAGCGTGTACGCCATCGCCACCCCGGTGATGGCGCCCGCGAAGGCCGCCAACGGCACCGCCACCGTGGGATCGGCCGGCGCATAGACGATCACCAGGGTGGCGCCGAGCCCGGCTCCGGCACCCGCACCGAGCAGGTACGGGTCGGCCAGCGGGTTGCGGAAGACCCCCTGATAGCCGGCTCCTGCCAGGGCCAGCAGACCGCCCACCAGGGCGCCGAGCAGGACCCGGGGCAGGCGCAGCTCGAACAGCACGTTCTGCTCGACCGGACTGAGGCCGGAGTCGAGATGGACGAACGGCAGCCGGTCCAGCAGCGCGCGTACCACTCCGCCGGGGGCGAGATCGGCGGCCCCGGTCAGCAGTCCGATCAGCAATGCCACCGTCAACACCGCCAGTGCGATGGCGAGCATGGCGGGCCGCAGCCGGGCCTTCGTCACGCGGGCTTCTGGATCGCGGCGGCGATCGCCTTGACGAAGTCGACCAGACGGGGACCCCACCGGGAGGCGATGTCGTCGTTGAGCGGGACGATCCGGCCGCGCTTCACCGCGGAGAGGTCCTTCCAGCCGGGACGCTTGGCGACCGTCTGCGCGGACTGACCGCAGCAGGCGGTGTCGGCCAGGAAGATCAGTGACGGGTCGGAGGTGACGAGGGACTCCTGGGACAGCTTGGGATAGCCGGTGCCCGCCTTGTCCGCGGCGTCGGCGACGTCACGGAGGCCGAACAGCCCGTACACCTGCCCGATGAAGGTCTTCGACGTCACCGTGAAGAGGTCGTTGGTCAGCTCGTGGTAATAGGTGAGCCCATTGGTGGTGGGCATGGCAGTGCGGATGTTACGCACCGTGGCGTCGATCTGCTGCCGCATGTCGGTGGTGAGCTTGCCGGCCTCGGAGACATGACCGGTCGCCGTGCCGAGATCGGTGATCTGATCGTAGGTGTCGTCGATCTTCACGGCCGACGGTTCGAGCAGTACCGGGATCTTCACTTTCCGCAGGGCCGCCACGATGCCGTCGGTATCGTTGGAGAGCACGACCAGGTCGGGCCGGTAGCCGATCACGGCCTCGGAGTTCGGTTTGAACCCCGACAGCTTGGTGAGCGGGGCGTTCGCCGGATAGGTGGACTGGTCGTCGACGGCGACGACCTGCGGGCCGGCACCGATGGCGAACAGCATCTCCGTCGCGGTCGGCGACAGCACGACGATGCGCTTGGGGGGTGCGGGGACGGTCACCGAGCCGTTGCCGGCCCGGACGGTCACGGGGGTGGTCCGGGGTGTGGGGGATGACGTGTCGCTGGACCGGCCGCAGCCGGCCAGCGTCAGGACACCCAGCACCATGGCCGCGTAGAGGGGGCGTACAGGTCTCAAGGAGAGCTCCCGGTCGATGGCATGGTCGCTGGGAAGCGGAGACCCGGGTGATCGGATCGCCCTTCCCACGAGGGTCGATATCGTCTGCGCGCGAGAAGGCGACCTGGCTCATCCCCGAGGGCGTGACACCCACGAGGCGTGACAGTTGCGGGACAGCGCCGGACTCGAACCGGACTTCGCTTGATCGCGCGCGACCTGCACGCTATCAGGCGTTTTTATCCGAAGTGCCCTCCCGACCTGCGCTGACGGTCTGGGCAGGGTGATGTGATCCTCAGTCGTTTTCGGAACACTCGCTTGTGCCTGCGTCGTTGTTGCGACGTCGGGACTATCCGTGACCAGCCGACCGCGAGCCGATAAGGAGCGTCGAGTGAAGATCCCCAAGCGCGTCAACAACGGCTTGGACTGGGTAGAGGCAAACATCCGTGTGATCACGATCGTCACGGCCCTGTCGGTGGTGTCCGGGGCGGCGTTGTGGATGCCGGCGCTCGCGGCCTTCGTCCTCGGCGCACTCGTCAGCGGCCTCGTGATCCACTGGCGGATGGCACGGCGGCTGACCCGGGTGCGGGCCGAGGCCGACGATCTGCTCCGTGAGAACGGTGCGCTCCGCCATGAGAAGACGATGCTCACCCGGGGTGTGATCGCTTCGAGTGGTCAGCTCACCCAGAGGCTTCCGATCATCCGCGCTGTCGACGGGGGTTCCGAGAGCGACGACGGGGACGCGCCTCTCACTCAGAGGCTTCCGATCATCCCCTGGGCCGACGAGTCTCCCGAAGACGATCACGGCGACACGCCCCTCATGGGCGTCATCCGGCCCCGCCGTCGCTGACGACACGCAGGTACTACTCCTTTCGGAGGAGGCCGGGCCTGAGGGGGACGTGATTTTCGTTCCCGGGGCTGACG
This sequence comes from Actinomycetes bacterium, assembly GCA_025964575.1. Lineage (GTDB taxonomy): Bacteria > Actinomycetota > Actinomycetes > Streptosporangiales > Streptosporangiaceae > Actinomadura_E. The sequence continues at coordinate 8,907 of JAOPYO010000040.1, forward strand.
TGCCGACGGACTCGCTCTCCCTAGCGTTCTGAGCATGAACACAATCCATGCCCGGCGGAGGTCGCGGTGATCGAGGCCCGTGAACTGTCGAAGACCTACGGGGCGACGACCGCCGTCGACCAGGTGAGTTTCCGGATCGAACCGGGACACGTGACCGGCTTCCTCGGCCCGAACGGTGCCGGGAAGTCGACCACCATGCGGATGATCCTCGGCCTGGACCGGCCCACCTCCGGCGCGGTCACCATCAATGGACGCCCATTCCGGGGGCACATCTGGCCGCTGCACGAGGTCGGCGCACTGCTCGATGCCACGGCGGTGCACCCTGGCCGGTCGGCCTACAACCACCTGCTCTCCCTGGCGCTCGCCAACGGCATCGGCAAACGCCGCGTCGCCGACGTCATCGACCTGGTCGGGCTGAGCTCGGTGGCCAGGAAGCGGGTCGGCGGCTTCTCCCTCGGCATGGGGCAGCGTCTCGGCATCGCTGGGGCACTCCTCGGCGACCCCGGGGTGCTGCTGTTCGACGAGCCGGTCAACGGGCTCGACCCCGACGGCATCCTCTGGATCCGTACGCTGATGCGTTCGCTGGCCGCGGAGGGTCGCACGGTCCTGGTCTCCAGCCATCTGATGAGCGAGATGGCGCTGACCGCGGACCATCTGCTCGTCATCGGGCGGGGCAGGATGATGGCGGACACCTCGCTCGCCGAACTCATCGCACGCAACTCCGGTGACCAGGTGCGGGTGCGTACCTCCGACGCCGAGTGGCTCGCTGGACTGCTGCGGGGCCACGGCGCCCAGGTCACCACTGATCCGGACGGGACGCTGACGGTCACCGGCATCAGCTCCGTGCGGATCGGTGAGCTCGCCGCCGCCAACGGACTGGTCCTCCACCAGCTCGCCGACCATCATGCTTCCCTCGAAGAGGCGTACTTCCGGCTCACCGACGACAGCGTCGACTTCCGGGCACCGTACCCCACCGAGTTCCGCACGGAGGCCGTGATATGAGCATCCCGACCACCGCCGAGATCCGGCCGAGGCTCTCCGACCCAGCGCCGATCGCCCGGCTCTACGCCGCCGTCGCCAGCGAATGGATCAAACTCCGGTCGGTGAGGTCCGTCCCGATCGCGTTCCTGGCCACGATCGTGTTCGCCGTCGCCGAGGCCGGGATGGTGTGTGCGGGCTTCGCCGCGCAGTGGACGCGGCTGACCGCCGGCGAGCAGGCCTCCTTCGACCCCACCTACCGCAGCATCCAGGGCATCTTGTTCGCGCAGCTCGTCGTGGGGGCGCTGGGGGTGCTCGTGATCAGCAACGAGTACGGCAGCGGCCTCATCCGCACGACGTTCACGAGCACTCCACAACGCGGCCTGGTCCTGGCGGCCAAGGCCATCACCTTCGGGATGGTGGCGTGGGCGGCGGGCACCGTGATGTCCTTCGCGGCGTTCTTCGTCGGCCAGAGCCTGCTCAGCAGCCCCGTCCCGCATGCGACCCTCGGCCAGCCCGGAGTGCTGCGCGCCGTGCTGGGCGGCGGGGTCTATCTGATGCTCATCGGACTTCTCGGCCTGGCCCTCGGCGCCATCCTGCGCAGCACCGCCGCCGGCATCTCCAGCCTCTTCGGGATCGTTCTGGTGCTACCTCTCCTCCTCGACAACGTGCCGACGGACATCATCGGGGACACCGCCGTGTATCTGCCGTCGAACGCGGGCGAGGCCTTCTGGGCCGTGGTCCCGCAGAGCTCGCGGACGCTGTCGCCGGAGAAGGGCATCGGAGTGCTGGCCCTGGAGGTCGCCGCCGCCTGGCTGGTCGCGTTTCTCCTGATCCGACGGAGGGATGCTTGATTTCGTCCGGCCTCGTGGCCGCCTCTGATCTCACCCCGGACTGGTAACGGACTGTATTGATTTCGTTACAGAATTGCTCCAGGCTGGGTAAGCGTGAGCCCATCCGATTCCAACCCGCCGTCGAGCCGCCTGGTCAGCTCCCCCACTCCGCCGCGGTCGGCCGGCCTGCCGGCCCTGACAGGTCCCACGGTGCGGGCGGCCGTGGGCGGATGCGCCGCGCTGGCCATGGGGATGCTGCTCGTCTGGGAACTGGTCGTGTCGATCTCATCCACCGTCGATGTCCGCCCCGCCGATGAGGGCACCGTGCACGCGGCCTCCCCGTCCGTCGCCCTCGGGAGGGGGCTGCCCGTCGTGGCCGCGACCGGGAGGTCCGCTCCGCCCCGCGACCGCCCCGTACCTCAGGTGCGGCGACCGGAGCCCCAGGGCGCCGCCCCCGCCGATGCGCACCCCGTCCGCCCAGATCACCCGGTCCATCACCGGCCGCGGCACCGGCCAGGACCGCCGTCCGCGCACGCGAGCCCCGGGCACGCGAGCCCCGGATGGGTACGGGCCGAATGCCTGCGCCGGTTCGGCCACGACGCGGCCCGCCGCACCGCCTGCGAGGCCGTACTCGCTCAGCTGTTCGGCCACTGAGCGATCACGCCTGATTGATCAGTGCCAGGGCCTGGGCGTGTAGTTCCGGTGTGGCCGCCGCCACGACGAAACCACCCTCGACGGGCGGCTCGCCCCCCCGGCCGGTGACCACGCCTCCGGCGGCCTCGATGATGGGGATCAGCGGGATGATGTCGTACGGCTGCAGGCTCGACTCGACGACCAAATCGATCTGGCCTAGCGCCAGCAGGCAGTAGGCGTAGCAGTCGCCGCCGTATCGCTGCAGCCGCACTGCGCCGGCCACCCGGTCGAAGGCCGCCCGCTCCTCCGAGGTGGTGAACACGTTCGGATGCGTGCAGTAGAGGACCGCTTCGGCCAGCTCCGCCGTACGACTGGTCCGCAGCGGGCGCTGCCCCGAACGGCCGGTGAACCGGCCCGCACCGCCCGCTGCCGCGAAGGTCTCGCCGAGGTAGGGCTGATGCATCCAGCCAGCCACCGGCCGGCCGTCCACCATCAGCCCGAGCAAGATCCCCCAGGCGGGCACGCCGGTGATGAAGGCCTTGGTGCCGTCGATGGGATCGATGACCCAGCAGCGGCCGGCGCCCGACGGGCCGGTGACGCCCTGTTCCTCTCCGATGATCCGGTCGTCGGGGAAACGGCTGCCCAGCTCGGCGCGGAGGAAGTCCTCGACGGCCCGATCGGCTTCGGTGACCGGATCGAATCCCATGGCGCCGCCCTTGTCCGCCATGCCCAGATCGGCCGGGTCCGCACGGAACCAGCGCAACGCCAGCGCCCCGGCCTGCGGGATCAGCGCGTCGATGACATCGGTGAGATCGGTCAAAGGTGCTTCGAGAGGCATGGCAGCATCCTGCCGTACCGACGCCCGTGCGGCTCGTATGGGCCGGTCAGGGCTGGAGGTCGTCGCCGGCGGGGGAGAGCCTGCCGCCGTCGAGGAGATAGACATGGTCCGCGCGGCGGGCAAGCACGTGGTCGTGGGTGACCAGGATCAGGCCCCGCCCGTCCTCCTGCGCGGTCTCGAAGAGCAGGTCCATCACCTGCCGGGCGGTCTTGGGATCCAAGGCGCCGGTCGGTTCGTCGGCCAGGATCAGCCGTGGATCGCGGATGAGCGCGCGGGCGATGGCGACACGCTGCTGTTCACCGCCGGACAGGCTGCTGGTGGTCGCGGTGAGCCGCTCGCCCAGGCCCACCCGGCGCAGCGCGGCGTCGGCGAGCTCATAGCGCTGCCGCAGCGCCCTGCCGCCGGCGTACAGCAGGGGGGCGGCCACCTGCTGCCTGGCCGTGCGCCCGGACAGCAGGTTGAGCTGCTGGAACACGAAGCCGATCGTCTCGCCGCGCAGATGGGCGCGCATCCGCTCCGGCAGGGTCGTGGTCTCCTGCCCGAACAGCGCGACCGTGCCGGCGTCGGGCACCTCCAGCAGCCCCAGGATGTTGAGCAGGGTCGATTTCCCCGCGCCGGACAGACCGACGATCGCGGCCGTCTCTCCCCGCCGTACGGTGATCGAGACGTCTTCGATGACGGTCAGCGGCTCGCGACGACGCTTCACTTTGAAGCGTTTGGTCACACCGGCGACCTCGATGGCGGCCTTGGCCCCGATCGACGCCGCGAGCGGGGCGCTCTCCGGGGCTGCGCTCACGGGGCCACCGACGAGATGAGGCCGCCTGGCTGGCCGTTGGGACCGCCGCCGCTCTGCTGGGGCGGACCACTGAACGCGGAGTCCTCCGGCGCACGATCCAGGATCTTCTCGCCGGCCTTGAGGCCATCGACCACCTGGACCCTGGTGCCGTCGTTGATGCCCAGCTTGACGGTATGGACCTCACGCTTTCCGCCGTCGGTCACCACGGTCACCCGTCCCTTGTCTGCCTGGCCGAGCACTGCGGAGAGGGGGATGATCACGGCTCCGCTGACCGAGTCCGTGGTGATGGACATCTTGGCCTGGATACCGGAGAAGACCCGCTGGGAGGCGGGGATGCGGCAGGTGACCTGGACGCCATCCGACCCGGAGGCCCCGGAGCCGCCGGAGCCGTCGCCTGAACTGGGAGAGGAGCCGCCCTTGTCCACTGAACCACCCGACCCCGTTGTCGCACCGCCCGTTCCGGCGCCATAGTCGATCAGCTTGCAGTTGAAGGGGGCCGGGCCGTGGTCGATGGCGAGCTTGATCGACTTGGGCCGGTTGTACAGCTTGTAAACCTCTTTGGAGTCGATCGAGGCCACCGCGTGGAACTTGCCCTGGTCGATCGAGACGACGGCGTCGCCGGGGGCGACCTCTTTGCCGACCGGGGTGAGTACCTCGGAGATCTTGCCGCTCGCGGTTGCGTGGAGCACCCGGGTCACCGGCTTGGGGGCGGACTTGGACTTGGATGTGCTTCCGCCGCCTCCGGGCGAGGAGGTCCCGCCGCCGTCGGGCATCGACTTGATCGCCATGATGGGGTCGCCCTTGCTCACCTCTCGTCCCACCTTGCGGTAGACCTGGGTGACGGACCCGCCCTTCTCCGAGTGCACCTGGATCGGCGGGTCCGCATGGACCACGGCGTCGACCGTGAGGCGGCTGACGATCGAGCCCTCCTCGACGGGAATCTCCCGGGGCGTCAGATCGGCCGTCGGCAGGCTGTCCCGCACCGGCGCGGGGCTGGCGGCGCCGTGGCCGGCCAGCCAGCCCGTACCGCCCACGGTGGCGACCACGACCGCGATGATCGCCGCTTTGCCGAGACGGTTGCCCCAGATGGCGAGGGGAAGTCGCATGGTCACCCTTCTCAACTCCGGATCGCCCGGATGACGGAGCGCTGCATGGCGCGCAATGCGGGGATCAGCCCGGTGAACAGGCCGACGCAGATGGCCACGCCCAGCCCCAGCAGCGCCGCCGACCAGGGAAAGGAGGTGTCGATCTGGGCCCCCTGGCCGAAGGGCCCCCGATCGTGCAGTACCGACAGCGCCGCCTTCTGGCCCAGGTAGGCGAGCAGGGTGCCGATGATGCCGCCCGCGATGGAGACGATCAGTGACTCGACCAGGACGGTGAGGAACAGATCCGGTCCGGTGGCGCCGAAGCAGCGATGCACGCCGAACTCGCTGCGGCGCTGGCGGACCGCCGCCAGCCCCAGGGCGAGCACCGGCAGCGAGCCGAGCATCAGCACCGCGACCGCGGCGGCCAAGATCAGCTTGCCGAGGGTGCCACGGATTCCGCTGAAGTCCCCGGAGTCCCGACGGATGTCAGGTGCGGAGGTCATGCCCCACGCCTTCGTGCTGTCCGCCTTGAGTTGCCGGGTGACCCTGGCCGCGTCCGCCGGTTGGACGCGTACCGCGAACTCGGTCATGTCCTCGCCCAGCTTCCACCGCACCATCGCCTGGAAGGGCATGTACACCGTCGGCTGTCCGAAGTTCAGCCCGCCGCCGATGACCCCGACGATCCTGGCCTTGACCCAGACCTGGCCGGCGCCGATCTCCAGGTCGGCGCCCAGGGCCGTCGCCTCCGTCAGCCCGATCTTGGCGGCGAACCCCTTGTCGACCACCAGAGAGGGCTCCATCCGCAGATCGTCCTGGGCGGTGAGCCAACGGCCGTGGAGCAGCGTCAGGCGGCGGATCTCGGAGAGGCTGGAGTCCGCACCCACGGTCTGGACCGGCGGGCCGTCCCCTTCCCCGTTGCTGGTGATCACCCGGCCGTTCCTGCGAAAGCTGACTTCGCTCGCCTGCCGGAGCGGGCTGCCCACGATGTGGTAACGCCGCAGATCCGCACGGACCTGGTCGACCTGGGTTTCGGTCATGTGGGGTGGGCCGTTCTGCTGCGGCGAGACCGTGAGGGTGACCGGTCGGCCGACCTGCTGTTCGAAGATCTGCTGCGCGGCCTGCTGGACCAGCCCCGAGAACACGATGACCAGCGTGACGACCGCGACGCCGATGGCCACACAGATCATGGACAGGGCCACGCGGACCCGGCCGATCCGGATCTCCGCGAGTGCGGACAGCACCATCCCCCAGAGCGGCATGGGCTACACGAGGTGGTGGCGGGGTGACCGATGCATACGGGGCGTTCCTCCAGGGGAGCCGAATTCGCTGCGAAGATCGTTGCGGAACCCTACCGCACATGAATGGCTGAAAAGCGGGTCAATTCCTGTCCTCGACAAAAACTGTCACTCTAAGTCACTAAGGTCGTGCCGAATCTTGCCCTTCATGTCATGCGGGGGGATAGCATCCCGGGCAAGGCCGACGGGGGGCGGGACACGCGTATGCTGCACGGGATCATCGGGGTGCTGCTCGGACTGAGCGGCCCTGTGGTCTATGCGATCGTGGCGCCGGTGGTCTTCTTCGAGGCCGCGATCTTCGTCGGCTTCTTCTGCCCCGGCAAGACCACGATCATCGTCGCCGGGGTGCTGGCCGGGCAGGGCAAGGTGCCCCTGATCCCGCTGCTCCTGGTCGTGGTGGCGGCCGCGGTGGCCGGAGATGCGGCCGGTTACGAGATCGGACGCCGGTCCGGGACCCGGCTCGTCACCGCCAGAGCGTGCAGGCCGTACCGGAAGCACATCTCACGCGGCCAGCGGCTGATCAGCGAGCGCGGCTCATTCGCGGTCTTCGCCGGTCGCTTCCTCCCGCTGATGCGGGCGCTGATGCCCGCGCTGGCCGGCAGTGTACGGATGCCGTACGGCCGGTTCGTGCTCTTCAACGCGCTCGGCAACCTGCTGTGGGGGCTCGGCTTCACCCTCGGCGGTTACTTCGCCGGCGAGGCCTTCAGGCGGGTGGTGGAGTTGGTCGGCCAGGGTGTCGCCGTCGTGGTGGCACTCGGTGTGACGGTCGCCGTCGTGATCTGGACGGTACGCCGCCGCCGCGGCGGGCGCGGCTCATGCGAGGACCCCGAGACCGCCTGAGCGCGTCTCCGCAGGGCATATCCAAGATCGTGAGATCTGGTGGAATTTGAATCATTGACTGCCTTTGGTACGCGTCCGAACCATGCGTGGTGCTTCCTGGGAAAAATCCCTGAACAGGGGTCTACGAAAAGGGACGTGATTTATGCCGGGGCGCCCGGATGCCAGCGTCGTAGTGATCGCCTACAACGACGCGGAGCGGCTGCCCCGAGCAGTCGGTTCCGTGTTAGGTCAGTCGCTCGGCGATGTCGAGGTGGTCATCGTGGACGACGCCAGCACGGACGCCACCGGCCGGGTGGCCGACGGCCTCGCCACCGCCCATGCCGACCGGGTGCGGGCGGTCCATCTTCCAGAGAACTCCGGCGGCTGCGGTGGCCCGCGCAACGCAGGCATCGAGCACGCCCGGGGCGCGCACGTGATGTTCCTCGACAGCGACGACGTCCTTGACCGGCACGCGTGCCTCAACCTGGTCTCCACAGCGGAGGAGACCGCGGCCGATCTCGTGTCGGGGCTCTGCTCACGGGTCTACCTCGATCGGTGGTATCGCCGGGAGAGCCCCTGGTACCCCTGGCTCTACGGCCGGCGGGTGGTCTACGACTCCGTACTGGAGAGGCCCGATCTGCTGTATGACACCTTGGCGACCAACAAGTGCTATCGGCGGGGCTTTCTCGCCGAGCACGGGCTGCGTTTCGCCGAGAGGCTGCACTACGAGGATCTCCTGTTCACCGCCCAGGCCTACCTGGCGGCGCGCCGGGTCGCGCTCATCCCGCACCGGGTCTACACCTGGTACGTCGAGGCGAATGCACCATCGCTCTCCATCTCCAACAGGCGTGGCGAGCTGGCCAACTTCTCCGACCGGCTCGAGGTCCACCGGCGTATCGACGCGTTGTTCCGGGTGCGGGGCACCCGGGAACTACGGCTGGCCGAGGGCGCCAAGTTCATCAACCACGACCTGATCCTCTATCTGCGTGAACTGCGCGCCCGCGACGAGGACTACCGGGAGCGGTTCCTGGAGCTGGCGAGCTCGTACCTCGCCGAACTCGATCCGCGCGTGTTCGAGAAGGCCAACCCGATTCCGGCGATCGCCGCCTTCATGGTCCGCGAGCGCGACTACGCCGGGGCCCTGGCCGCCGCGGAGTACGGCCGAGCCAAGCCGCCCGAGCTGCGCACCGAGCTGGTCGAGCGGGCCGGGCGGGTCTATTGGGGCGGCCGTCATCTCGATGCCGAGCAGGGCCGTCGCATCCTCGACGTCACCGACCTCGGTATCCACCAGCTGCCGCTCGGCGAACTCCGGCCGGGCAACACGCTGACCGCGTTGGAGTGCCACGGCGCGCGTGCCCACCTGGCCGGTCACGTGGCGAACCCGCTCGGCCGCATTCCCGCGGATGCCGAGCTGGGCGGTGTGCTGGAGTTCTACGACCGGCGGCGCCGCGGACGGGCCTTCCGGATCCCCGCTGAGGTGAGCCACGCCGGGGATCGCCTCCGCTGGCGGGCGACGTTCGACCCGATCCGCCGGCTCCGCCCGTTCGGATTCGCCGATCCCGTCTGGGACACCCGGCTCTCCCTGATCGTGGACGGAGAGAAGGTCATGACCCGGCCCGGTCGTGAGGACGAGGCCTTCGCCGGAGTGACCCTGCCGGTGCGTCCCCGCCTGACCCGGCTGGCCGGGGACCACCTGCGGTCCTACATCACCGCATGGGGACATCTGGCATTCGTCCTTGACGGCCACAGCCGGGGCACCCGGGCCGCCAGGGCGGTCGTCCACCGCGCCGCCGCCACCCCGGCAGGGCGCCGCGTGTGGTCACGGATCCGCGAGCTCGAACGGGCGGTTCACCGCAAGATCACCAGCCCGAAGACCAAGGCCGCGATCTACAACCGGTTGCTGACCCGCCTGCCGGTCCGCACCGGTACCGCCGTCTTCGAAAGCCACCTGGGCACGCAGTACTCCGACAACCCCAAGTACATCTACGAAGAGCTGCGCCGGTCCGGCGTGCCGTTGGAGGTCATCTGGTCGTACGCCTCGAGCAGGCGAGGATTTCCCGGGGACGCCACCCTTGTACGGCGCGGTTCCTGGGCGTACTACCTCGCCCTGGCCCGGGCCGAGTTCTGGGTGGACAACCAGGGGTTTCCGGACGGCCTGCGCAAGCGGCGGGCGACCACCTATCTCCAGACGTGGCACGGATCGGCGTACAAGCACATGGGCTTGGACGAACCGCAGCTCAAGAGCGGTGTCGAGGCCGGACAGAAACGACTGCGGCGGATGGTGGAACGCTTCGACTGCTTTCTGGTGCGCTCGCAGCACGACGTCGACACCCTCGTGAAGGGCCTGGGAGTGCAGGCCGAGTTGCTGCCGGTCGGCTATCCCCGCAACGACGCACTGATCACCGGTGGGAACGTCGCCGAGCTCGACGCGCTGCGCCGGGAGCTGGGGCTGGATGACGGCCGCCAGGTCGTGCTGTACGCGCCGACCTTCCGCACCGGCTCCGACGGCCGCCCCGTCCGGAAACTCGACCTGCGCTTCGATCCGATCCGGTTCACGGACGAACTCGGCGACTCACTGGTCCTGCTCGTGCGCCCGCACTACCTGTGCACGGTCACCCTCCCGAACGCGGTGCGTGACGTCGGTAAGGTCCCCGACGTCACCGCACTCCTGCTGATCTCGGATGTGCTGGTCACCGACTATTCATCGATCATGTTCGACTACGCCCTGCTCGACCGGCCGATGGTGTTCTACACACCGGACGAGGACGAGGCGGCTCGCGTCCGAGGCTCCTACTTCGACCTTGCCCTGCATGCTCCGGGGCCGATCGTCGACACCGAGGCGGCCCTGCTGGCGGCCCTGTCGGATCTGGGAGCGATACGAGAGGCGTACGGGGAACGCAGAAGGTCCTTCGTCGAGAGGTTCGGCGAGTACGACCAGGGCACCGCCGCGCGGGCGGTCGTCGACCGATTCTTTAAGGAAGGGAGGCGGTGTGGCTGAGTCAGTGGCTGGTTCACGGGATGTCTTCATCGTCTGCAACAACATCGAGGAAATGGGTGGTCTCCAGCGGTGGGCCCACCATCTGGCCGGGTTGCTGAGCGGCCGTGGCCACCGGGTCACTCTGGTCGGCGTCACCCACGCACCGGAGCGCCACGACTACGGCCATGATCTCGGCTACGAGCGAATGGTGCTGCACGAGCAGTGGCGGGCTCCGGTCCTGAAGTCCCGGCCCGACTCACCGTGGGGCCGGCTGAACCTGCTGGCGCGGTCGCGTGACCTCTGGCGTACGGTCGCGTTGCGGCAGGGCGCGGCCCGCCTGACGGAAGTGTTCCGTGCGGCTCGGCCCGGCGGAGTGGTGATCGCGGCCCAGGTGTGGGCCATGGAGTGGGTCCGGGCGGCCGACACCACCGGACTGAAGGTCATCGGGATGTGCCACGAGTCGTACCGGGCGACGCGGCGGTCCTCCCGATACGCGCGGGTCAAGGAGCACTTCGCCGGGGCGGACCGGCTGCTGGCGCTCACCGTGGAGGACGCCGACGCGTGGGCACGGGCGGGCATGTCCAACGCCGATCACATGCCGAACCCGCTGCACGTGTCGCCCGCCCGGTATCCCACGCTGAAGGACCCGGTGGTCACCTGCATGGGCCGGTTGTCCCACGAGAAGGGTATTGACCTGGCGCTGGAGGCGTGGGTGCAGGTGTCGGCCCGGCACCCGGGCTGGCGGCTCCAGGTGTACGGATCCGGTCCGCGGGCGGAGCAACTCCGCCGTATGGCCGTCACCTCGGGGATCTCGGGCGCGGTCGAGTTCCGTGGCACCACCCACGACATCGAGACCGCGCTGGCCCAGACGTCGATCTTCGCACTGCCCTCCCGCGAGGAGGGCTTTCCCATGTCGTTGGTGGAGTCGATGGCCTACGGCCTGCCGACCGTGGCCTTCGACTGCGCACCCGGAGTGCGCGAGCTGGTCAGCGACGGGCACGATGGGCTGCTGGTATGGCCTGGCCACATCGCCGGGTTCGCGGCGGCGCTCGACCGGCTGATCATGGATGAGGAGCTGCGTCGCGAGCTGGGCCGCAACGCCCGCGAATCGGTCCGCCGGTTCGACCCCGATCTGGTGCTCGACCGGTGGGAGAACCTCTTCTCCCTGCTCCACCGCGGGCCGTCCGCCGTGACGCCCAGGAGGACCGTCCTGCCCAAGCCCTCCACCGTGGGGAAATCGCCCATGAGCTGACCCCTGCCGCTCGCTGAAATGTCACCTGGGGGCGTTAGCGTCGGAGCCATGGCCGAGATCGTCCATCGTTTCGTCGAGACCAACGGCATCCGGATGCACATCGCCGAGGCGGGCTCCGGCCCGCTGGTGCTGCTGCTCCATGGCTTTCCGGAGTCCTGGTACTCCTGGCGGCATCAGCTCGTCGCGCTGGCCGACGCCGGCTATCACGTGGTCGCTCCCGATCAGCGTGGCTACTGCCGCACGGATCGTCCGGACCGGATCGAGGATTACACGATCCTGCATTTGGTCGGGGACGTCATCGGGCTCATCGACGCCCTGGACGAGCAGCAGGCGGTCGTGGTCGGGCACGACTGGGGTGGTCCGGTCGCCTGGCACACCGCGCAGTTGCGCCCCGACCGGGTCCGGGGAGTGGCGGGGCTCAGTGTCCCGCACCGCCCGCGTGGCTCCCGCGCACCCATCTCCGTGATGCGCGAACAACTCGGGGAAGGCTTCTACATCGTCTACTTCCAGGCGCCAGGAGTCGCCGACGCCGAGCTGGAGCTGGATCCGCGAACCGCCTTTCGCCGCATGCTCTACGCCATCTCCGGCGACGCACCACTCCTGGCGCCGATCGTCCCGGAGGGCGGCGGGTTCCTCGACATCTGCCCGGATCCGGACACCTTGCCGGGTTGGCTGACCGAGGAGGACATCGCGACCTTCGTGACCGAGTACGAGCAGAGCGGCTTCACCGGCCCGCTCAACTGGTACCGAAACTGGGATCGCAACTGGGAGCTCACGGGTGCCTGGCACCGCGCCCCGGTCACACCCCCGGCCCTCTACGTCGCCGGTGACCGCGACATCGTCGCCACCGCGCCTGGGGCCAGGGAGATGGTGGCGAATCTCGGGAAGCTCGTGCCGAATCTCCGTGAACCCGTCTGGCTGGCGGGCTGCGGGCACTGGACCCAGCAGGAGCGCCCGGAAGAGGTCAACGCCGCGTTGCTCGGGTTCCTCGGCGAGCTCGACTGACCCGGCTGGAGGGGGAGTGAACCGAACGGACCGGCTGTACGCGCTCGTGGAGGAGTTGCGGGCCATCGCGCCCCGGCGGCGCAGCGCCCGCGAGCTGGCGGAGCGCCACGAGGTGAGCATCCGCACGATCGAGCGCGACATCGGCGCCCTGCAGCAGGCGGGTGTGCCCATCTATGCGGACGTGGGACGTCGCGGCGGATATGCCTTGGACAAGACCATGTCCCTACCGCCGCTCAACTTCACGCCGCAGGAGGCCGTCGCGGTGGCGATCGCGCTGAGCCGGGCGGCGGACGGTCCGTTCGCCCGGGCCAATGAGAGCGCGATGGGCAAGATCGTCGCTGCGATGTCGGAACGTGACGCCACCGCCGCCCGTGAGCTGGCCGAGCGGGTCCGGCTGCTCGAACGGTCCGAGCCCACCGTGCCGCCGTTCTCCCCGGTGGTCGAGCATGCGATCACTGCCCGGCGGGTGCTGCGGATCACCTACCAGGACAGGGAGGAGTCCTGGACCGAACGGGACGTCGAGCCGATCGTCTTCCTATGCGGGCCCAAAGGCTGGTATCTCGTCGGCTGGTGCCGGTTGCGCCAGGCCAGCCGGGTCTTCCGGATCGATCGCATCGGCCAGGCCACGGTGACGGATCTTCCCGCCCCCGCCCGCCCCTACGAGCACTGCGCCCCCGACATCCCCAACTTCGTCACCCGCGTCCTCGCCATCTGAATCGTCACCACCATGCTTGCCGGCGGCTGAGTGAGGTCGCGGACCATCGCGACCCGGATGTGGTGACCACAACTGCTGTGGAAACACCGACAGGGGGCTGTCGCCAGTCCTGGAGATCCTGGATGTGTACGGAGAAACGCCATATCCGCCCAGGAGGCATGTCATGCAGGCACCCACATACGGCACGGTGAGCTGGTTCCAGATCGGGACCGATGACCCCGAGACCGTCAAGCGGTTCTACGGCGATCTGTTCGGCTGGTCGTTCGCCGCAGACCCGGACAACGGCGGCAAGTACGACCTGATCACCTACCCCGGTGCCCAGGCACCGAGTGGTGGCATCGCGCACACCGATGGCGACGCCCCGAACCATGCGATCTTCCTTGTGCTCGTGGAGGACGTGGCGGCCGTTGCCGCGCAGACCGAGGAGATCGGCGGCAAGGTGCTCATGCCGCCGACCACCACCCCGGACGGCCTGGTCTTCGGCCATCTGCTCGATCCCTCGGGCAACCACTTCGGCGTCTTCACACCTCCATCGGGGGGCTGACTCTGTCCTGATCGGGGTGGTCGATGGTGGCGTGGTCGCAGAGGTCGGCGACCACGCCACGCTGGCTGAGCGGCGACTTTGTAAAGCATCCCAAGCAAGTGCTTGACCAAGGTGTGGCGCAGGTCATATAACCGGCACAGGCGTCGACGCCACCCACCCCAGTGGTCCCGGTTGCAAACGGGACCGTTCCGCGACGCACGGCAGCGCGATGCCGAGCCCGTCTCCATGTTGCATTTGTCCTGGGCGGCATCAGGCGCGAGCCACCCCGGACCCTGTCAGCTGTACGAAAGCAGGGAACCGGGTAATGAACACGTCTTCGAACGACCCCGAAACCAAGCGCGATCTCTCCCGGCGGGGTCTCCTCGCCGCCGCCGGAGCCGGTGCCCTGGGCGCCGCCATCGGCTGGGTCCCGGCCTTCCAGATCTCCGCCGCCAGCGCGGCCGTCACCCTCCCCACTCCGCCGAGCTTCCCCAGCGGCATCTCGCTCTACCAGCAGGCCTACCAGAACTGGTCCGAAGAGATCACCATCGAGGCCGCCTGGACCTGCGCCCCACAGACTCCGGCCGAGGTCGTGACCATCGCCAACTGGGCGAAGGCCAACGGCTACCGGGTCCGGGCGAAGGGCATGGGGCACAACTGGTCGCCCATCCTGGTGCCCAGCGGGGCCAACGTCGACAAGATCATTCTGGTCGACACCACCAAGCACCTGACCGCGGTG
>JAOPYO010000071.1 GCA_025964575.1 Actinomycetes bacterium
ATCGGCCAGGGCGGGATGGGCACGGTCTGGCGTGGCCATGACGAGATGCTCGACCGCGAGGTGGCGGTCAAGGAGATTTTGCTGCCTCGTGAGCTGGATGCCGAGCAGCGGTCGCAGCTGAGCGCACGGGCGATGCGCGAGGCGCGCTCCGCGGCCCGGATCGATCACCCGGGCATCATCACGGTCTTCGACGTCGCCGAGCGCGACGGTTGCCCGGTAATCGTCATGGAGTTCATCCGCGGCCGTTCGCTGGCCGATGTGATCCGCGACGAGGGCCCGCTGCCGTACCTGAGGGTGGCAGAGATCGGCGCGGCCATGCTCGACGCGCTGCACGATGCGCACGCCGCCGGGATCGTCCACCGCGACCTCAAGCCCGCTAACGTGCTGCTCACCGACCGGCGCGTCGTCATCACCGACTTCGGCATCGCCAGCCTGGCGGGCGATGCCACCATCACCAAGTCCGGCGTACTGATGGGCAGCCCGGCCTACATGGCGCCCGAGCAGGCCCACCACCACGCCGCCACGCCGGCCTCGGACCTGTGGTCCTTCGGCGCCACCTTGTACACCGCAGTCGAGGGCCATCCGCCCTATCAAGGCCCTGACTTCGTCTCCGTGCTGTCGGGCCTGCTCACACAGGACCCCGTCGCACCTCAGCGCGCGGGGCCCCTCACGCCGCTGCTCGGTGCCCTCTTCCAGAAGAACCCCGCCCGCCGCGCCACCGCCGAACAGGCCTCGGCCATGCTCGCCGGCGTCCTCGGCGAAGCCGGCGTACGGCCCGCCGCGCTCCCGCAGATCCCGTACGAAACCCCCACCGCCCCGCCGGGCGTCGTCGTACCCACGATGCGCGAGGGGACGATCCCCGCCGGCACCCTGGGTGCCGCCGTACCGCTTCACAGCGGCGGCACCACCCCAAGGCCAGCAGCTCGGACCGGTCGACGGTTCGGCCTGGTCGCACTCATCTCCGTCCCGGTGGTCGCCCTCGCTGTCGCCGGGTTTGTGGTCTGGTCGCCGACGAAGCACACCCACTCGGGCACACGCTCGAGCGGTACTCCCGCTGCCGCCGTGGCCGGCGTGCCGAGCCCCGATCAGACCGGCGACTCCGGCAACAACACGACGTCGGCGGGCGGGCCGGCCAAGGTCCTCGCCGTGGCGATCAGCCCGGATGGCAAGACGCTGGCCGAGGGCGACGGAGACTCCGCAGGCACCGTTCGGCTGTGGGATCTCGCCACCCGCCGGAAGATCGTCACTCTGGGCGGTCACTACAGCGCGATCAACGCCTTGGCGTTCAGCCCGGACAGCCGGACCCTCGCCCTTGGGACCACCGATAACGAGAACGCCCTCGAACTATGGGATGTTGCGACCCACAAGAGGGTCGTCGCGTTCACCGTGGCCGACCCGCAGTCTCTGGTGTTCAGCCCGGATGGCGGGACGCTCACCGTCGGAGGCTGGGACCACAGCGTCGAACGAGTGAACGTCGCCACGAAACGGCTGACCACGGTCATGCCCGGCAGCAAGTCCTACGATGACCTCGCGCATGCCCAGGCGCTCGGCCCGGATGGTGCCACCCTCGTCACCGAGGACACCGCGTCCACCGTCTCGCTGTGGGATGTCGCCTCTCATCGGAAGACCGCCACGTTGCACGGCAACTCCTATCCGGGAAATGCCGTGGCCTACAGCCCGGACGGCAAGACCGTCGCGGGCTCCGACGGCAGCAGCATCCGGCTGTGGGACACCACGAGCCATCAGCAGACCAGCGATTTCCCCTTCGTCACCTCTGACGCCGATGCCGCCAACTCCATCGCGTTCAGCCCGGATGGCAGGACCCTGGCCACGGGAGGCGGCGACGACAAGACCGTACGGCTGTGGGATCTGACCGGCCAGAGGCAGATCGCGAGCTTGCGCGGCCACACCGGCACGGTCCTGGCAGTGGCGTTCAGCCACGACGGCAAGATTCTCGCCACCGGGAGCAAGGACAAGACCATCCGGCTTTGGGACATGTCCACTCACCGGCAGATCGCGATCATCGCCGATCGCTGATTCGGGTCTCGCCTTCGCTAGCCCGGGCCAGTCTCGGCGACGCGGCCCTCGGTGATGTGGATACGGCGGGTGGTGTGCACCGCGTCGAGCATCCGGCGGTCGTGGGTGACCAGCAGCAAAGTGCCGGGATAGGTGGCGAGCGCCGACTCCAGCTGCTCGATCGCGGCCAGGTCGAGGTGGTTGGTCGGCTCGTCGAGGACGAGTAGGTTCACGCCCCGTGCCTGCAACAACGCGAGGGCGGCCCGGGTCCGCTCACCGGGGGAGAGGGTCGCCGCCGGGCGCATCACGTGGGCGGCGCGCAGGCCGAACTTCGCCAGCAGGGTACGGATCTCGGCGGGCGGCAGCTCGGGCACCACCGCACCGAAGGCGTCCAACAGGGCCTCGTCGCCCAGGAACAGTGCCCGTGCCTGGTCGACCTCGCCGATGACCACACCCGGTCCGAGAGAAGCCTGCCCCTCTGCCAGCGAGGCTCGGCCGAGCAGGGCGGCAAGCAACGTGGACTTGCCTGCTCCATTGGCCCCGGTGATCGCCACCCGCTCGGCCCAGCCGATCTGCAGGTCGACGGGTCCCAGGGTGAAGGCTCCGAGCCGTACGACCGCGGAGCGCAGGGTCGCGACCACCGCACCGGCGCGCGGGGCGGCGGCGATCTCCATCCGCAGCTCCCACTCCTTGCGGGGCTCCCCGATCACGTCGAGACGCTCGATCGCGCGCTCGGTCTGCCGGACCTTGGACGCCTGCTTCTCGCTCGAGTCGATGCGGAAGTTCCGGCCGACCTTGTCGTTGTCGCCGCCGTTGGCACCCCGGGCCTTCCGCCGGGCGTTCTTGACGCCCTTGGCCGCCCACTCCCGCTGCATCCGGCCGCGATCTTCCAGAGAGCCGACCTTGTCGGCGTACTCCTCGTAGTCGGCGCGGGCATGCCGCCGGGCTACTTCGCGCTCGGCCAGATAGGCCGCGTAGCCGCCGCCGTAGGTGTTGACCTGTTGCTGGGCCAAGTCGAGCTCGACCACCCGGGTGACCGTCCGGGTCAGGAACTCGCGGTCGTGACTGACCAGCACCGTCCCGGCCCGCAGGCCCTTCACGAAGCGCTCCAGCCGTTCGAGCCCGTCCAGGTCGAGGTCGTTGGTGGGCTCGTCGAGCAGAAAGATGTCATAGCGGCTGAGCAGCAGGGACGCCATACCCGCACGGGCGGCTTGGCCGCCGGACAGCGAGGTCATCGGCTGGTCGAGGTCGACCGCCAGACCCGACTCGGCGGCCACCTCCCCGGCTCGATCCTCCAGGTCGGCGCCGCCGAGGGCCAGCCAGCGCTCCAAGGCATTCGAATACTCGTCGTCGGCGCCGTCGCGACCCTCGACCAGCCCCTCGGTCGCGGTGTCCAGATCGCGCTGGGCCTGCGCCACCCCCGTACGCCGGGCGAGGAAGCCGGCCACCGTCTCACCCGTACGCCGCTCGGGTTCCTGCGGCAGATAACCGACGGCCGCCGACGACGGACTCAGCTGTACGGAGCCGTCCTCGGGGGCGATCAGGCCCCCGAGAGTCCGCAGCAGGGTCGACTTCCCGGCACCGTTGACCCCGACCAGGCCGATGACCTCCTCGGGGGAGACGACCAGGTCAAGCCCGGAGAACAGGGCACGCTCACCGTGTCCGGCGGCGAGATCTTTCGCGACAAGGGTTGCGCTCATAGGA
>JAOPYO010000078.1 GCA_025964575.1 Actinomycetes bacterium
GAGTTGGGGATACAACAAGGCGCCTCATGGCGCAGCTACAACCAGCACAGGCCTCATCGAGCACGGGACCGGCGACCACCCCAACCACCACCGGTGACAGCGCTCGCCCAACTCGACCAGGTCCGGCTCAAACGCCGCGAGGTTGTTGACAGCCTGATCAACGAGTACAGGAACGCCGCATAGACCAACGCGAGAAACCACGGGTCAGCACCCGAAATCGAGTTTCCGCACCCCACAGGCAATTCCGCCACCCCCGACCTCAGCGCCGGTGACGTCCGCGAGGACCACCGACGAACCGGAGACCTCGACGACCGTGTGCCCGGCGTGGTCGCGCCCCGCCGGATCTTGTTCTCCGATCCGCAGGCCCGGCGGACGCGAAACGCTCATCTCCCACCTCCGGCAACGATGACCAGGGACTCGCCGGTCAGTCGCTCCGCGCTCGCCACTGGACGCTGCTAAATTCCGCGCCGATGCCGTTCGGCGAACGGGCGTGGGAGCGTGGGAGCGCGGCCGCTGGATCCTCGCCGAGCACGGCAACCGCATGTCCGGCGGTGCGCGCTGAGGTGCCGAGGCAGCGGAACTGGCGAAGTTCTCGTTCGGGGGTCGGCGGGTCGGGCGCGGCCGGGTGGTGGAGGCGCGGGAAGGTCCAGGGACCACCGCACATCTGCTGGATCTTTCGACCAGCCTGGCAAGACCCAGTGACGGCCGGACGATTCAGTGTTTCGCTTGAGCTGGGTCGTCGAGGCGAAATGGGTGGGATCTGTGTGCGGAATAGCGGGGTGGCTGGCCTTCGGGCGAGATTTGGCGGGGGAGCAGGTCGCGGTAGAGCAGATGACCGCGACCCTGCGTCGGCGTGGCCCTGACGGGATGGGGGTTTGGGTTGGCGACCATGCCGTGCTCGGGCACCACAGGCTCGCGGTTGTCGATATCCCCGGGGGCCGGCAGCCGATGGTCGCTGAGACGGCGTCTGGCCCGGTGGTGCTGGTGTACAGCGGTGAGATCTACAACTATGGCGAGCTGCGTGAGGAACTGACCGGGCTGGGGCACCGGTTCAAGACGGCCAGCGACACCGAGGTGGTGCTCTTGGGCTATCTGCAGTGGGGAGACCGCGTCGCTGAGCGGCTGAATGGCATGTACGCCTTCGCCGTCTGGGACTCCAGGACCGGCAAGCTCGTGCTGATCCGAGACCGGCTCGGGGTCAAGCCGCTGTTCTACTACCCCACCCCCGATGGCCTGTTGTTCGGTTCGGAAGCCAAGGCGATACTCGCCCACCCGCTGGCCGCACCTGTCGTCGACCTGCACGGGCTGCGCACGCTGGTGGCTTATACCAAGGCGGTGGGGGGCTGTGTCTGGTTGGGGATGCGTGAGCTGGCCCCCGGCCACGTGCTCACCACCGACCGCGGAGGTCTCCGCGAGCGGCGGTACTGGCGGCTGCGTGCCACCGAGCACGCGGAGGACCTGCGGGACACGACCTCGACTGTCCGCGGGCTTCTGGAGGACGTGGTGCGTCGCCAACTCGTCTGCGATGTGCCGCTGGGGGTGCTGCTGTCGGGCGGGCTGGATTCCAGCGTGCTGACCGCCCTGGCCGCGGTCGACGGCCCGGTCGCGACCTTCTCTGTGGACTTCGCCGGGCGCACGCAGACCTTCGCGTCCGACGCCGAGCGTCCGACCGCGGACGGTCCGTTCGTCAGGGACATGATCGCCCACGTGGGCTCCGAGCACGTCGAGGTGCTGCTGGACCACGCGGCGGTGGCCGCGCTTGAGACCAGGAGGAAGGCAGTGCGTGCCTACGACCTCCCGCCGGGTTTCGGGGATCGAGATCGCTCGATGTACCTGTTGTTCAGTGCGTTGAAGGAGCGGGTGACCGTGGCGCTGTCGGGAGAGTCCGCCGACGAGCTCTTCGGCGGCTACGCCTGGGCCCATGACCCGGCCGTGCGGCAGGCCCCCATGTTCCCGTGGATCACCGCACACGAGAGCACGTACGGCCTGCCCGACGGCTTCTGGGCACCTGGTCTGCGCGACTCGCTCGCCCTGCCCAGCTTTCTCGCCGACACCTATGCGACGTATCTGGCCGAGGTGGAGCATCCAGCGAGTGACGACTCCCTGCAGCGGCGCCTGCGGGAGCTTGCCCACCTGCAGCTCACCAGCCACCTGCGGGTCCTGCTGGACAGGAAGGACCGGCTGAGCATGGCGGCGGGGCTGGAGGTCAGGGTCCCGTACTGCGACCACCGCCTGGTCGAGTACGCCTACAACGCTCCGTGGCCGATGCACACCTTCGGCGGTAGGGAGAAGAGCTTGCTGCGAGCTGCGACCGCCGACTTGCTGCCCGCCTCGATACGCGGCCGGGTCAAGAGCGCTTACCCCTCGGTTCAGGGCCACGAGTACAACGTGCTCTTGCAACACCAGGCCAAGGAGCTGGCCGGCGATGCCGCACATCCCGTTTTCGATCTGGTCAGCCGCCGGTGGCTGACCGAGGCCGCGCAGTACGATACGGAAAGGCTGCATGTCAGGGACCGTCATGCGGTGGACTGGGTGCTGAACCTCGCGGTGTGGTTTGAGCTATACCACCCGGTGCTCAAACTGGGCTGAGCACCCATGCCCTCAGGTGGTGCGCAGCGAACGCCAGAGCTTGACCTCCTCGATGCGGCCTTGGAGAACGCGCTGGTCGGCGTCGGGCCAGGCGCCGATGCTGAGGCCGAATGGCCACGCGATGGCGTTGCAGGGGCCGAGCCGCCGGTAGTCCGCAGCCGCCTGCTCCTCATTGAGCAGCAGCGTCATGATGCCGTCGCTGGAATACATCAGGGTGATGGTGATCCAGTCGCCGAGGCGGATCGATCCAGGCGCGGTCTGCAGGCTGTGCCAGTCTTTGTAGCGGTAGACGCTGCCTCCGACAGCACCGTCAGCCTCGACGTAAAGCGCGAAGGACAGGTAGCCCTCAATGAGGGTGCGACGCTGGCCCAGCGCCTCGACGTTGACCACCAGGTCGGTGCGGAAACCACCGGGACGTGCCAGCGTGGGCGAAGGCGGCACGAAGACCCTGTCATGAGCGCCGTCGAAGGCCAGGGCCGCGTGCGGGCCCTGGCGTCCCCGCGCCCGCGTGCCCGTACTGAATCCGACGTTGCCATGGCCTGACAGATCGTGCGGGTGCGGGTCGGTGTAGCGGTGGTGGAGCACCAGTTCCAGGGCGTCAGGACCAGTCATGGCCACCAGCTCACGATGTCGATGAGGTCGGTAACTATCTTCGCGGCGTCGGCGCCCTCCAGGAGAAGTACTGCGGGCAGCAGCTCCTGGAGACTGTCGAGGAGCTCAGCGCGCGAGAGCGTCGCCAGGTCGGCGAGAGCGTCGTCCAGGGAACCCGACAGCGTGTCCGTGGGGGCTGCGGCGGACCTGAGCGCGGCCACCAGGCGCACCCTGACCTGCGCGCGCGCCTCCACGTCCAGAAACGAGGCCGCGTCTTTGGCGATGGCCGGCAGCGGGGCTCCGATCGGGAAGGTGAGAGGGGCCAGCCCGGCGGCCCTGACACCGTCGACGGGGATGCTGCGGGAGGTCTCCAAGGCGAGGGGGAGTTCGCCGCGCGCTATGCGCGCCTCTACGATCGCCAGCAGGGCGACGGATCTCTCGTGGACATTGTCGATCTCCTCGGCCAAGGCCAGCGAGTCGGCCAGCAGGGCGTCGCCGAGTCCCGCCGGCCCCGAAGCGGCCATCCGTGCCAGAACCGCCGTCCGGGAGGCGGCAGGTAGTCCTGGTTCGAGCCGCGTGGCCTCCGCGAACATGGTCTCGACGGGGGCGCCGAGCCGGTCGCACGCTCGCGCGATGACCTCCCCACGCCAAGGTGCCAAGGTAAGCTCGCCGGCCAGTTCCAGTGCGCGGTGCGGATCGCCCGCTGTCGCTTGGGCCACCCCGAGCGCGTAGGCCACCGAGGCCCGCCACAGCCCGGTCAGCTCCGCGAGGATCTCCTCGGCCTCGGTCACCAGACCCAGCTCGCAATAGCGGGTTCCGACCGAGGCCAGCACCGCTGCGCGAGTCTCAGGGTCGGTACGGCCGACCGCCAGTTCCCGCAGGCGGGGCAACACGGCCGCGGGCGCCGCCTGTGCCGCTCTGCTGAGCAGGCCCGCGGGCCATCGGTCGACGTGCTCGGTGATGAGGGTGAGCGCTTGGTCCAAGGACTCCCCCTCATCAGGCGCTGCGGCGAGCAGGGTCGTCGCCCTGGCCATCGGGTCGGTGATCGCCTCGGCGTAGGGCGACCCCAGGCCGCGCTCGGAGAGGAGCTCAGCCCGGACATCGTCCCCGCCGGACTCACCGAGCGCGGCGGCGGCGGGTCCCGCCAGCTCCGCGTCTCGTCGCGCGCCGCCCAGGAGGAATGCCGCACGATAGGCGGGGGCCGAGATGGCGGTCGAGAGCTCGACGATCCGCCCCGGGGGCTCGGCGAGCAGGGAGCCCAGCACCCCCCATGCCCTTCGCACGTGGCGGTGGTCGCCGATATCCCCGCTGAGGTCCATGGCCTCCATGGTGAGGTCGCGCTGCTCGTCGCCTGACGCGTCCAGCGCGGCTAGGGTGAGCAGGTGAGTCCGCCAGTAGCGCTCGGTGGGGTCGTTCACGTCGCCGGTCGCAGCGAGATTAGCCTGGGTGAGCCGTTCGGTCGCGAAGCGGCGCCGATTCAGGTAGTCCTCGATGAATCTGGCGCTACCGGCGAGCCCTGACTGCGACTCCAGATCCTGCTCGAAGCCCGCGCCCGGTTTGGCGGCCAGCGTTGGGACGGCGTCATCCCGGCCGAGGAGCCGGTATGCCACCACCTGGTAGTAGGGGTCGCTGAGTGAAGAGACCAACTCGACCAGCTCGGCACGCAGCTCAGGCGAGAGATGGCGTTGCAGCCGCCACAGCTCCCCCACGCGCCAGAATCCATCGGGCACCGCGCGGACAGCCGCCAGGGCCTCACGCTCCACCTCCTCACGCATGCCGTCGGGTACCACGGGGATGAGGCCGGAGATGGCCTCGGAGCGGTCTTCACCCGATGGGATCTGGCGGGCGTGGGCAAGGGCCTCGACCGCTGACATGTGGCCGTGCTCGACGAGCGACGACCACAGCATGGGGGGCGTGCTCAGGGTCTGGCTGACCAGGGACGACATGATCAGCGCGTAACGGAGCCGCAGCCTACTGGACCCTGCGGGCTCACGTCGTACGGTGTTCCACGCCGTGGTGACGTCACGCTGGTAGGCGCCCAGTTCGCCGAGCCTGCGGTGGACGGAGAACCAGGCGTTGACCGACCCGGAGCCTTCCCGCCATGACAGAGCCAGCAACGCGTGCAGGTCGTCATCCCTGCCCGCGTGGTCCAAGTGCTCGGCGACGTGCCGCAGACCGTACTCGTCGCGCGGCTTCGCGCCTTCGCGCAGGACGGGCAGGCCCTGCGCTGTGCCGCCCCAGGCATCGAGATAGTGGTCGGCGATGCCCGCGTGGGCCGACTTGGTGGTGCGTGCCAGACGGGTGGCGAAGGATCGCTCGGCCGTGGTCAGGGAGCCGGTGTCGACCTCGCCGTGGAGGAACTCCTTCAAACTGTCATGGAAAGCCCGGTAGACGACGTCATCTCCCGTCTCGTCCACCTGGATGAAGGGCCGCCACTCATCCTCCAGGAGCGACTCGACCGTGACCTGCCGCGAGATACCGGCCAGCCTGGCCAGCGTCGAGGCGGGCAGCGCCTCGGCCGCGGCGGCGATCGTGGCCAGCAGGGGCAGGTCCACCTCCGGCCAGCGGTCGGCATGCGTGCGCTGCCAGCCGTGCCAGTACTGGGCGTAGTAGTGCCACAGTCCCGTCGGCAGCTTGTCGATGTCGCGAGGGGATCGGGTGCCGCGGTCGATTTCCGCCAGGACGTAGTGCAGGTAGATCCACACACCTCCCGACCTGTCGAGCAGGGTGTTCACGAACGTCTCGCCGGACACCCCTGAAGACTCCAGCCGGGGGCGGATCTCTGAGGAGTCGGCCATGAGCTCCAGATAGGCGTGGATGTCGCGCATATTGGCTTCGCTGTCGGCCTGGATGGCGATCACCTGCCTGGGGACGTCCACTCTCAGCGGGACCTGCACCGTCCGCTGAGAGACGATCACATAGACGCCCTCGGGCAGGGATCTGGGCAGCCCCAGTGGGTTCTGGCCGGCGGCGGGCACGGTCTCGTTTAGCCCGTCGACGACCAAGACGATCTTCTCGCCCGGGCGGGACCGATCACGCCGCCTGGCGGCGTCGGCCATGACCTCCAGCAGGAAGTCGGGTCGCTCGGCGGACGGCGGCAGGACGCCGCCGATGGCGTGGGTGTCCAGGTCCCAGCTGGTGATGAGCTGCGCGGCGAGGTTCTTCATGGCCGCACCGACGTCCTGCGGGTCGGGCATAAGCCTGACGAAGTGATGCACATATCCTCTGCGTTGGGCCAACCAGGCCATGAAGGTGCTTTTGCCCATCCCCGCGTCGGCCTCAATGATGATGTAGCCCCGGTCTTGGGCGGTTAGGAACCCGTCGATGAAGGACACCAGCCATTCCCTGCCGGTGAACCTGTCCAAGGCGACTTCCTCGTAGAGCACTCGGGGATCGAGGTAGGCGTCGGCAAGTCGCTCGTAGCGGCCAACAAAGAACGTGTTGTTGTCGCCGGTGACCAGCAGGCTGTTGATCGCGTCGCCGCCGATGGCGATGCCGCGGTCGCCCGCGGCGATGACGGGGCGTGCATCGTTCGACACCACCGGCGGGTCAGCCGGTCTCGGGGGGCCCGATGTGCCGGTCACCCGTTGAAATGCTGCCCCCGGAGACATTGCCCCCGATCGCGACGGAACGCTCCCCTGACGCGGTGACCGTGGTGACGGTCACTCCCGCCGCGACACCCTGCTGCCACAGCCTCGCCAAGTCCTCGCCGAGCGCGGGATCGGCGGCCAAGACCTTCTCCAACTGCCACTTCAGCGCCGCTTTGGCCCCCGAGCTGTCGGGCTCGGCCGCGACGTCCTGAACGGCTTCCCGCGCAGCCGGTCGTTCCTCGACCCCGCCTCTCAATCGTTCCCACAACTTGGCCGCCTGCTGCCAGGCGGCCTCGCCGAAGCCTGTCACCGCGTTACTCATCGCCTCCTCGGTCCTGGACAGCAGCGGCGCCAGGAAGGGGCTGAGAAAAGCGATGAGCTGGTCCACATCCATGTCTTCTCCAGATCGAAGTCGCGCGGCTATTTTGCCTTGCCGAACAGGGACAATCCAGGGAAGAACTTCGGATACGCCTCCCTGAGGCCCGGGCGGGGCTCGCGCAGGAGCATCTGCGCGGCGGCGGCGACCGGCGGCAGTAGATCGGCTCCGTCCAGCCAGGCCCGCTCGCTGGAGCCGCGCAGCCCGCGCAGCCAATCCCAGGAGCTGCGTGCGTAGGTGCGGCGAACCCCCAGGTCGTAGTTCTCCACCGTGTAGGTGCGGCCGTCCACCTGAGGTCCGCTCGGTACTGCGCGCCCGGTGAGGTCGAGGTGCTGAGCGCGCGCCACGTCGATGCCGTGTATGTTCTGGAAGACCCGGAAGCAGGCACCCACCCGCGGGTTGACATCCAGCAGTCGGTAACTGCCGGTGCGAGCGTCATGGCGTAGGTCCATGCTCACCGGACCCACATAGCCGATCTGCTTGAGAAACCCCTCCACCAGCTCCTTCAGCTCGGGGTTGGCGATGGCCTGAGCGTGAGCGGTCTCCCCCGAATGGGCTGGGCGCGAGCGCAGCTTGCGCCCGGTGAAGCTCACAAGAGCCACGGAGTTGGCGGCATAGTATCCGTGGTAGAGCCAGTCGTCGCCCGGGATGACCTCCTGCAAGATGACCTCGAAGGGTCCCCCCGACTCATCGCCCAGTATCTCGGCGAGCTGTGCGGCGGTGTGCGCGATCCGGGTGCTGAAGGTCCGCTTTCCGGTCGCCAGCAAGGTGCGCTCGGTCCGCTTGACCACCACGGGCAGCCGGATGCCTGACAGCTCCCGCGCTGACACCGGGCAGCGCACGACTATCCCCGGCAGTGGTGCCAGGCCCGCCTTCTCGCTCAAAGCGGCGCAGGTCGCCTTGTTCGTGAGATCACGGGCCAGACCGGACGGACAGGCAGGCAGTAGCAGGATGGGAGCAAGCTCAGCCGCGTGGTTGTTGAGAAAAGCCGCGCCGTGGTCATCGGTGGCGATGGCTACGGCGGGGCGACCCAGGCGACTGGCGATGGACGCGAACCCAGCCAAAAGAGACGCGCCGTCAGCCGAGGTACTGGTGGTCGGCCAGATGAACCCGCCGATCAGATGGGCTGACAGGGCCGCGGGAGCCAGGCGATCCTCATGCACCCCATATACCGGAATCCCGACCCGTCCTAGACTGCGGATCAGAGCAAGGCCGCCATGGTGCAACCGGTAGCACCCGATCTTGAAGATCACGGCCGGCGTGGTCTTGTCGAAGTCACCCATTGAATGGCCTCCTTTCAGGTCGTGCACGAGAATCAGCATCAGATTGACACGGACGCGGCTGGCCAGCCACCCCTCTCTTGTCGGACCCTCCGGGTGCCTCGACTTCGTGAGGCCGGGGCGCCGCGAAGTTGGGGTGCATCAGATCGGTGGATAATCCCAGTGAGGCTACGAGGGATCGCCGCTCTCTTGCAGGGCTCCCGGCGGCTTGCTGAGAGCGGTGGATCGCCGGGCGAACTGAATTGGAGCTACGGTGGCCAACAACTGGTCTAGCGGCAACGCCAACGACGTCGCCAATCAGTACCGCGGCTGGTTGCTCGGCCACTTCGTTGACTCCGAGATACACGGCATCCGCTCGACCGGCGACCTTGAGGTTAAATGGGGCATTCATCCGGAAGGCCAGTGCCGCTCCGAATGGACCTCCGATGACCAGCGGACGACAATCACCATCCTCGTGTCCGGTCGCTTTCGATTGGACCTCGCCGTCGGCACCACACTGCTTGCTCGCCAAGGTGACTATGTGATCTGGGGGCCTGGGATCGACCACTCATGGCAAGCCGAAACGGACTCCGTGATCATTACCGTCCGATGGCCCTCAATCTTTGGTTACTAACCTCGATCTTTCATGATGTTGGTCGGGTCGCGTAGCGACCCGACCAACGCTGTCTTTTCAGCGGTGGGGTCGTGTTGGTGGCCCGACTGTCGCGTCGGGCGGGCGGGGTTCCACGGGCCCCGGGTGATGTCCTTCCTGGTCGTCGAGTCGGTCGGAGGGTGGCCCTCCCCGCTTCTCAGAAACCGTCCTTTGCCCGAGCAAGATCCAAGACGGCGGCCCGGCGATCGCGAAGCACCCGTTCGGTTCGCAGAACTCGTTCTCACTCAAAGACGGGTTCGGGGTACTTCTGAGAATCGTTTGTGACAACATCCGGGGCATGACGGCTCCTCAAGAAGCCTGTGCCGCTCGGAAATACGATTTGGCCCTGTGAGCTGCGGCGATGCCGTTCGCTCAGACAACGTGGCGGTACTGGTTGATCAGGCCGGCGACGGCCGACCACAAGGTGACCAATGTCGCCCAGATGCGCTCGACGAGCGGCCAGTCAGTATCGCCGCTCAACGTGAGCTCCGCCCGAAGATCGATTCC
>JAOPYO010000089.1 GCA_025964575.1 Actinomycetes bacterium
CGGTGGGCACCACCGAGGTGAAGTTCACCTTGATCCCGGGATGCTCGGCCTCGAACGGCGCGATTTCCTTGGCGAAGTCGCCGGCATCGGTGGCCGACCAGTAGTTCAGCGAGCCTTCCTTGGTCCCGGCATCGCACGCCGCGCTCATGCTCCGGGCGAAGGTACCGCCGCTGGACGCGCCTGCGCTCGTCTTCGAACCGCTCGAGCAACCGGTGACGCCAATGGCCACGCACAGCGCGCCGGAAAGGATCTTGACCACGGGCATATTCGTTGCACGCCGCGACATCGTGCCTCCTTTGCAGGGATGACTGATCCGCGATGCCCGGAAGGCATCGGTGAGGAAGAGAGCGAACGGTTCGGCTGGCCTGCTGGGCGACCAGCTCATCGGCGACGCTGCCAGCATGCGAGGACCATACCCTGTCATTGCGTTGTACGGAACTCCATTTCGTAGAGTGCAATATTGTCAATTAATTGTTTCAGGTTTGATACGGCCCTATTTCGTGGATGCTTCGGAAACTTAGCCTCGGGCTTCAGTCTGGGTTGCCGGAGTTTGATCGTTGATATGAGAAAAGTGCCTTTGAGCTGGGAGGATGGGCCTGTCTAAGACCGTGTCCGCACCAGTTCAAGAGGCACTTTCCACATGAAGACCATCGGTCGTTGGCTCAAGATGCTGGTGTCCGCGGACCGGGCGGGATCGTCTTTCACGGCGAGCGTTGCATGTAGATGCCCGCCCGCGATGGAGCAGCCAGGCGGTGGGTACGCAGAGGGCTCCGGCTGCGCTTGTTCACCGCCGCCGGACGCCTGGCGGCTGGCCGCCCGATGGCCTTCGACCTGATCACCACCGTCCACGCCCGGCTGCAAGCTCTCCCGGCACCGACCTGACCAGCCCGGAACCGCCCCGACGACCAAAAAGAGACACCCGCAGGACCGCGGAACCCGACGTGACAGCCTGGCCACCACGCTGACCGCCGAGAGAAAACACCGGCCGGCCCAAAGCTCAAACCCAGCGATCAAGATCGCGAGGGATCAAGGCGCTAGGTGGAAAACGCCTGCGCCGACACCGCGACGGACCGTCCAAGCTCCGCGATCCCCTTCTCGCGCATCCGCGCCGCCGGGCCGGAGATCGACAACGCGCCGACCGGCTTGCCCTCGTGGTCGCGGACGGCGGCACCGACGCAGAGCACGCCCGGCGTCCGCTCCTCGTTGTCGACCGCGTAGCCGCGCTTGCGGACCAGCCCCAGTTCCCGCCAGATCGAATCCATGTCGACCAGGGTCTTGGGGGTGAGGCGCACCGGGGGATCGTCACGCAATCTCTGCGCCACCGACTCCGCCGGCAGCTCGGCCATGATCGCCTTGCCGAGGGAGGTGCAGTAGGCCGGGTGCCTGGTTCCCGGCGCGGACGCGATCCCCACGTCCTGCTGGCCACGCGCTATCGCGATGTAGAGGATCTGACCACCGTCGAGCACGCCGACGCTCGCGGTCTCGCCGGTCGACGTGGCCACCTGGTCGGCGAGCTGGTTGGCCTGCGACCAGACCGACACGTTACGCAGAAACGCGCTGCCCACCTCGAAGGTCTGACTGCCCAGGACGTAGGACCGGTCGGCCGTCTGGTGCACGAAGCGGCGCGAACGCAGCGACTCGAGCAGCCGCAGCGCGGTGGTCGGGTGAAGGTCGACCCGGCGGGCGAGCTCGGTGAGCCCCACCGGACGGTCCCAGCTGCTCAGTTCGATGAGCAGGTCGAGGGCCCGCGTGACCGCCCGCACGCCGCCCTGTTGTTTGGCGGGTGGGGCCTGTCCGGTCTGCTGCTGAACCACGGTCACGCACCACTCTCTGCATCCGGGCTGCGTGCCGGCGTCCACCTGAAAGCTGCCACGAGGTTACCTCCATAGACGGGTATTCGAGAAATGCGCCATGAGCTTGATGAGCGCGGCTGACGTCGCCTCGTGTAGTCTCTCAGCCGCATTGCACAGTATGAACGATTGTTTCATACAGTGCAATAGCCCGCGATCGACCAGCGCTGGTTCGCTGCCGTCGATTCGAGTCCCACTCCAGAGACCTGGGCGTACCCCGTTCGCCCGAGACAGGTGACAAGAATGGAACTGCTGCTCAAGGCAGGTACGGCCGTGATCGCCGACGTGTTCGACAGCCTCGGCATGTTGCCCCCGGTGCTTGCCGACACGATCAGGCCTATCACCCCAAGCCCCCGCTTCGCCGGTCCGGCCTACACCATCGTGGGTTGTTCGGTCACCACGGCCGAGACAGGTGACCGGGCGAAGTTGGCCGCGATCGACGAGATGCCGCCGGGAGTGGTGCCCGTGTGGGCCGGCACCGACATCCACGGCGTCTGCTGCTTCGGAGACCTGCTCGCCGAAGCGATGAACGCCCGCGGCTGCGCCGGCGTGGTGGTGGACGGCGGCGTGCGCGACACCGGCTACCTACGCGAGCTGGGGCTGCCGGTCCTCGCCCGCTACCGCACGCCGGCACAGGCGATCGGGCGCTGGAAGGTCACCGCCCACCAGGTGCCGGTGCAGGTTCGGGGTGGCCTGCAGGAGTGGGTCACCGTGGCGCCGGGAGACATCGTGGTCGCCGACGAGGACGGCGTCATCGCGATCCCCGCCGCCGAGCTGCAGCGCGTGCAGGACAAGGTGACCGAATGGGCGGGCACCGAGGAGGCCTCCCGGGCCGCGATCCGGGACGGCATGCCGCTGCTCGCGGCGCTCGAGCGGTTCGGCCACCTGTGACCATGACTCCGCCGCTGGTCCCCACCCATACGTCGTATGCCCCCACGGCCATGGTCAGTACCGTCGACGCACTCGCCACGGAAGCAGGCGTGGCCGCGCTCCGCCGGGGCGGGTCCGCGATCGACGCGGCCATTGCCGCCAATGCCGTTTTGACCGTCACCCTGCCAAACCAGTGCGGTCTCGGCGGTGACCTGTTCGCGATCGTGCAGCGCCGCGGCGAAGCGCCGGAAGTACTGATCGCTGCCGGGCGGGCCGGTTCCGGCGCGGACGCCGAGGCGCTACGCGCACAGGGGCACTTGCACATGCCGCGGGACGGCGACGTGCGCAGCGTGACGGTGCCGGGCTGTGTGGACGGCTGGCTCGCACTGCACCGCCGCTACGCGCGTCTCGAGCTGGCCGAGCTGCTCGCGCCGGCTGGCCGCTACGCAGCCGACGGGTTCACCGCGTCCGGTTACCTGGCCGAGGCGGTGTCCCGGCGCGCCGTAAGGTCGCCGGACGCGGCCGCGATGACCACCGGTGGCCGGCTGCGTGCCGGGGAGCTCGTGCGCCGGCCCGGGGCCGCGCGGGTCCTGGCCGCGATCGGCGAGCACGGCCGTAGCGGCTTCTACAAGGGTGAGTTCGGATCCGGTCTGCTGGAGCTGGGCAATGGGTTGTTCACCGAGGACGACCTGCGCACCGATCAGGCCGAGTGGACTGCGCCGCTCTCGCTCGGCGTCTGGGGCGCACGGTTGTGGACGCCGGCACCACCGAGCCAGGGA
>JAOPYO010000135.1 GCA_025964575.1 Actinomycetes bacterium
CCCTCACCGCCCGGCCCAACCCCGGCGGCGGCCTCGAACTGACCGTACGGTTCCCCGCCCTCATCGGCGTCGGCACTCCCGGCTCGAGTCCGCTGCGGGACGGCTGATTCTCAAGGCGCCGGCCACTCGACTTCGGCCGACCCCGAAGAGATCCGCACCGAGGCCGAACAGATGCCCACCGAAGTGGCGCCGCCCACCCCGAGTTCGGCGGCGCGCAGCCGACCACCGGCGCAGCCCCTCCACGGATTCGGTGGACACCTGCTGCCGCGTGACTACTTCACAGCCGCCGATGGTGGGCCGGTCGCGCCAACCTTCCGGTGTCCCGGCCCACCACAATCATCGTCAGTGCGCGACGGCTCCGGTCGCCGGCAAGCGTACCCAGCGGCGAAGTGGAAGTAAGCGCCGTCGTCCGCCGGTCAGGCGGTGGCAGGCCGCCGGAACGCGCTGGCGTTGCGCGCACACCAGTCCGCGAAAGTCCGCGGCCTGCGTCCGAGCAACCGCTCCACCGTGTCCGTACGGAACCCGACGGTGTCGGCGCGCATGAGCGCGAACCCCTCCGTGATGGCGTCGGCGAGCGCCTTGGGCGCCCCGTTGGGGAAGCGGGACTGGACGGCCTGAGCCGGTGTGGCCGCCTCGCGGACCTCGATGTCGAGGCCGATCGCCTCGGCGATGATCCGGACCTGCTCGGTGACGGTGAACACCTCGTCGCCGGTGAGGACGTACTCCTTGCCCTGGTGGCCGTCCTCGGTCAGGGCGAGGGCGGCGACGGCGGCGATGTCGGCGGGGTCGATCGGCGCGTAGCGGCCCGGGCCGATCGGGTCGAGGACAAAACCTCCCTCGCGGATGGTGGGCACCCAGTCGAGGGCGTTGGTCATGAAGCCGCCGGGCCGCAGGAACGTGGCGGGTATGCCGGAGGCGCGGATGATCTCCTCGCGCTCGTGGTGCCAGCGGCCCATGGCGGGCATCGGGTCGCCGAGGACGTTGAAAGCTGACAGGTGCACGATGTGGCTCACCCCGGCGGCCTCGGCGGCGGCGAGGGCGGCGACGGTGTAGTCGGTGCCGATGCCCTGCGTGAGCAGGAACAGCTTGTCGACTCCGGCGAAGGCGGGCGTCAGCGTCGCGGGCTCGCCCAGGTCGCCGACGACGCGTTCGGCGCGCTCGGGCAGTCCGGCGGCGCGGGCGGGGTCGCGGACGAGGACGCGAAGTTTGGCGCCCTTCGCATCGAGCTCGCGGACGAGTTCGCGGCCGATGTTTCCGGTGGCTCCGGTGACCAGTATCATTGGGGCTCCCGAGGGTCGTTTGCCGTCTAACGATTACCGAAAAAACGTTAGCCGGTAAATGATTAGCCGTCAATCGACCTGTCGGCGGCCTGATCGGCCGGTTCCGTACATCACCGGAGGCCGCGATGCCTGAGTTCCTAGACCTGCACAGCAAAACCACGAAGGTTCTCCGGGCCCTCGCCGACGGGGCCATGCGGCGCCACGGGCTGCACCTCGGGCAAAACCACCTGCTCGCGGCGCTGTGGGAACGAGATGGCAGCACGCCCGGCGAGATCGCCGCCGCGCTGCACGTCACGACGCCCACCGTCGTCAAGATGGCCACCCGGATGACCACCGCAGGGCTGCTCACCCGGCGCCGTGACGACCGGGACAACCGCCTCGTCCGGCTCTGGCTCACGGACGCGGGGCGCGCGTTGCAGGAGCCGATCGAGGCGGAACGGCGGTTCATGGAGGAAAAGGTCACCGCAGACCTCACCGAGACCGAACGCGAGTACCTCTTGAGCGCACTGGCGAAGATCCACCGGTCGGCGAGCGACCTGCTGAGCGGACCCATCGACCACGTCGATTCGGCCATCCCCTGATGTCTACAGCGCCCGAACACCGGGCGGTTCTCGTGCTCCGCGACCTCGAAGGTCTCGACGAAGCCGAGGCCGCCGCGCTGCTGGCGCTGCCGGTGGGCCGGTCAAGTCCCGGCTGCACCGGGCCCGCGACAATTTCCGGAAGGCATGGAGCGCATGAGCTCGTCCTGGCCCGTGGCCGACTTCGACCAGGTCCGGCGGCTCCGCGTGATGGCCGCCGGAATCTTCGGCGCGGAGCTCGCAGAGAAAATCATCCCCACCCCCTTCGACTTGGCATGGCGGATCCTCAGCGACATCGAGAACGAGCTGGGCACCCTGATGGCAGCCACCGGCGGCTTCCGCATCCCAGGCCACGCCGCCCTGCTCCCGATCGCCGTCCGCAGGGCCAACCAGCATGTGCTCCAGCGCATCGCCGCCAGGCTCGAGGAGACGACTTGACCCTTGGCCATCTTGACGCGGGACACCCCGGCCATCCACTTCGGAGGCGCAACTTGCTAAGCGGAGGATATTCCGATTAGAGTCCTTCTTAGTGGAGGCTCCTCCGTTTCACGGTGTACCGGTCGGCCTCCCGATCCGCACAGCTCAGCGAGACGGGAAAGATCATGACTGCGACCACACCCATCACCACGCCGTTCGCCGCCGAATCCACCGCCGCCGAGGTCGTGGAAGGTATCGATCTCACCGGCCGCCGCATCATCGTGACCGGCGGGGCGTCCGGCATCGGCATCGAGACCGCCCGGGCGCTCGCCGGCGCGGGCGCGCAGGTGACCCTGGCGGTCCGCAACCCCGAGGCAGGGGAGCGCACCGCCGAGGACATCATCGCGAGCACCGGCAACAAACAGGTCCTCGTCGCGCCACTGGACCTCGCCGACCAGGCATCCGTCGCGTCGTTCGTCGCCGCGTGGGACGGCCCGCTGCACATTATCGTCAACAACGCCGGCGTGATGGCATCACCGGAGATGCGCACGCCGCAGGGCTGGGAGATGCAGTTCGCCACGAACCACCTCGGCCACTTCGCGCTCGCCACGGGACTGCACCGGGCGCTCGCTGCGGCCGGCGGAGCCCGCGTCGTGTCGGTCAGTTCAAGCGCGCACCTGCGCTCACCGGTCGTCTTCGAGGACATCCACTTCCGGGAGCGCGCATACGAGCCGTGGGCCGCATACGGGCAGTCCAAGACGGCCAACGTCCTGTTCGCGGTCGAGGCGACGAAGCGCTGGGCGAACGACGGCATCACCGTCAACGCGCTGATGCCCGGCGGGATCCGCACCAACCTGCAGCGGTACGTCACCGACGAAGATCTCGACCGGCTGCGCGCCCAGGCCGGTGGCGGCGCCCCGGCATGGAAGACGCCGGAGCAGGGCGCCGCCACCTCCGTGCTGGTCGCGACCTCACCACTACTCGAAGGCATCGGCGGCCGGTACTTCGAGGACTGCAATGAGGCAGGACTGAATCAGCCGGGTACCCGCCAGGGCGTCGCGGCGTACGCACTCGACCCTGAAGCGGCCGCGCGGCTCTGGCAGGTATCCGTCCAGACACTGGCCTCGTAACCACTGTCATCGGGGGCCGGGCCGCCCTGGATCGTGGTCCAAGCGCAACGCTGGGTGGTGCGGTCCGCAAACCAAGGGTGAGCCCTCCGATGATGCGGTCGGACGGCACCCCAGATCTGTGCACGCGGACAGCCGTGGCGGGCGGATCCGGTTGTGGCCGCACAAGTCAGGCTCTGGTGTGCGACTCCGTGTCGAACAACAGTCAGTGGTGGCACGGCAGCGGAACGACGCGAATGGTGGTCGCACGCTTCGCCGTAAGGGCGGGTCAGTCAATGCGTCTTATGAGGAATTGCTGGAACGAGCTCGTGGCATCGATGCGCAACACCGCGCTGATCACGGACACCCGGTGGCCGCCGATACCTTGCGGGAGCGGCTTGGTGTTGGTTCGGCCCAAGCCCGGAGGCTGACCTACGTACCAGCTCCGGCATCGACCGTCGCCTGCTCGACTAACGCATCCAGATCCCGTCGGCTCAACCTCGCCACGGCGATCGAGCGTAGCGATGCATCGCACGGCATGCGCCACATTCACGTGCGCGTACAGACGTGATCTCGCGTGCCCGGGCCGGACACAGCTGGTGCCCGCTTGGCTGCATGGAGCCGATCCCACCGGATGTGGGTGTGGACGAGTGGGCGGCGGGGGACGATCTGCTCGAGCTTCGGATCCGCCGCGACCTGTCCGGAAAACTCGGGGTGGATCAACCAGCTGAGAACGATGCAGTTCGGGCCCTTGATACCACGTGAACGCCCGGAAGCGCCCGCGGAAAACCGTTCGCCTTCCCCGGACGGCCAGAGGCAGCATGGGGAAACCGGTGGCGTGGGGAGGGCGGATGGCTGTGCTCGGACTACGAGGTGGCTCCCGGGATGGCCAGTCGCCGCGGAAACGAGCGGTCCTGCTGTCCCTGCGCTACTACCGCGGCGAGCTGCGCCGCCAGTGGCGGATGTCGCTTCCGGCGATGACGCTCCCGGCGCTCGGGAACATCTGCCTGTTCTACCTGACACCGCTGGTGGTGGCCGCCCTGGTGGGGCACCTGTCCGGCGGCGGGGAGAGCGACCTCGCCGCGCTCCTACCCTACGTCCTCGGCTTCAGCGGTCTGATGCTGGCGGGCGAGGCGCTGTGGCGGGCGGGACTGCACTTCCTCAACCGGACGGACGCCCGGGGCATCGAGCGGCTCGGCGAACGACCGCACCGTCTGAGGATCACCCAACGTGATCTTCGGTTACTGAGAATGGCTCAGTGTCAGTAGAGCCGTTTTGCCTTGTTCTTGTGCCCGTACTCGGCGGAGTTGTAGATGGTGCCCGGGAACACCCACAGGTGCTGGGCGAGCTGCAGCGAATAGGTCTCGCATACCGTTCTGCGGTACTGCTCGCTCGACACGCTGGCGGCGTCGATGCCCGGGTCGATGGCGTTGCCCTTTAGCTTCTTGCCGGACCAAGCGACCACGAATGCTCCACGTCGGTGGTCGTGGAAGGTGTCCTTCACGCAGAGTCTGACCGTGACGTACTTCCTGCCCTTGCTCCACCAGCCGTGAGCCGAGACACCTTTCACCGTATTGAGGGTGAACGAGTGCTTCACCGGCGCAGCCGACGCTGGCCCGCCACTGACAGCAAGTGCCGTACACGCTACAGCCACGCTCACAGCGATCCGTCCGAACATTCGGGCCTCCACGGCGCCGTAGAAATGATCACATTGCGGAGATCATCATGCCCGAAGGTTCGTGGGCGGGAGGTTTCAGACCGTTGTTGGCCAACCGGTACCGCCACGGCATCATCACCGAGACGGCACTGGCGACGACGGATGCGACATCAGGCTGCACTGATGCACACGCGATCACATGGAAAGATCCTGAACGTCTCCGTGGTGTGGCCGGGCCGGGCCCTTATGGACACGCCGTGCACCTGCCTATGACCTCCGCCACTGCAAAGCCGGTCGCTGACCTTCGCGGTGGCCGGGCTTGCGGCGCATCTGCGACAGTGGCGACAGGTAGGACCGAGCAAGATCAACGAGCGTCATCAGCGTCGCAGATGCGTCCGCTGGCGGGCCAGTTCCCATGATCATCACGTGACCGCCAGTTTCTGCATTCAGATTCCAGTATCGAAGGCCAAGCTGCCTCGCCTCGTCCTGGACGCGCCCGGGAGGCGCGGCGGGGGTCAGGGGATGGTGACGAGAACGGTGCCGGTCTTTCCTGGGCGGACCGCGTACTCAACGGCCTGTGTGATCTCGTCGATGTCGTACTGGGCTGCCACGTCGAATGCCTCGGCTGCCCCATGGGCGATGAGCTGGGCGGCGGTGGCCATGTCGTGGGCGCGCTGCTCGGCGGAGACGGTCTGCGCCCAGCGGAGGACGGTCAGGCCCCGCAGCCCGAGGCTAGTGCCAAGGAGGTCCCCGGCGTGGACGGGGATGGGCTCCTTGGCCAGGACGCCGTAGGTGATCAGGGTTCCGCCGGGCGAGAGCAACTGCAGGAGGTCTTTGGCGAGCGTGCCGCCTACGGGGTCGACCGCGGCAGGAACGGGCCGTGCCCCGATGTGCTCGCGGATCTCTTCTTTCCACGTGGGCTGAGCAGTGGAGACTACGGGAACGTCCGGGTAGCGCTTTCGCAGCGTCTGAGCGCCTGCGTCGCTGCGGACGATGTTGATGTGCTGGATTGCGTGGTACTGGGCGACAGCGGACAGCAGGCGGCCGACGTTGGAGCCGGCGGCGGTCTGCAGGAAGACGCCGTTGTAGCCGACCGTGGCGTGTTTTTCGAGCTCGCGCCGCAACATGATCACGGTGATGGGATTGGCCAGCATCTGGGCGGCGATGCTGTCGGGAACATCGTCGCTCACCGGGACGACGAACTCCGCCGGGACGAGGACGTATTCGCTCCAGGCACCGGGGTGGGGGAAGAAGGACACGCGCGCTCCGGTGGTGATCCCGGTGGCTACGGGCGTGTCGGGTCCTACCGCCTCGACGATGCCGGTGGCCTCGATGCCGGGAGCGAGGTACGCGGTCTGCGAGGGGTAGGGGCCCTGGATGCCGATTAGGTCGCCGATGTGGATCGGGAAGGCGTGCACCCGCACCAGTACCTGGCCCGCTCCAGGTGGTCCAGGGGCGTCGACCTCCGCGACGGAGAGAACGTCCGCGGGGTCTCCGGACTGCCTGTAGATCACCTTGCGTGCCATGTCCATTACTCCTCGTTGTAGCGTGACGGCCGAGCCACGCCTCAGGCCGCTCCCGGGCCTGGTGGGTGGGAAGCACAATCCGACTGCCTCATGGCTTCCACCTGGGCCGGATGACTTCAGCCTGCCCGCATGAGAACGAGTTACGTCAGCCTCGCCACTTCCACACCTGTGACATTGAACCGCTTTACCCGTCGCCTGGTACAGCCCGTGCCGTTCCGCCGCCTCGCGGACCAGCCGGGAGGCCGGCGGTCGCCAACCTGGCCGGATCCTCAGCTCACACCTTCGCTCTGGCCCCACCTTGTCGCCGAATGTGGCCGCCGCTCGTCGCCCGTTCGTCCTGGCTTCGCTTCACTTCGCGGCGCGAAACGGCTGTCTTCCGCGACAGGGAACGTCTGTACGAAGCCGTCACGTCGTGAGTCAGGCGCCCCCCGGCGATGATCGCGCTCCCCGATTCGTCGTGCGGCTGAACTCGCGATCAGGCGGAGTCGCACATCTTGGCGCTCCGCCTCCCGGTCGCTGATGCAGTCTTCAGCCGATCGACAAGATGTCGATCTGGTGTGTGTCGAGTGCGGCCCGGTAGGCGGTGAGGTCGCCTTCGTCGGTGGTGAGGATCAGGGAGGGTCCGTGCCAGGCCGCAGCGGCGATGATCAATGCGTCCACGGCGTCCAGTTTCTTCTTCGCAGGAAGATCCGCTTTCCCGAGCATCTTCCCGGCGCGTTGGAAGTCTGCTCGCCGGTAGACGCGATGGCAGGGGAGGCAGCCGATGATTCCTTCTTCGAGGCCACGGATCGGGCCGAGGTCATCCTTGGCTTGCAGGATCGTGCAGTCGCGGACGATCCCATTGAGTGTGTGCACGGTCGCGGGACCGTCGCGCCATACTTGGGCCAGCACCGGGCCGGTGATGATGGGCCGGTGCGGGGAGGCTTTGAGTGCCTCGTGGGTGGCTCGCGCCCGCGTTTCCTTGTCGAGCAGCGCGATGAGCATGCCCGCGTCGTAGTAGACCGCTCGCTCACCGGTCAGCGTGTCGGGGTGATCCGCGAGGTGGTCGCGAGGGGGCACCGTCAGGCGACCTTTCCGTTGCCGGCCTCGTCCGCGGCGATCTCGGCGTCGATGGTGGCGAACGAGGCGGTGGCCTGATCGTCCCGGATCATCTGCTGGACGGCAGCGGCGATCATGTAGGTGGAGATGTCCACTCCGGCGGACTCCGCGTGAGCCCGGATACGATCGTGAGTCTCATCCCTGGTGCTGACGCTGAATCGCTTCGTACCCATGCCAAATGGTAACACGTGGTGTTACTGTCTCGGCGGTGGACACCACCAAGCCTGGACAACGGGTTGCGTCCACCGGTGATGTACGAGTCGCCGCTGGCGCGGGAGTGCAGGTTCGCGTTAGGTATTTCCTGCCTGAACGCATCCGGCTGGCTGCTTCTGGACCCATCAGGACAGCCAGCAGAGCCTGCGGCGCCACACCTCCAGCCATATTAATAAGTCAGCCCTTGTCGCCGTGATGTGCCCCCAACGGCGAGCCAGACAGACCCGTGCACGGCCGGCGCTATGCCGGCGGCTGCGTGATCACCATAGTTGGCGGATTCGACGTGGTGTGATCACCATGCCCTGGATGGGGTTCAAGTCGGTGGGGCGTCACGCAGAACTCACCCACGCGCGGTGGTGGTTCTCGCGGTCGATCATGCGGTTTCGGCGCCGAGCCGAATCTCGAGAGCGAGCCCGTCCGGCCTGGCTCGTAGGCGTTATGGATTGACCTCACGCATCACCACGTCGGAATCGTGACAAGCAGTGATGTGCCGTCTCCCGCCAGGCTCGCGATCTCGATGCTGCCGCCGAGCACTGCGACGCGGTCTTGGAGACCGATGAGACCCGAGCCGTGGCTGGGATCGGCTCCTCCGATCCCATCGTCGCGGATCGAGAGCCGGACGATCGCATCGTCGACCGTGAGGTCGACGTGGACCACGGACGCGTGTGCGTGCTTGGCGACGTTCGTCAGCGCCTCCGACACGATGTAGTAGACGGCCACCTCGACGCGCTCCGCCGGCCGCCGGTCAGCGCGTACATCAAGCTCGACCGGGACGGCGGAGCGGCGGGCGAGCATCTTGAGGGCAG
>JAOPYO010000142.1 GCA_025964575.1 Actinomycetes bacterium
TCAACTGATCCACGTCCGAGGTGGTGAGCAGAGCGGGCACCGCGGCGCCCCTGTCCGCCGCTGCGCCCGCCACCGTGGGCTTCACGAAGGCGAAGGCCAGGAAGACCAGCCCCGCGAACAGGTAGCCGAGCGCGACCTGGCCGTTCGCGTTCCATTCGACCTTCACTCCATGGATGAGACCGATGAAGGACAGCGCCGCGCCGAACAGCGAGTACCCGGCGGCCCAGATGAAGGACCGGTCGATGACGAAGGCGACGGTCGAGCCGAGGACCAGGCCCGCCAGGACCGCGCCACCGCCCAGCAGGGCCGTGCCCTTGTAGACCGTGCCGCTCTGGGCTATGGCCGCGTAGCCGACCTTCTGCGCGGTGGTCCCGGCCGCCGCCAGGGCATTGTCCATATAGCCCTGGGCCCAGGCCGCGATGTTGGGGATGATGGCCATCACCACTGCCACCGCGTGCTCCTTGGGTACGGCCTGGAACGCCTGCGCTCCGATGAGCAGGCCGATGTAGAGCAGGATCGGCACGATCGCCGGGGCCGGTAGTACCGCGCCGAGCAGGGAGAACATGCCGAGGAAGCAGAACAACGCGATGACGACACCGCTGGCCATCGAGTAACTGGTCCGGCCGCCGGCCGACTTCCACCCCGGGTGGCCGATGTAGACGGCGGGCGGGAACGGCGAGCCCAGCATCGAGCCGACCACCGCGCCGATCCCGTCGGCGAGCAGCACTGACCGCAGATTGTAGGAGTCGCCCGCGGCGGCCGCGCTCTCCACGTTGCTCATGCCCTCGGTGAAGTTGTAGATGCCCAGCGGGATGGCGGTGGCCAGCAGCGGCGAGACCTCCCTCAGCCCGTCGGTCAGCCGGCCGATGTTGAGCGATGGGAGACTCAGCGAGATGTCCTTGGCGGCCGCTGTGACGTCGGCGGGATGCATGTAGCCGCCGATCCAGCCGATGGCGGTGCCCACCAGCAGCGCGGCCAGGCCTACGGGAATGTTGCCGGGCAGCTTCAGGTCGGTGAAGAACCCGATCAGGATGATCGCCAGTACGGGCAGCGCGATCCAGGCCGCCTCCCACATCTGCGCGGCGGGCCGCATCGAGATGAAGGCGATCGAGATTCCCGCCAGAGTGCCCAGCATGGCCGCCCGCGGCGTGAACCTCCTGATGTACGGACCGACGAAGGCGCCGATCAGCACGATGATGCCGATGATGAAGCACCAGGCCAGCCCGGCCGCCCAGGCCTTCACGGGATCCTTGGTGGCGAGGTAGGTGGGCAGCATGATCACGAAGGTGACGATGAACATGTGCGGCACACTCGGCCCGTACGGCATGGCGCACACGTCGTCGCGGCCCTCACGGCGGGCCAGCCGCCGGGCGAGATAGGTGTAGTACACGTTCCCGATCAGGAGCTGCACGCCCATCGCCGGCAGAATGATGCCGAACACGTCGGAGCCGGGCAGATGAACGACGCCCAGGCAGAGCCCGCTCAGCACCAGTACGTTCACCATCACGTTGAAACCGAGTCCGAAGAAGGCGTTGGTGTCCCCGCTCACCCACCAGGACAGGTTGAGGCGTGTCGGGCCGGTCGTCGTGGTCATGGTTCAGCTCCGTTCCTGGAGTGCCTTCAGGTAAGCCCCCGATGGTGCGACCCAGCCGAAGATCCCGCCTTGGGCCGCGATCATTTCGAGTCCGTACCGCTGGAACTCCGGGAAGTAGGAGCC
The DNA here is from genome assembly GCA_025964575.1 of Actinomycetes bacterium. Classification (GTDB taxonomy): domain Bacteria; phylum Actinomycetota; class Actinomycetes; order Streptosporangiales; family Streptosporangiaceae; genus Actinomadura_E. The sequence goes on from JAOPYO010000142.1 coordinate 1,718, forward strand.
GACGCAGTCGGACAGGACCAGGCATTCGTAGCCCCGGTCGTTGGCCTCCCGCACGGTGGTGTGCACGCACACCTCGGTGGTGACGCCGGTGACGATGAGGCTTCGCACGCCCTTCTCACGCAGGACGTCGTCCAGACCGGTCGCGTGGAAGGAGCCCTTGCCGGGTTTGTCGACGACGAGTTCTCCGTCTGCGGGAGTGAGCTCGTCGATGATGTCGTGGCCGTACTCCCCGCGGATCAGGATCCGGCCCTTGGGCCCGGCGTCTCCGATGCGTAGTGCGGGAGCACCCCGGTTGAGCTTGGCGGGTGGGCAGTCGGACAGGTCGGGCAGATGACCCTCACGGGTGTGGACGACCATGAGCCCGGCCGCCCTGGCTGCCGCCAGTACCTCCTGGAGAGGCGGGATGACCTGACGGAGCAGGCTCACGTCGTTGCCCAGGGTCTCCCCGAAGCCCCCTGGTTCGACGAAGTCGCGTTGCATGTCGATGAGCAGAAGCGCGGTGTGTCTCGGGTCGAATCCGTACGGGTAGGGATCGGCCTCGACGAGAAGCGGACCGGACACGGTGACTCCGTTCCCTCGGGTACTTCTTTCGTCGATTGTCGACAGAATTTGTGTCGGCGCTCGCCCTCTCCTGTTACGGCACCGTTAGCTCCGTCTATCCATGCCGCGAGTCGCGTTTCGCGGTGGCGGGGTCAGCCTATGTACGTCCGAGCACCGTGGCTGGAGAGCGCGTCGAGCGCGGTGCCGGGGTCGCCCGAGGCGATGGCGTCGAACAGGCGGCGATGCCGCTCCACCCCCTCGGCCGGGGCCCGCTGTTCGGCCTCCCTGCGAAGGTTCGCGGCCATGTAGAGCTGCAACTTCAGGATGACCGGCTCGTACGCGAGCAGCAGATGACGGTGGCCCGCGAGCTCGACCAGTGCGACATGGAACCGGCGATGCCCGTCGTTCTCGGTGAACGTGTCACCCGACTCCGCCGCCACGGTCATCGTCTCCAGCGCCCCGGCCAGCCTCCCCAGGCTCTGCGCACCGGGGAACGGCAACGCCCTCTGGACCGCATAGCGCTCCAGCACGTCCCGCAGCCCGAACAACTCGTCGACATCGGCCGCGGACAACTGGGCGACACGGGCCCCGCGCCTCGGCAGATGCTCCACCAGCCCCTGCTGCCCCAGCGACCGCAGTGCCTCTCGCAACGGAGCCCGGCTGATCCCGAACCGCTGCGTCAGTTGCTCCTCGATCAACCGCTCGCCCGGCGCGAGGGCGCCGCTGAGAATCTCGTGCCGGAGCCTCCGCATCGACAACTCGGCCAGGCTGGCGGACTCCAGCAACTCTTCCGGTTCCACGTCCACCTCCACCCGATGCTGGATCAACTCTCCCAGAGATCGCATCGGGCCGTACCGGAGGGGCGTTGTCGCCCCCCTCGGCCGGGGTCGCCGCCACCCGGCCCTGAATGGTGATCACCAAAGGGACACCTGTGACGGCCAACGCGCTCCCGGATTCGTTTGCCAACGCATGTTGACCTACAGTTGTGGGTATGGCCTTCACGCAGCGCTCCGAGGAGACCCGCGGGGCGATCCTGGCCGCCGCCCGCCGCCGCTTCGCCACCGACGGATACGAACGGGCCACGATCCGCGCGATCGCCGGCGACGTCGGCATCGACCCATCGATGGTCATGCGCTACTACGGTTCCAAGGACGGGCTGTTCGCCGCCGCCGTCGACGTGGACCTGCGGCTACCCGACCTGAGCGGCATCGCGCCCGAACGGCTCGGTGAAACGCTGGTGCGGCACTTCCTGGACCGCTGGGAAGAAGACGACGTCCTGGTCCTGCTGCTGCGCTCGGCGATCACTAACGAGGTGGCGTCCGAGCGGCTGCGCGACGTGTTCGCCGGCCAGATCTCCGAATTGATCGGCGAGGAGCGCGCGGTCCTGCTGTCCAGTCAGCTCCTCGGCCTGGCGCTGTGCCGGTACGTCCTGCGCTTCCCGGCGGCGGTCGCGATGCCCGCCGAGACCCTGGTGTCCGGCCTCGCCCCCACACTGCAGCGTTATCTCACCGAACCCTCACCCTTGTCTTAGGCGACCATCCTCCAGGACACCACCCTGGCCAAGACCGCGATCAACGTCGCCGGGCGATAGAACGCGCCGTGGCGCGCGCGAGTCGGGCTCGTGTCAAAGACCTGGTCCTTCGTCCGGAACACCTATGTCGTACGGTCCCGCCATGATGGGTGGGTTGCCTGCGCGTCGTGCGCGGGCCCATGAATAGGTGAAGGAGAACGTTCAATGGCTCTGCCGACGCTCACCCCCGAGCAGCGCGCCGAGGCGCTGGAGAAGGCACAGCAGGCCCGGCGGGAACGCAGTGAACTCCTGGCTGCGGTGAAGTCCAGCACGATCACTCTCGCCGACGTGCTGAAGCGTGAGGATCAAATCACCAAGAAGACCAAGGTGACCCAAATCCTCAAGGCCATCCCCGGGTACGGTCCGGCCAAGGCCGCCGCGCTGATGGAACAGGCCGGGATCGACATCAACCGCAGGGTCGGTGGTCTGGGTGAACAGCAACGCCGCAAACTACTCGAGGCCATCACGGGCAGCTGAGCCGCGCGACCACCACTGAGGCCGGAGGATAGAGGGCCGCCGAGTGGCTCACGCAGTGTCAGGAGCTCAGCCCGACCTGGCTCAGCGAAGATCACTCGGCGGCCCGGGGCGCCTGCAGTGCCGCCGGTCCGGCCCGGTCAGCGGCGGCGGGTGGCGCGGGCCAGTGACCCGGCCAGGAGCATCAGGACGGCGGCGGGCAGCAGCCACCAGGCCGGCAGCCCGGCGTGGGCCAGGAGAGCGGTCATGGCGAGGGCGGTCACCACACCGGCGGCGACCAGCGGGTCGTCGCCGACGATGAAGTCGTACCAGAAGCTGAGGAACGATCGAAGAGCTCGCATCAGTTCGCCTCCGCCGGCGTGGCGGGGGCACCGGCATGGTCGGCATCCTCACGGCGGCCGCGTGCTCGCCGCAGCACCAGCACGGCGGCCACAGAGAACACCACGACCAGCGCTAGAAGGGGCAGTAGGGCGGCGTCTGATCCCGGCCAGCGGGCTCCGGCACCTTCCGCACCCCAGAAGATCCCGAAGGTGGTGAGCATGGCGCCGACGGCGAACTTCATGGTGTTCTCCGGTACCCGTGCCAGTGGCGCCCGTACGGCCAGCCCTGCCGCCGTCACCACGAGGACGGCCGCGGCGGCGCCGATGATCGCTGCGGGGATGTTGTGCTGGTTGGCGCCGAAGGTCAAAACGATGAACGCGACCTCCAGGCCCTCCAGCAGCACACCTTTGAACGCCAGAGTGAAGGCGTACCAGTCGGCGACCACTCCGGTCCGGCGGGCTTGGGCTTGTTGGGCGGCCTGCTTCTCGCGGGTGTAGATGGCATCCTCGTCGTGCAGATCTTTCCAGCCTGACGCGCGCAGGATGGCTTTGCGCAGCCACTGCAGGCCGAACACCAGCAGCAGGCCGCCGACGATCAGTCGCAACGCGCTGATCGGCACCAGTGTCAGCGCGGGTCCCAGCAGCGCCACCGTCACCGCCAGCACCATCAGGCCGGCTGCGACCCCCTGCAGCGTAGGCCGCCATCCGCGGGTGGTGCCCACAGCAAGCACGATCGTCAGCGCCTCGACCGCCTCGACCGCGCACGCCAGAAAGACCGACGCGAACAGGAAGCCGAGGCTCATTGCCGCCCTCTCTTCGCTTTGGCCGGTCTGGTCCCCGATCCAGGTGGATACGGCGTGCGGGTCTTGGCGTCGGGAGGGCTGGGCCTCCAGCGAGCTGCGGGGCTCATATGAGCACACTCCTACTCGTAAGCCTTCGAGTAGGGACCATTGGCCGGTGATGGCGGTCAACAGCGGGCCGCCACCGCCGGAAACGCCCCACTACATCCTAAATGCTGCCCAGCAGCGGCCCACAACATACCCTTCCCAGTCCTCGAGCCTGCCTTCCGGAGCCGAAAAAGCCCGCCGAATCCGGATGAGTTGAGGGAACGGGCGCTGCACCGTCGGCTGCGGGCGGGTGCTGGGTGGCGACCACCCGCCGACGAAGACGGTACGGCCAGCCTGTCCGCGCTCAGATAGGTCTGTCCGAAACGTGCATGTTCCGGGACACCCTGGCGCCGATGTTCGCGACGGTCGGCGTGGCTGGTTTCCCCACGCCTTGGTCTGTCGTTCAACTGGGCCATGACAACAGCGCAGGTCAGACGGGCATTTCGGGGTACAAGGGTGCGGGATGCGCATCTGGTCATTGCCGCGCGAGCGTTACGGACGTTCGGCTATGGATGCACCAGCGTGCTGCTGGCGAAGGTGCTCACCCAGGATGGTGCCGCTCCGTGGCAGACCGGACTGCTGTTAGCGACCGCGTCGGCAGGCTCGGTCGCCTCCAGTCTGGTGCTGGCCTTGTCCGCCGATCGGTTGGGGCGGCGGCGCGTGTTGATCGTGTGCGGCTGCCTGATGGCAGTTACCGGTGTGGTTTTCGCGGTCAGCAAGTGCTATCCGGCGCTGGTAGCTGCGGCGTTCGTGGGGACGATCTCGCCGTCCACCAACGACAACACCCCCTTCTCCGGGGTCGAGCAGTCGATCCTCGCTCAGACCTGTGAGCTGTCACAGCTGACGGGACTGTTCACCGTCTACAACGTGACGGCGCTGGCCGCCGGCGCGCTGGGAGGGCTGGCCGTGGCCGTCCTGGGGCTCCAGCATGTGACGTCCCCCGGGCATGCTGCCTTCGCGCTTTACGCTCTGCTGGCGGCCTGCACCGTAGGGCTGTTTCTCGCCCTCTCACCGGCTGCCGAGGCAGCAGGCGGCCGCCCTCCCGCTGATGCCTGCGGCACGGCAGCACCGGTGACCACCTCACGACTGCCGCGCCGGGTCCGCTGGCTGGCCGCCCTGTTCGCCGTCGACGCCTTCGCGGGCGGGCTTGTCGTGCAGGCCGTCTTAGCCTGGTGGTTCGCCCAGCGTTACGGTGCGAGCACCACGCAGCTGGGATTGGTGTTCTTCGCCGCGAACCTCCTGCCCGCACTCGCCCAGCTCGCCGCGCCCCTGCTGGCGGCCCGCAGAGGACTGCTCGCCGCCATGGTGGTGCCGCACTTCATCTCCAATCTGACCCTCGCTTGCATCGCCTTCGCCCCTGGCCTTGGTAGCGCCGTCGTCCTGCTCCTGATCCGCCAGACCCTGTCAAAGATCGACGTGCCGGCACGCCAGGCCTTCACCGCAGCGATCGTGGAGCCGACCGACCGCACCGCAGCGGCCAGCATGACCAGCCTGGCCCGCAGCGTCGCCGTCTCCATCAGTCCCATCGCCGCCACCGCAATGTTCACCGGACCACTCGGCGCGGTCGGCGCGCCTCTGCTTCTCGGCGCCGCCCTCGCCATCGGCTACGACCTCACCATCTGGCGCACTTACCGCTCCACACCCCTGGCCACCGACACCTGACCCCTGCGACAACCCAAGATGACCAACCACCGGCGGCGGAGAGCGGATCACAGCGGGCTGATCAACGAATACTCCCCGGTCGCATAGCCAAACCGGGTTTTTGATCCCCACAGGGCAAGGCCAGACACCCGGCGGGATCGACAACGAGGCGCACCTGGTCCTCGCGCGGCCAGGCGCGTGGGTCGTGCACGCCGGTCAGCCGGACTCCGCGAGCTGTTTCAACGACGTGGTCGTAACCGTGGCCCCGGTAGGCGGTGTCGCGGATGACGCCGGGGATTCCCTGGCCGCTGCTGCAGGGGGCAAGCGAGGTCGCGGCCGGCCTGATGAGGATCGTGACGGGGGTACCGGGAAGGATCCGTTCGGTCGCGCTCGCGCTGAGCAGGCCGTCTGCGACCCGTACCCGGATGATGGTGTGATCCCCGGTGTGCTCGTCCATCTCCACGACGCCGTTCATCTCTCCGGCCATGCCGGTGAAGCGCGCGACGAGCGGGGAAGCAGGACGGCGGTAAATGTCCTGCGGACTGCCGTATTGGAGGAGGCTGCCGTTGTGCATGACGCCGATCTCGTCGGCCAGGGCGAGCGCCTCGGTCTGGTCGTGGGTGATGTAGACCGCGGTCGCCCCGGCCTCGCGGGTGAGTGAGGCGATCTCCACCCGAAGCCGCTCGCGCAGGTCGGCGTCCAGGTTGGACAGCGGCTCGTCGAACAGCAGCAGCCGGGGGGCACCGACCAGAGCGCGGGCGAGCGCCACCCGCTGCTGCTGCCCGCCCGACATCTGGTGCGGATAGTGGCCGGACCGGTCTGCCAAGCCGACACGTTCCAGCATGGCGGCAGCCCGGCGGCGGGTCTCAGCCGCGCCGAGCGCGCGGCGCCTCAACGCGAAACCGACGTTGGCCAGTGCGGTCATGTGCGGCCACAGCGCGTAGTCCTGGAAGACCATGGCCAGGTCTCGGCGCTCCGGGGGGACGAAGGCGGCGTGGCCACCGGCCAGGATACGCTCTCCGAGCCGGATGGTCCCGGTGTCGGCGCGGTCGATCCCGGCCAGGCAGCGTAGCAGTGTGCTCTTTCCCGACCCCGAAGGCCCGAGCAGCACCAGGAACCGGCCGGCGGGGGCGGTGAAGGTCACCCGGTCCAGGGCCGTCGTCGTACCGAAGGTCCGGGTGAGAGCTTCCACGTGCAGGTCCATGCCCTGATCCTGAGGTGGGCTTCCGGTCATCGTTGTCCCTCCAGTCCCCGTGCCGCAGGCAGGAGACGTCGCGTGGCGGCCAGGGCAATCCCGATCACGCTGAGGGTCGCCACCATGGCGAGCACGCTCATCGCGCCACCGCCGCCGAAGTCGTAGCCCTCCAGGCGCTTGGTGATGGCGACCCCGAGGGGACGCCCGTCGGGTGGGGCGAGCATCTGGGAGATCGGGAACTCCAACACGGTGGTGGCGAAGGAGACCAGCCACACCCACAGCAGGGGGCCGGCCACCAGCGGCAGCACGCCCCGCAGCCACGCCCGTGCCGGTGAGGCGCCGTGTACGCGGGCGGCCGCCAACAGGTTGTCGTTGATCTGACCGATCGACCCCGACAGCAGCCGGGCGGCCGCGGGCAGCGCGCCCGCCAGGTATCCCAGCACCAGCAGCGTGGTGGTGCCGTACAGGTCCAGGCCAAGCGAGCCGGCGATGGGCAGGTTGTAAGTGAAGATGTAGCCGCTGGCCAGCAGCACCGACGGCAACGCAATCGCCGTCAGCAGCAGCAGGTCCAGCAGTCGGCTGCTCCAGTGGCCGCCCTTGCGTGACAGCGCCTGGCCGGCGATCAACCCGAACACGGTCGCGGCGCAGGCCACCATGACGGCGAGCCGGGCAGAGTACAGCAGCGGACCCAGCAGATCCCCGCCGTGCAGGACATGCCGGTAGTTGGCCAATGTGAAGGAACTGACGGTAGGCGGTCCACTGGAGGGCAGGAAGGAGGCCAGCACCGCGCCGAGCAACGGAACCCCGACCGCCAGGGTGAACAGGCCCGTCGTCGCGGTGAGGGCCAGGGCGTGGCGGCGGCGATCCAGGACGGTCCGCTGGATCGGGCGGGTCCTGCCCGACAGCACCGCGTAGCCGCGCCGCCGGGTCGCGCGCCGTTGCGCGAACAGGGCCAGTGCCACCAGGCCCATCAACAGCCAGCCGAGTGCAGCGGCCAGCCCGAACTGGGCCGGGAAGGTCCCGATCGCCTGATACATCGCGTAGGTGGCCAGCGGGAAGTGCGCCTGGGCGCCCAGGGTGGCGGCCACACCGAAGTCGCTGATCGACTCGGCGAACACGATCGCGAACCCCGCCCACAGCGCCGGCGCGAGGATCGGCAGCACTGCCCGGGCGGTGGCCAGCCGGCCCGCCCCGTGGGTCCGTGCCGCGTCCTCGAACTCCCGGCCCATCCCGCGCAGCAACGCCGAGATCGCCAGGACCGCGTACGGGACACCGCGAGTGGCCAGCACCCAGGTCACCCCGGCCGGGCCGAGCACCACCGTCCGTAGCGTCCCCGGATCATGGCCGGTCAGGCGGGCCAGCACTCCGCCCTGTTCGACCAGCCAGGTCCAGCCCAACGCCTCCAGGTAGGACGGAGCCAGCAGCAGTACCCACAGCAGCATCCGCCACAGGCCCCGCCCGCCGACAGTGGTGCGTTCCAGCAGCCACGACAGCCAGGTCGCGACGGCGACGGCCAGCGCTCCGGCACTGACGCCGATCAGCAGGGTGTCGAGGACGGCGTGCAGGTTCCACCCGGTCAGCACCGTGTGGAAGCTGGCGAGAGTGAACCACGCCTCGCCCTGGCCGAACAACCGAGGGCTGACCGCGACCACCAGAAAGCCGCCCACCGGGACCAGGAACACCGCGGCGAACAACACCCAGGGGGCTGCGGCGGCCAAGGTGGTCAGCGCTGTGGGCAGCGATGGCCTCGCGCGGCGGTCCGCCCGGAACGCCGATCCGAGGCGGGCCTTCAGTGAGATGAGCTCCGTGGGCGCTGAGGACACGTTTTCTGACATGACCTCAGTGCACGATCGTGTTGGTGAACCAGGAGTTGATCGCGCCCTCCTGCGGCCCCCAGGTGTAGGGGTCGATGGCCTGGGTGGGTACCGAGTCCAGGCTGCCCAACCCGGCGTTGGGACTGACCCCGGACACGATCGGCCAGTACAGCGAGTCGCCGGAGGCGTCCCCGGTCAGCATCACCTGCTGGCCCTGGGCACTGAGCACGAAGGAAGCGAACCGCTTGGCCTCTTCCTGTACCTGCTTGGGCGCCTTGGCGTTGATGCCGATCACACTCGGCAGCGACGTGACCTTCGGCAGGTAGGTGGTCTCGATGTGCGGAGCCCTGAGCCCGGCGGCGATGCCGGCCGAGCTCTGGATAAGCGCGATCTTGATCTGCCCGGTCTGCAGTGCGTGGAGGCTGTCGGCGTTGGTCTTGAACACGTGCAGGCCGTTGCCCCTGAGCGCGCTGAAGAAGCCCTCCCCTTGGGAGATCCCGCCGAGTCCGGCGAACCGGCCGGCCACGAACGGGTAGGTCGGGCCCGACACCGACGGATCGTTCATCCCGACCGCACCCTTCCACGCCGGCGACAGCAGTTCCTCCCAGGAGGTGGGCGGCTTGGGCGTCTTGGTCTCGTCGTAGACGACCGCGGCGGTGACCGTCAGCCCCGTCGGCACGTAACTCTTGTCGGCGGGGACGACCGCCTGCCCGGCGGCGGTATAGGTCACCTGCGGCTGGAACTGCCTGACCAGCATCCCCTGCTTGTCGAGTACGGCGAACGGCTCATCCCCGTCCACCCACAGGACTCCCCACTGCGGGTTGGCGCGCTCGGCCTGCACCCGCGCCAGCAGCGGCCCGGTGCTGTCATCGGTGAGCTTGGTAGGGATACCCGTCGCCTTCTGAAACGCCTTGACCATCGCCGAGTCATAGCCCTGCGCCGAGTACACCACCAGCGGAACCGGCTTGGACGAGCCCCCCGAGGCGACCGGCGAGGAGGAGCAATCGCCACAGCCCGGGGCGGCAGTGCCCGTGACCACGGCCGTGGCGGTAAGCACCAGGTGGCGCATGCGTCTTGATCTCATGTCAGACGTACCTGCCCCGTGAGGCTGGGAGACTAAGCCTTGGATCAGGTCACGACCATGGCAGCGTTTCGCCACAACGGCGCCCGTCCGGACCATGACCGAAGCGCATGATCATCTCCAGTGCGACATAACTACAGATCCAAACGGTAGAAACAGTTAGATATTGCCCCCTCCGGCGAGCGCGACTACCTCGCCACATGCGCCGCCCAGCTCGCCGCAGCGGACCGGCCGAAGTAGGGCGCCCCGCCCAGAGCCTGGGCCGTACGGCCCGGGCTGGGGCGCGCACTAACCCGCAGTGGCTTGGGCATATACAGCTTTGGACAACCGATCCGGCAGTCCGAGGCCGCTGCGGCGGTCTTTGCGCAAGGGGGACGCGATGAGCAGCGACGATATGCGGGGCCAGGCGACCGGTGGTGTGGTCATCGAACCGCATACCCAGGCGTGGCTGGATGAGCTTGCCGCCGCCTCGGCCGGCGGCCCGCCGCTGTATGAGCTGTCGCCGCAGGACGCGCGCCAGGTGTTACGCGATGTCCAGGCCGGCGTTCCGGTGGACCTGGTGCCGGCCGACATCGAGGACAGGGTCATCACGGGTGGTCCGACCGGCAAGGTCAGCATCCGGATCGTCCGGCCGAAGAACGTCGCCGGTGAGCTCCCTGTGGTCGTGCACAGCCACGGCGGCGGCTGGATCCTGGGCGACAAGGACACCCACGACCGGCTGACGCGGGAGCTGGCCGCCGCCGCGCGGGCCGCCGTCGTCTTTGTCGACTACACCCCGGCCCCCGAGGCCCACTACCCGGTGCAGAACGAGCAGGCGTACACGGCCCTGGAGTGGGCCACCGCCAACGGCGCCGAACTGGGCGCCGATCCGAGCCGGATCGCGCTGGTCGGCGACAGCGTCGGCGGTAACATGACCGCGGCCCTGACCCTGATGGCCAAGGATCGGGGCGGCCCTCCGATCGCCGCCCAGGTGTTGTTCTATCCGGTCACCGACGCTGACCTGCACACCCCGTCCTATGAGCGGTACGCCGATGGGCCGTGGCTGACCCGTGCGGCGATGAAGTGGTTCTGGGACGCCTACCTGCCGGACGAGGCGAAGCGCTCCGAACCGACCGCATCACCGCTGCGAGCCTCGACCTCGCAGCTGAGCGGCCTTCCGCCGGCTCTCATCATCAACGGCGAACACGACGTGCTGCGGGCAGAGGGAGAGGCGTACGCGCGCAGGCTCACTCAGGCGGGCGTCCCCGTCACCCAGGTCCGCTACGGCGGCACGATTCACGACTTCATGCTGCTCAACCCGATCACCCAGACACCTGCACCGCGTGCGGCGATCGCGCAGGCCGGCGAGTTCCTTCGCCGTACCCTGGGCTCCTGATCACCGACCTCAACGGTTTCACAGCGGGTACCCCCACATAGCCGGGACCCGGCGGTCGAGTCCGGTGGCGGTGATCTCCGCCAGCTCGGTCCGGATGGCGTCCACCGGAGCCAGTGTTGTGCCGATCGCGTGGTGGGTCCCGACGGCCGCCATCGTGATGATCAGAAGCGACGCGCCGACCATGAAGTACAGCAGCGCGGGGTCCCCGTACCAGGGGATCACTGGGTTCCCCACGTAGACGACCCAGACCCCGTCCCGCTGGTAGACGTCCAACGCGAAGACGGACATGCACCCCTTCAGACCAGCCGGAGGGCAGAGCGTCTTGTAGTCGGGCAGGTCACCGTCCGGCCGGAAGGTGGTCATGGCGGGCTTGCCGGCGAGTTGCTCGGTCGACGAGATCGCCCGCTTGTGGGCGTCCAGGACCTGGATCGCTTCGGCTCCGTCGCGCCGCAACACCCTGGTAGGCGATCTTGCTTGATGAGAGTCATCACTCGCTCTGCGGCCCCAGTGGTGCGTTGCTTTTCGTCGTCGATCTGCCTGCTGCGCACGCCGACGATCAAGAGTGTGCAGACACAAAGACAGACGAGTGCCGCGACAGCACCGGCCACCAGTGTGATCTGGATCCGGAGGGACCGGTTCACTCCGAGCACCTGCGCACCTGAACACCTGCTCCCTGGAAGTGAGGTGAAACCTCCTCGCAGCATGCGTCGACACCAGGCAAAGCCACTCGCAAGGATCGGCCAAAACATGGCGTCGGCCTGCTGATCGAGGGCGATAACGTGCTGTGAACTCGACCGCAGCCGGACTTTGAAATCCCGATTCGGTTGGTGACCTGCAGGTGGGTATGAAGAGAGAGGGGTTGTCGCCTGTGACTCCCGACATGCGGAACATTGTCGGGATTGTCCTGTGACCGCGCCAAACCTATGTGTTGTCATGGGCAATCGGTGAATTAGGGGGCAGCGGTGGAATGCGAGACAAGGCTGGAGAGGATAAGGGTGCTGGCCGGGCGATGGGGCATCGTGGGGGCTGCTGCGATCGGCGCGCCGGCGGGCGGCCTGGTGATCGCGATCGCGCTGAGCGCCTGTTCGCCCGCGCATCGGAAAGCAACACATGCCGCCGCGCGCCCGATCAACAGCGCGGCTGGCCAGAAGACGCCCCAGCCCCCCAAGGTCGACTGCTCTGTGCGCAAGTGCATCGCGCTGACCTTCGACGACGGTCCGATCGCCGGTACTGCGCGGCTGCTGGACATCCTCAAGGCCAACGGTGCGCAGGCGACCTTCTTCGTGCTCGGGTCGCAGGTGGCGACCAATGCCGACTTGCTCAAGCGCGAAGCCGCCGAGGGCCACGAAATCGGCAACCACACATATACGCACGCCAAATTGGCAGGGGCGTCGGCTGCGACGGTGGAGAAGGAGATCGTCCGCACTCAGGATGCCATCGAGCAGGTGACCGGAAAGGCGCCGGTGCTGTTCCGCCCAACGTACGGCGCCACCGATAAGCAGCTAGACGCGATCACTAAGCAGAAGGGGCTGGCACAGATCCTGTGGACCGTCGACACGGTTGACTGGCGGGATCACGACACCGCCGTCATCAAACGACGCGTATTGAAGGGCGCCAAGCCCGGACACATCGTCATCATGCACGATATCCGGCCGACGACCGTTGCCGCGGTGCCGGACATACTGAAGACGCTGTCCAAGCAGGGATACACCTTCGTGACGATCTCCGAACTCTACGGCGGCAAGCTCACTCCCGGCGACAAGTACCCCGCGTTCCTTGGCTCCCCTACGGCGGGTCCGGCCCCGGCTGAGGCGCACTGAAGCGACGACCCGGGCGGTGGCCGCACACGACCAGCCGCTCGGGTCGCCGCTCTCGAAGCCGGGGTCAACGAGGATGTTCATCGCCCATGAGGGCGAATATCCGCACTGCGGCCCATCTCTTCATGGTCATCCCGTGAATCCGGCGAAGATCTTGGAGAACTCATACGGCGACTGCGGGACGTTCGTGCAGTTGTACAGGGGGCCAGTGCAGGCGTTGCGGTCCCGGGTCATCTCCCAGAAGGCGAGCACCCCGAGGTGTTTGCCCTTGGCGTAGGTCACCAACTGACGGGCGTCGTCCTGGTTGTAGATACCGCCGTCGTCGTTCTGGCCGAGCATCGGCGTCACGCCGACCATCCGCCACAGCTGGGCGTCGGTCTTGCTCGGCCAGAGGGATTTGATCTGGTCGAACGTGCTCTGCGCCGCCTGAAGCGCCTTGTCACCGTAGTCGCCGGACGACTGGTTGTAGTCCATGGCCATGACGTTGACAACGTCGAGGTTCACGCCCGCGTCGTGGGCCGCCTTGAGCGTGGCGAAGCCGTTGTTGTCGAGCCCGGTGGGCAGCACCGGCAGGGTCAGGGAGACTTTGAGATCGGGGTGGGTCTGCTGCAGCCGGGCCAGCGCCTGCGACCTGCGCGTCACCGAGACAGGGTCGGCGACCGCCGCACCCTCGATGTCGAGGTCGATGTGCTGGAGCGCGTAGGCGTTCACCACCGCGTTGTACTCGTTGTAGAGAGAGGTCACGTCGGTGCAGGCCTGCGCGAGCTCGACGCCACTGGCGCCGCCGAAGGAGATCTTCACGTCTCCGCCGGCCGCGCGGATCGCGTCGATCTGGTCCTTGGCCCAGGCTTGGCGCGGGTCATAGGCGTTGAACCACATGGCCTTGCAGCCAGACGCGGTGATGAACGCCAGCGTGAAGCTCTTCAACCCGGAGGCCGCGGACATCGCGGTCAGGCTCGGGGTCGGCCAGGCGCCCATGTCCACGTAGGGTGCGGAGAACCCAGACCCGGGCGGCGGCGGGGTGGTGTTGTTCGTGGTGCCGCTCACCTCGGCGGTGTAGGCGGAGGTGTTGCCGGCGGCGTCCCGCGCGCGCACCTTGAAGCGGTAGGTGGTGTTGGGGGAAAGCCCGGTGACCGTGGTGCCGGTGCCGGTCACCGTCGTGGGGGTCCCGCCGTTCCGTGACAGGTCGTAGCCGGTCACCCCGACGTCGTCAGTTGAAGCGTTCCAACTCACCTGCAGGGTGCTGCCGGTCGGGCTGCCCGCGGTCAGGCCGGTCGGCACGGTCGGTGGTGAGGTGTCGGGTCCTGGGGTGCCGCCGCTACAGGATGCTCCGTTGAGAGTGCAGTTCGCCGGCGAGCCCGTACCGGACACGACGAAGCCGAAGGCCACCGACTGACCGGGCGCGATCGTCCCGTTGTACTCACGGTTGCGGAACGTGTGGTGATTGCCCGATGAAGTGAGCAGAGCGTCCCAGTAGCTGCCGAAGCTCGTGCCCGACGGGAAGTCGAATGCGACGTTCCAGGAGCTGATCGTGGTCGTGGTGCCGTTGGTGATCGTGTATTGGGCCTGGTAGCCCGAATCCCAGGTGGAGGTCTTGGCGAAGACGGCGGTCGCCGGTGCGGCCTGTGCCCCCGTCGCCACGAGAAGCGCGAGAAGAAGAGAGGAGATTGCTGTCAGGACGAGACGAGGGATCATGCGTCGCACGGGAGCTCCTGAGGTGACGCCGTCGGATGTGAGAAGAGAAGAAGTTCCCCCCGAACCCCGAATCGCTTCTTGCGGACCGCGGTGCCGCTGAAGGCGGTGCACGTGCCAAACGAGCTCCTTAAGTAGGAAAGTTTCCTATTAGTTGATTGAACGGTAGCCCCCGCCTGACTGGTCGGCAATGGCTTGGTTTCCAGCGGTCACGAGGTGGGGCCAACCAGTCCAGGTGACGAACCGGGCCGGTGTGCGCAGTTCAAAACCTTGGCAGTAGTTGCCAACAAGACGCGGTTCTCTTGGTCGCACGAACGGGTCGGCCCGTGCGCTCTATGATCTCAGCTGCGCATATCTGATCATTCATCCGGCGGAACGGCCTCAAGCGCAGAAAAGGTGCGACATGAGCTTCATAGCCAAGGCATTCGAGATCACCGGGAAAGGCGTCGATTCCGGCGTCGAAGCGGTCGAGGAGTGGAACGAGCACCGGCACGCACAGAAGCTGCTGCTCAAGCTGGGCGTGGCCGTCTACGCCGAGCAGCGTCTGGGCCACGACCATGAAACGGTCGAACGCATCCTCAACGCCATCGACGGCTTCGTCGCCGAGAACGGAGAGGTCGAACTGAACCACCTGCGGGTGGCCAAGGACGTCCTCGGCGAGGATTTCGTCGAGGCGCACAGCGGCGACGAGTCCGTCGAAGCCACCGCCTGAGGCGCGGGTTCGGGGGCGGGTTCCGCGCTGCGACTCCGGCAGCGCGGCCCGGCAAACCCTGCTGACAGGCCATAGTTCACGGAGTGGTCTGGTCGTCCGTCTAGAGGGAACGTAGGAAGGCGGCGGCCAGCGGGGCGGCCGCGCTGCCACCGGTGCCGCCGCCCTCGACGATCACGGCGAAGGCGAGGTCGCCGCGGTAACCGATGAACCAGGCGTGCGTCGGTGGTTTGGCGCCGGTCCCGAACTCGGCGGTGCCGGTCTTGCCCGCCGTCCCGGCCGGCAGCCCCGCGTCCTTGGCGGTGCCCTTGGTGACCACGGCGGCCATCATCGGCCGTAGGCCGGAGGTCACCGCGGCGTCCAGAGGCCGGCCGGGTGGGCGCTGCTCGCCGGTGACCAGCGCCGGTGGCCGCCAGGTGCCGTCCTTGACGGCAGCCGCCACCGCCGCCATGATCAGCGGGCTGGCCAGCACCCGGCCCTGGCCGAACGAGGCGGCGGCGAACTCGGCGTCGTCTTTCGGTTGCGGGAAGACGCCGCGGGCCGCCGGGACGCCCGGCGTGATCGGTATGCCGAACCCGAAGTCGCGGGCCGTCTTGACCAGTTGCGCGGCCTTCAGCCGCCGGGTCGCCTCGGTGGCGAAGACCGTGTTGCACGAGTGCGCGAACGCGGTGAGGAAGTCCAGCGCGCCGAACTCCTCACCTTCGAAGTTACGGAACGAGCGGCCGCCGATGTTCGCCGTCTTGGTACAGGTCACACTGTCGGCTGGGCGCAGCCCGGCCGACAGCAGCGCCGCCGAGGTCACCACCTTGAACGTGGACCCCGGCGGATACTGACCCATCAGCGCCCGGCTGAACCCGCCCGGCTGGTTGGCGGCCGCCAGTATCTCGCCGGTGGAAGGCCGCAGGGCCACCAGCGCGGCGGGCTTCTTCTGCCGGGTGATCGCCTTGGCCGCGGCCGACTGCACCTTGGGGTCCAAGCTGGTGCGCACATCCGCGCCGTTACTGCCCGCGATGCGTCCAATGTCCTCGGCAGGGCCGCCGCCCACCAGCCGGATCCCAGTGGCGGGCATACCGGCCAGCCGGTGCTCCATCTCTTGCTGGAGCCCGCCGTGCCCGACTTGGTCACCCTTCTTGTAGGGCGGGCCGAGCCGCCGCACGTCGGTGTCGGTGGCCGGGCCCAGCACGCCCGCAAGCTGCTGGACCGAGCCCGACACGCCGGGGCCGTCGATGCGCGAGCCGTCGGCGGCCACGACGTGCCCCCGGCTCGGCCAGGTGGCGGTCAGCGCCAGTCGCTGGCCGGGTGCGAGCCTGGGGTGCACGGCCGCCGGCGTCCACGCCACCCGCCAGTGCCGGCCCTTGTCGGTGAGGGCGAGTTCGCCCTGGTAGGTCCAGGTGCCGCCGCTGCGCAACGTCAGTGCCGCGGTGAAGGGCACCTTGCGCGGCGACCCGGACGTGACCACCCCGGGCCGTACCCGGACAGCGGTCACCCCGAGCGCGCCGTTCATCTGGATGTACGGGGCGGCCAGGTCCGCCGGGGAGCCGGCCGACAGCCGCCGCATCGCCGGGAAGTCACCCTTCTGCCAGGCCGCCAGAAAATCCGCGGCGACCTGCCGCGGGCTGCCCTCGGTGCGCAGCACCCAGAACACACCCGCCCCACCCAGCACCAGCAGGACGGCGGCGACCACCACCGCGAGCGTCACGAGCCTGCCGCGTCCCATCGCTCCCCCATCCCCCTGCCGCTGTCCCCGGTTTCGCCCCACCCTAGAGCCCCGAACCGACGGACACGATGCTCCTGTCTCAGGACAGCACCCACCGGCACCGACGTGCGCTCAGTCGACGACCGGTGGAGCGCACTCGGACATGTCACTGCCGGACGGCATCATGCTCGTGGGTCTCTGGCCAATGAAGGAGGCACCCCGATGGCACTTCACGTGGCGAGCCGATCCCAAAGACCTTGTTGAGCTCACCCTGGCACTCGAAGCGTTCGAGCTGCACCGCAGGCTCCGTCCCGGCCAGGCTCAGGATCCCGACTGCGCAGCTCGCACAGGGTGTGCGCGAGAGGCCAGCCACGGGGAGACGCCGTCCCGGTCGAGCAGATCGGGCCGCGCGAGTTGGTCGAGCATGAGGTGCACGGCGTGCGCGGCGTCCTGAGTCCAGGCGTAGCACTGCTGTGCAGAGCCGCACTGAATCGCGGCGCGGCTCTGCGCGGCGGCGACGATCGCCGGGGCGTCGACGCGCGCCTGCTCGTTGTCCGCGGCCGGGTCACGAAGCAACACCCCGGCGGCGGCGGCGATGCCGGCGACATCGGACAGCTGACCTCGCAGCCAGTCCCATGGGGCGGCCTTGACCTCGTCGGCCCAGTGACGTTCACACGGCTCGACGCCAAGGAATCGGGGATGGAAGTGCGCGGCCTCGAATCCTCCGGGCACTCCATCGACGCGATCGAAGAGATCGGCGCGCCATACCGGCTGATCCGCCAGGATCCGCTGGGAAGCCGACTCGGATCCGCGATGCGGCTGGGGACTCAGCAACCGCAGCTCGATCCGCGCTCCGTGCTCCAGGTGACTGTCCTTGAGGCTGATCTCGAACCAATGCCGGACAAGGACCGCGACCTCGTTGTAGACGAAGGCATGTAGCACTGTGCTGATCCTCTCTTCGCAGCCGAGTCGTAAGGAGTCACAGGCCCAAGGCTAATGCGAGGCCCCGGGCTCTCACGCCGCCTTCACCGCCTGACCCTCTTCGCCCCCCATCAACTCAGATCCGCAGGAACCGAATAGTGCCGGAGTGTCCGTACGAGCTCGGACGCGCAGGGATGAGGAAGTCCTCGAATCGCTGATCGACCCAGGAACCGACGCACAGGTCACCCGCGACGGCGATGGGAACGGATGTCAGTTCTCTCCGGCGGGCAGGATCCGGTGCAATGGCCTCGGCGCCTCGGACCGCATCCGCCATTCCCGTGGATAGCCGAGGGAGACCTCTTCGAACCGTACGCCGTCAGCCCAGATCGTCCGGGGAATGTGCAGGTGGCCGTAGACCGCGGCAACGGCGTTGAACCGCACGTGCCAATCGGCGGTCCGCTCGGTGCCACACCACAGCGCGAACTCCGGATGGCGCAGGATCCGGGTGGGCTCCCTGATCAGCGGAAAGTGACTCACCAGGATGGTGGGGATGTCGGGATCCCGGGCCGCGAGCAGCCGTTCGGTCTCGGCGAGCCTGGCGTGGCACCACTCGTCACGGCTCGGGTAGGGGTCCGGGTGCAGCTGGAACTCGTCGGTGCACACGACCCCGGTCTCGTAGGCTCTGGCGAGGGCCGCCTGTTTCGTCGAGGTGCCGGGCGGCCGGAAGGTGTAGTCGTACAGCAGGAACAGCGGGGCGATCGTCACCGGTCCCCCGGCGCCCCGCCACACCGGATACGGATCCTCAGGTGTGAGCACGTTCAGCCTGCGGCACAGTTCCACCAGATGCCGGTAGCGGTGGTCTCCGCGTAGCCGGACGGGATCCTGCTTCGGGGTCCAAAGCTCATGGTTGCCGGGCGTCCACACCACCGTGGCGAACCGCTCGGCCAGGGTACGGAGCGCCCACTCGATATCAGCGACCAGTTCCCCCACATCGCCGGCGACGATCAGCCAGTCCTCATCGGACTCCGGTCTCAGCTCCTCCACGATCTGCCGGTTGTCGGGGTAAGCCACGTGCAGGTCGCTCACGGCGAGCAACTGGGCACCTGAGCTCCGTTGGGCGGTCACGGACCTGATCTTCTCGTAGACGGCAGTCGCTTTATACCCCAGGGCCGCCCCTATCCGCGCATGGAGGCGAACACTTCCAGGACCTCCGGGTCAACCGCGCGACCTTGACACCATATTTGTTATCGCTAACATCAACTCTGACAAAACGTGAGGAACGGTCCACGACAGCGCGAACGTACCCCGAGCGCGCTCCATCTTCCGAGTAAGGTTACGAGAGTGGACAAGCGTGAGCCCGCGATGACCGACGTTGCCCGTCTCGCGGGAGTGTCCCACCAGACGGTGTCGCGCGTGCTCAACAGCCATCCGAACGTCCGCGAGCAGACGCGCCTCCGGGTCCGCGCGGCGATCGCCGAGCTCGGGTACCGTCCGAACCGGGCGGCGCGAGCGCTCGTCACCGGCCGGTCGCAACTCCTCGGCGTGGTCGCGCAGAACTCGACCTTGTACGGCCCGGCCTCGCTGCTCGCCGCGTTCGAGCTGGCGGCGACCGAAGCGGGGTTCGCCGTGAGCGTCGGCAGTGTCAGCACGCTCGACCGCCGTTCGATCTCTGAGGCGGTCGAGCGACACCTCGACCAGCGGGTCGCGGGTATCGTCGTGATCGCGCCGGTCGTGTCGGCGAACGAGGCGCTCGAGCACATCCCCGCCGCCGTGCCGCTCGTCGCGATCGACGGCGATCCCGCGAGTTCCAGCGCGCTTGTGACCGTCGACCAGGCCGCGGGTGCCGGTGACGCCACCCGCTTCCTGCTGGACGCCGGCCATGCGACCGTCTGGCACGTGTCGGGCCCCGCCGGATGGTTCGACAGCGCCGGGCGCATCGAGGGCTGGCAACGCACGCTGCAGTCGGCGGGTGCCGAGATCCCGCCGGTCGTGCCCGCGGACTGGAGCGCCGCATCGGGGTATCGGGCGGGGCAGATGCTGGCCAGGATGCCCGAGGTCACCGCGATATTCGCCGCCAACGACCACCTCGCGCTCGGCATCCTCCGCGCGATGAGCGAGCGGGGTAGGCGCGTGCCGGAGGATGTCAGCATCGTCGGCTTCGACGATGTCCCCGAGGCCGCCTACTTCATCCCCCCGCTGACCACGATCCGCCCCGATTTCGGTGCTGTGGCCAGGGAAAGCCTGGCTCTGCTGCTCGGTCAGATGGAGTCCGGTCAGCCCGCGGCACGACGGCAACCGATCGCGCCCACGCTCGTCGTGCGCGACAGCGTCGCTGCGCCCCCTGCCTGATCCGCAGCGGCGTCGTGCGCATGGTCACCTGGGCCCGCTGACCCTAGGCGCCTTCTGACCTTCCTCATTAAGACATGTGCCAGCTGCGTTACGGAAATGTTGCGTCGCGGTATTGACGGGTCAGATGTTAGCGATAACACTCATCTACCAAGCCGCCTGGCCTGGTGGCTGCTGCCCTCCCCGTCCATGGATGAAGGTGCCTTCACATGCCGATCGATTCGTCAGACGCCCTCGTGGTCGGAGTCGACTTCGGGACGCTGTCCGGGCGTGCCGTAGTGGTGCGGGTCAGCGACGGCGCCGAGTTGGGCAGCGCGGCGCATGACTACCGCCATGGAGTGGTCGACCGCGTTTTGCCCGCCTCCGGCAGGCCGCTACCGCCCTCATGGGCCCTGCAGGTCCCGTCCGATTACGTCGATGTCCTGCGCACCGCGGTGCCAGAGGCGATCGAAGCCGCTGGTGTCGACCCCCGCGACGTGAGAGGAATCGGCACCGATTTCACGGCGTGCACGATGGTGCCGACCACCGCGGAAGGCGTACCGCTGTGCGAACTCCCCGAGTTCGCCACCGATCCGCACGCCTACGTCAAGCTGTGGCGCCACCACGCCGCACAGGGCCAGGCGGACCGCATCAACCACCTCGCGGCCAAGCGCCAGGAGACCTGGCTTCCCCGTTACGGTGGGTTGATCTCCTCGGAGTGGGAGTTCGCCAAGGGTCTGCAGATCCTGGAGGAGGCACCGCGGGTCTACGCGGCGATGGAACACTTCGTCGAGGCCGCCGACTGGATTGTCTGGCAGTTGACCGGCCGGTACATCCGCAACGTCTGCACCGCCGGATACAAGGGGATCTACCAGGACGGCGCCTACCCGTCGGCGGACTTCCTGCGTGAGCTCAACCCCGGTTTCGAGCGGTTCGTCAGCGACAAGCTGGACCACCCGCTCGGTCGCCTCGGCGATCGAGCCGGAGGGCTGTCGGCGCGCGCCGCGGCATGGACCGGTCTCCCCGAAGGCATCGCCGTGGCGGTCGGCAACGTCGACGCGCACGTCACCGCGCCTGCCGCACAGGCAGTGGAGCCGGGGCAAATGGTCGCGATCATGGGCACCTCGACTTGTCATGTCATGAATGGCGCCGTCCTGCGCGAGGTGCCGGGGATGTGCGGCGTCGTCGAGGACGGGATCATACCGGGGCTGTGGGGTTACGAGGCGGGCCAGAGCGGCGTCGGCGACATCTTCGGGTGGTTCGTCGACCACTCGGTGCCGGGCGAGTACCACGTGCAGGCTCGTGAGCGCGGCATCTCCGTGCACGAGCACCTCACGGAACTCGCGAGCGGGCAGATGGCCGGCGAGCACGGGCTCATCGCGCTGGACTGGCACAGCGGCAACCGGTCGGTGCTGGTCGACCACGAACTCTCCGGGCTGGTGCTCGGGCAGACCCTCGCCACCCGCGCCGAGGACGTCTATCGCGCACTGATCGAGGCGACCGCCTTCGGCACCCGGACGATCATCGACACCTTCAACCACGCGGGAGTGCCGGTCACCGAACTGGTCGTCGCGGGCGGCCTGCTGCGCAACGCGCTGCTGATGCAGATCTACGCCGACGTGACCAACCTGCCGCTGTCCACGATCGGTTCCGAGCAGGGGCCCGCACTGGGTTCCGCGATCCACGCCGCAGTAGCCGCCGGCGCCCACGCCGACATTCGCGAGGCGGCCGCGGCCATGGGCTCGGTGCGGCGCGGGGTCTATCAGCCGATCCCGGAGAACGTCGAGGCGTACGAGCGGCTGTTCACCGAGTACACCAGGCTGCACGACTACTTCGGCCGCGGTGGCAACGACGTCATGCATCGGCTCAGGGCGAGCGGGCGCGCCGGCATTTCCTCCCCCACGACTCAGGAAGGTCAGGAATAGATGTCCGTCACCTCCCACGTGCGGGACACGATCAGCGGGCTACGCCGCACTGTCGCCGAGTTGCACGGCGAACTGACGCGGTACGGACTGGTGGTGTGGACCGCGGGCAATGTCTCGGCGCGGGTGCCCGGCGAGGACCTCATGGTCATCAAGCCGTCCGGAGTGTCCTACGACGAGCTCTCCGCCGACAGCATGGTCATCACCGATCTTCACGGGAACCTGGTCGACGGTGACCTGTCCCCCTCGTCCGACACCGCAGCACACGCCTACGTCTTCCGGCACAAGCCCGAAGTCGGCGGGGTGGTGCACACGCACTCGCCCTACGCGACGGCGTGGGCGGCACGGGGCGAGCCGATCCCGTGCGTGCTGACGATGATCGCCGACGAGTTCGGTGGCGAGATCCCGGTCGGCCCGTTCGCCCTCATCGGGGACGACTCGATCGGGCGCGGCATCGTGGAGACCCTGCGGGAGAGCCGTTCTCCGGCGGTCCTGATGCGCAACCACGGCCCGTTCACTGTCGGTGCCGATGCCCGAGCCGCCGTCAAGGCCGCGGTGCTGGTGGAGGACGTGGCCCGCACCGTCCACATCGCACACCAGCTCGGCACGCCTGGCGACATCGCCCAGGACGACATCGACAGTCTCTACGCCCGCTACCAGAACGTCTACGGGCAGGGCTGAGTCCGTGACCTCACGAGGAGAACACGCCATGTCATCCGTCGCGAAATCCCAGGTCTGGTTTCTCACCGGCAGCCAGCACCTGTACGGGCCGGACACGCTCGACGAGGTGGCCCACCAGTCGCAGCAGATCCAGCGCATGCTGACCGCATCGGGCCGGATCTCTGCGGAGACCGTCTGGAAGCCGGTGCTCACCGAGGCGGTCGCGATCCGCCAGGTGATGCTCGAGGCGAACGCCGACCCATCGTGCATCGGGGTGATCGCATGGATGCACACGTTCTCTCCGGCGAAGATGTGGATCACCGGGCTGGACGTGCTGCGCAAGCCGTTGCTGCACCTGCACACCCAGCTCAACGCGGCACTGCCGTGGGCGTCCATCGACATGGACTTCATGAACCTCAACCAGGCCGCGCACGGCGACCGCGAGTTCGGGTTCATCCAGACCCGGCTCGGTGTGGCGCGCAAGACGGTGGCCGGTCACGCCTCCGACCCCGCACTGGCCTCGCGGATCGACAACTGGGCACGTGCGGCCGCCGGGCATGCGCACCTGCGTGACCTGAAGCTTGCCCGCTTCGGTGACAACATGCGTGACGTCGCGGTCACCGAGGGAGACAAGGTCGAGGCCGAGCTCCGGTTCGGTGTCTCGGTGAATACCTACGGCGTCAACGACCTCGTCGAAGTGATCGACGACGTCGCCGACAACGAAGTGGACGTGCTGGCCGTCGAGTACGCCGATGCCTACCGGCTCGCGCCGGCAATGGCCAAAGGGGAGCCGCGCCATGACTCGCTCCGCTACGCCGCACGCATCGAGATCGGCCTGCGGCGGTTTCTGACCGACGGCGGCTTCGGCGCGTTCACCACGAACTTCCAGGACCTCGGCGGTCTGCGCCAGCTCCCTGGCCTCGCCGTGCAACGGCTCATGGCCGACGGTTACGGCTTCGGCGGCGAGGGCGACTGGAAGACCTCCGCGCTGCTGGCCGCGATCAAGGCCATGGGCATCGGCACGGGGCGTGGCACCTCGTTCATGGAGGACTACACCTACCATTTCGGACCCGGCGAGCCGAAGATCCTCGGGGCGCACATGTTGGAGGTGTGCCCGAGCATCGCCGCCGAGCAGCCGTCCTGCGAGATTCACCCGCTGGGCATTGGAAATCGCGAGGACCCGGTCCGGCTGGTCTTCGACGCCGCGCCCGGCGCCGGGGTGGTGATCGGCCTGTCCGATTTGGGCGACCGGTTCCGCCTGGTGGCCAACGAGATCGAAGTCGTACAGCCAGACGAGCCGCTGCCCAACCTGCCGGTCGCGCGTGCCGTGTGGAAGCCCGCTCCGTCATTGTCCACTTCGGCCGAGGCCTGGCTCACTGCGGGGGGCCCGCACCACACCGTGCTGACCCAGGCCATCGGCTCGGACACGTTGCGTGATTTCGCTCATATGGTGCATACCGAGCTGCTGCTGATCGACACGCGGACCTCCACCGCGGATTTCGATGATCGCCTGCGCTGGAATCAGGCCTACCACCGGCTCGCCCAGGGCCTGCCCGGTTGGAGATGACCACACCTGCCGACCCCTCGCGGCGACCGATACGGCCGTGCCGCACCCGCCAATCAAAGGAGAGAACATGAAATTCACACGGCTGGCCGCGGTGGGTGCGACCATCGCGCTCGCCACGGCCCTGAGCGCCTGTGGCTCGTCCACCAAGACGGTCGACCAAAAGACCAAGGCCGGCTCCGGCTCCGGTGGCGCGCTCGTTGGCGTGACCATGCCGACCAAGTCGTCGGAGCGGTGGATCCACGACGGCGACAACATCAAGTCGGCGCTGGAGAAGCAGGGGTACAAGGTCGACCTGCAGTACGCCGAGAACGACATCCCGACGCAGGTCAACCAGATCGAGAACCAGATCACGCAGGGCGCCAAGCTGCTGATCATCGCCTCGATCGACGGCACCGCCATCACGAGCCAACTACAGGAGGCCGCGGACAAGAAGATCCCGGTCATCGCCTACGACCGGCTGATCCGTAACAGCCCGAACGTCGACTACTACGCCACCTTCGACAACTTCAAGGTCGGCGTCCAGCAGGCCACCTCACTGCTGGTGGGCCTGAAGCTGAAGAACGCGGACGGTTCGGACGGTACGGCCA
Organism: Actinomycetes bacterium; assembly: GCA_025964575.1. GTDB lineage: Bacteria > Actinomycetota > Actinomycetes > Streptosporangiales > Streptosporangiaceae > Actinomadura_E. The sequence goes on from JAOPYO010000142.1 coordinate 26,511, forward strand.
AGGGCCCGTTCAACATCGAGCTGTTCGCCGGGTCGCCCGACGACAACAACGCCACGTTCTTCTTCAACGGCGCCATGTCGGTGCTCAAGCCGTACACCGACAAGGGAACGCTGGTCGTCAAGAGCCACCAGACCAACTTCAAGACCGTGGCCATCCTGCGCTGGGACCCCGCGACGGCCCAGAAGCGCATGGAGGACATCCTCACCACCACCTACACCGGTGCGAAGGTCAATGGGGTCCTGTCGCCGTACGACGGCCTGTCGATCGGCATTCTGTCCGCGCTGAAGAGCAACGGCTACGGCACAGCCGGGCAGCCCTACCCCATGGTCACCGGTCAGGACGCCGAGGTGGCCTCGGTGAAGTCGATCATCGCCGGTGAGCAGTACTCCACCATCTTCAAGGACACCCGCCAGCTCGCCGCGGTGACCGCGAAGATGGCCGACACGGTGCTCAAGGGCAGCAAGCCCGAGGTGAACAACACCAAGGACTACGACAACGGCAAGAAGGTCGTCCCGTCGTTCCTGCTCCAGCCGGTCATCGTCGACAAGACCAACTACCAGAAGCTCCTGGTGGACTCCGGCTACTACACGGCCGCCCAGCTGGGCTAGCCACGATCTCCGCGCCCCGCCGCCGTGGGCCGCCGGCACGATCGGCGGCGGGGCGCGCCCCATGTTCTCGCAGGCACACATACACGACACCGCACGCACGGCACCCGTGAGGAGACTGGACGCATGACCGACGAAATCCTGCGGATGAGCGGGATCACGAAGGCGTTTCCGGGAGTCAAGGCACTCCAGGACGTCAGCCTTTCGGTACGCCGCGGCGAGATCCACGCGATCTGCGGTGAGAACGGCGCGGGCAAGTCGACCCTGATGAAAGTGCTGTCCGGTGTCTACCCGCACGGTTCTTACGAGGGCGAGATCTATTTCGACGGCGAGCTGTGCGAGTTCTCCGGCATCCGCGACAGCGAGCAGCGCGGCATCGTGATCATCCACCAGGAACTGGCGCTATGCCAGCAACTCTCGATCGCGGAGAACCTTTTCCTCGGCAACGAACGTGCCACCAGAGGCCTGATCGACTGGAACCGCACCAACCATGAGGCGGCCGAGCTGCTCGCGCGGGTCGGCCTGCGGGAGGACCCGGTGATCCCGGTGCTCGACATCGGTGTCGGCAAGCAGCAGCTCGTCGAGATCGCCAAGGCGCTGTCGAAGGAGGTGCGGCTGCTCATCCTCGACGAGCCGACCGCCGCGCTCAACGACGACGACTCCGCCCACCTGCTCGATCTGCTGCGTGGTCTGCGCGACGAGGGCATCACCTCGGTGATCATCTCGCACAAGCTCAACGAGATCGCGGAGATCGCCGATTCCATCACGATCATCCGGGACGGCCGCACGATCGAGACGCTGGACATGCACCGCGACGAGGTGACAGAGGATCGCATCATCTCCGGCATGGTCGGCCGCGACCTCTCCGACCGCTTCCCGCCGCACGAACCTGACGTCGGCGCCGAGGTGCTGCGGATCGAGGACTGGACGGTCCACAGCCCGACGCAACACGGCAGGGTGGTCGTCTCCGGCGCCAACCTCACGTTGCACCGCGGTGAGATCGTCGGTCTCGCAGGTCTCATGGGCGCAGGCCGCACCGAACTCGCGATGAGCGTCTTCGGCCGTTCCTACGGCAGGGACATCTCCGGGCACATCGTCAAGGACGGCAAAGAGATCCACCTCCGCTCGGTCCAGGACGCCATCCAGCACGGCATCGCCTACGTCACTGAGGACCGCAAGCGCTACGGGCTCAATCTCATCGAGGACATCAAGCGCAACATCTCCGCCGTCGGCCTCGGCAAGCTGGCCAAGCGCGGTCTCGTCAATGAGAACGAGGAGTACCGCGTCGCCACGGAGTTCCGCGAGAGTCTGAACATCAAGGCGCCGAACGTGCTCACCACGACGGGGAAGCTCAGCGGTGGCAACCAGCAGAAGGTCGTGCTGGCCAAGTGGATCTTCACCGATCCGGACGTGCTGATCCTCGACGAGCCGACCCGCGGCATCGACGTCGGCGCCAAGTACGAGATCTATTCGATCATCAACCGGCTCGCCGAGGAGGGCAAGGCGGTGCTGCTCATCTCCTCGGAACTACCCGAACTGCTGGGCCTCTGCGACCGCATCTACGCCCTGTCGGCGGGCCGCGTCACCGGTGAGGTCAGGCGCGGGGAAGCGACCCAGGAACGCCTCATGCACTACATGACCAAGGGACAGGAGTAGCGTCGATGAGCAGTACGGAGGTCTCCGCCACCGCTGAGACGGTCCAGGACGGGTCACCCCCCGCGAAGACCACGGCCTCGCGCCGCTTCACGATCAATCCTCGAGAGAGCGGCATCTATGTCGCGTTCGCGCTGATCGTGGCGTTCTTCTCGATCGTGACCCACGGTGATCTGCTCCAGCCGCAGAACATCTCGAACATCATCGTGCAGAACTCGTACATCCTGATCCTGGCGATCGGGATGATCCTGATCATCATCGCGGGTCACATCGACCTGTCCGCGGGATCGGTCGTTGCGGTCACCGGCGCGATCTGCGCCGTGCTGACGGTCAATCATCATCTGCCGTGGCCGATCGCCGTGCTGGCGACCCTGGTCGCGGGCGCGCTCATCGGCGCCTGGCAGGGCTACTGGGTCGCCTACTTCGGCATTCCGGCCTTCATCGTCACCCTCGCGGGCATGCTCGTATTCCGTGCGCTGACGCTCACCGTGCTGGGCAACCAGGGCATCGGCCCATTCCCGGACCAGATCCGTACGCTCTCCAACGGCTTCGTCGACGGCTACCTCGGCAACATCGGGCTCGGTTCGCTGGGCGGCGCGGACCTGCTCACCCTCCTGGTCGGTGTCGGGGTCGTGGCGGCCATCGCCGTCACCCAGTGGCGGGTGCGCACCGCGCGACTGGGCTACGGCCAGGCCGTCGACCCGATGCCGGTGTTCCTGCTCAAAATCGCCGTCGCGGCGTTGGTCGTGCTGGCCGTCGTGGTGCAGCTGGCCAGGTTCAAGAACCTGCCGTGGGTGCTCGTGCTGCTCGCCGCCTTGGTGCTGGGGTACTCGCTGGTCACCAATCGCGCGGTGTTCGGCCGCCGCCTCTACGCCGTCGGTGGCAACCTTCAGGCCGCGACCCTGTCCGGCGTCAAGGTCAAGTCGGTGACATTCTGGATTTTTGTCAACATGGGCGTGCTGGCCGCTCTCGCCGGCGTCATTTTCGCGGGCAGGCTCAACCAGGCCGGTCCCACGGCGGGCAACTCCTTCGAGCTCGACGCGATCGCAGCGGCCTTCATCGGTGGTGCCGCGGTGCAGGGCGGCGTGGGCAAGGTGGTCGGTGCCATCACCGGCGGCCTGATCATGGCGGTCATCAACAACGGCATGTCCCTGATCGGCGCGCCCAGCGAGCGCGTGATGCTCGTCAAGGGCCTCGTGCTGCTCGCCGCCGTCGCCTACGACGTGTGGACCAAGCGCCGGTCCGGCGCGTCAGCGAGGTGAGCGTCGGCGTCATCGGGTAGGACCCATCGACGACCCGGGGGGAATACTCTCGGTATTGGTGTGACGCTCGCTCCCCCCAACGCGGGACTGCACCGTGTCAGATCGCGATATCCGGGAGCAGCGATGAGCAGTACACCGATCGCCGACCATGCGCTGGTATCCGATCGTCACTCCGCGGCATTGATCACTCGCGGTGGTTCGGTCGACTGGCTGTGCTTTCCGAGGTTCGACAGCCCGTCGGTCTTCGCGAGGCTGCTCGACGATGACGCCGGTCACTGGTCGATCCGGCCGTCCATCCCGCATCGGGTGTCCCGGCGCTATGTGGAGCGGACGATGGTGCTGGAAACGACGTTCCATGCCGAGACCGGGGTGGTGGTGCTCACCGACGCCCTGCTGGTCGGCCCGGACGACGGGGGTCACCGGCTCGGAGTCGGGGTCCCGCATGTGCTGGCGCGCCGGCTTTCCTGCACCGAGGGACAGGTGCCTATGGAGATCGAGTACCGTCCCCGGCCGGAGTACGGCCTGATCTGCCCGATCCTGTCCCCGGTCGACGGCGGGCTGACCTCACGCGGAGGCGCCGAATGGCTGGTGCTGACGGCTCCGGTCCAGATAGACGTCAGCGACTCCACCGGCCAGGGCGGGTTCAGGATGCGTTCCGGCGAGACGCTGCACTTTGCACTGCACCGGTCCACGCTCGAGGAGATCCCGGCGCGGGTCTGGGACCAGGACGAGCTGGCCTCCCGGCTGGAGACCACCGTCACAGCCTGGCAATCGTGGTCGGCCCTTCACCAGGCGTACGACGGCCCCTGGCGGGAGCTGGTGCACCACAGCGGGCGCGTGTTGCAGGCGTTGTCCTTCCAGCCGAGCGGGGCGATCGTCGCGGCCGCCACCACCTCGCTGCCCGAGGGCGCCGGAGGTGAACGGAACTGGGACTACCGCTACACCTGGGTACGCGACGCGTCTCTGACCATGGAAGCGTTGTGGGTCGCCGCGTGCCCCGATGAGGCGAGCGACTTCTTCGCCTTCCTCACCACGGCCGCCCCTTCCCTGGGCAAGGACCGGGCGCTGCAGATCATGTTCGGGGTCGGCGGGGAGCACGACCTGAGCGAACGTACCCTGCCGCACCTGCGCGGCTGGCGCGACAGCCGCCCGGTGCGCGTGGGCAACGGCGCGTGGAGCCAGCGGCAGATCGACGTGTACGGCGAGCTGCTGTGCGCCGCGTACCGCCTCGCCGATCAGCTGGGCGACCTCGACGACGACGTCCGGCGCTTCTTCATCGCCTGTGCCGACACCGCCGCCGAACTCAGGCCGGAGAAAGTCCAGGGCATCTGGGAGGTGCGCGGCGAACCGCAGCATTTCCTGTACTCCAAGGTCATGTGCTGGGCCGCCCTCGATCGCGCCATCGGCCTCGCCGACCGGCTGGGAGCCGAGGACCGCGTCGAGTCGTGGAGGCGGACCCGTGAGGAGATCCGGGAGACGGTCTTGCGCGAGGGCTGGAACGAGCGGGCCGGAGCGTTCACCCAGTACTTCGGCTCCGAGGACCTGGACGCCTCCAACCTGATGATGCCGGTCGTCGGGTTCCTGCCCGCCGACGACCCGCGCATGCTGGCCACTATCGACGCCATCGAGGAACGGCTCACCGACGACACCGGTCTGGTCTACCGCTACCGCACCGAGGGCGGCGTCGACGGACTCGCCGGCGAGGAGGGCACCTTCCTGCTCTGCACCTTCTGGCTCGCCCAAGCCCTGGCGCTGTCCGGACAGGCCGGCCGGGCCAGGGCGGTCTTCGAACGGGCCGCCGCCTACGTCAACGACGTGGGCCTGCTTGCCGAGGAGATCGACCCGGCCAGCGGTGAGCTGCTCGGCAACTTCCCCCAGGCCTTCAGCCACATCGGCTTGATCAACGCCGCCTGGGCCATCGACCAGGCCGAACGCGGGGCCACCGGTTAGGGCATGTCCCGTGGATCTATGTCCCGCTCGCGACGAACGAGACCCACGGGACGAGCCCTAAGACCGCGGCGGCGACGTCGGCCCACGAGCTGATGTCGCCGCCGCTGTCCTGAGGCGGTCCGTCAGGTGACTGGTCAGCACCTCTGGCCGCGGTTGATGCAGCCAACGGCTCGGTTCATGAGATTGGCCGGCATGACATTCTCGAAGTCGGCGTGATCGGTGACCGGGTTGTGCAGCTGCTCGGGGAAGGAGTCGACGGCGAAGAGCAGTCCTTGGGCGATCTGTGCCTGGCTCCTCTGCAAGCCGTTGTAGGTGAGGGTCATGTGCAGCTGCGGCACAGCCTTGGTGCCGGCCGGGCAGGCTCCAGTGGTCGCATCGGGGAACACGATGTGCGAGCGGTGGTTGGCACTGTCGATGTTCTTCCCGTCCCAGCAGCTGGCGAAGTCCAGGATGCGCATCACCTTGCTGCCGGCGGGGCACAGCGGATACTTGTCGGTGGTCACCCTGTTGGTGAACCCGGTACAGCTCCACGCCGCCTTGGCATTGGCCACCCCGTTCGTGCCGGCCTTGGCGTCCCCGGTGATGATCCTCAGGAACTGCGGCATCGCGGTCACCTTGCTCACGGCGTTACCCCGGAACTGCAGCGTCGCGGTGGCCGGCTGCTGAATCGTGCCGATGTTGAGATCGGTCGCGCTCTGGTCGGCCTGCGCCGCATCGGCCTTGGTGCGCGACCGCAGCACGGGCCAATAGTAGGTCGACTTGTCACCCCCCTGACAGGTCGTACCCGCGGCCAGAAGACTCTGATCGGTGGAGAAACCATCGGTCGACAGATTCCCCACATAGTCATGGGTGTGATGGGCGCCATTGGTGACACCGGGCGCGACGATGAAGTTGTCGGGGTTCTGGTGCTTGTTCTGGTTGGTACCACACCGCGATACGAACGACCCCTTGGAACCGGTCGCACCGGCCCTGAGCTGTGCGGCATTCGGCGGCACCTGGTTGATATCGACGAAGTCCGCCGCGGACGGCCCAAGCAGAGCCTGCCCACCACCGGCAGCCCCGCCGGGGGCGGCGGAGGCGGAGGCGCTCGCACTGGCACCGGGGGCGGCGGAGGCGCTCGCGCCGGGGTCGGCGGCACCGCTGAGCGTGCATGGCGCCAGCGCATCCAGCCCTGCGGGCCGCTGCGCCGTACGGCCGATGGCCGTCGCGATGCGATTGATGGTGGCGGTTCTCTTGTCCTTCAGCGGGCCGAGGATCGCGTTCTGTATGAAGTTCGGGCCGCCCTGTCCTACCGAGGTCACCAGTCGCTGGTTCGCCTCGGAGATCTGTTTGTCGAGCAGTGCCAGGTTCTGGTCGACCTCGGCCTGTGCGGACGCAGGAATCGCTGGGAGTTTGTCCGCCACGGTCGGACAACTGACCGTCTGCGCCGCGCTGCGGCTGAATGACGATGCGTTGGTCGCTTCCCTCGACTGCCCATACGCCGGCAGGCCGGCTAGAACGAGTCCGATCCCTCCGGCCAGGGCGATAGCGCCCGGTCTCAGTTTGCCCCAGGTGCATTGCATGCGACACTCCCTCCGGCGTTCAGGTAAGGAACCAAGGGCAGGCCTCGGTTACTGGCACTTGGTACGCAGGGCGCGTCGGAAGTGTTCATTTCGATGGGAGGAATCCTGCCCGCCAAAGGACCTATTGACCGGCCTCCCGTGGGGAGTTATGTTCCGCGCATATGTAAGGAAGTCTTCCTAACTCCCCGCCAACCTCTGCACCTTCGCGAACGGCACGCTCACCAGGCGCTGAATGCCTCCGGGCTCGTCTACCGAACCGCCGATCTGCAGCGCGCAGTCGGTGGCCCTGACGGCGTCGGGAGCTCCGGCCGGTGCGTCGGTCTCCTTCAGCCCGGCCTCGGTGACCGCGGGTGGCACGTCGGCGATGTCGGTCACGACTTCGGCGTCGACTTCGGCGGGCTGTGCGACGTGGCGGTCTTGTACAGCGCCTTGACGTCATCGCCGAAAATGATCGAGTAGGAGACGTCGGAGTAGATCCCGCCTCGTTCGTGCCCGCCGATGACGCCGACCACGGTGCCGGCACTGTTCGAGCGGTCGACATCGGTCAGGAACGGGCCACCGCTGGTGCCGCCTACATAGTTCCCGCAGTCGAACTCCAGCTGCCGGCGGCCATGAGCCCGGGTCCGGTTCTGGCAGCTGATCGGCCTGTCCTTGCCGATGGGATAGCCGATCACGCGTACGACCCCGGTGGGCGAACGGCCGACGCCCAGTTTGGCGGCCCCGGTGACGTTTTGGATCTTGGTGGTGGTGCCGGGCCGGTCGACCACCAGAAAGGCCACATCGTGATCGGGGTCGGCGGACGAGGACCATGCCGGGTCGGTGATGACCCGCGTCACGACCCAGACGCCGTAGGGTTTGCGGCCATCGCGGTAGCCGGGCACGAAGCCGATGTGGCGCAGGCCACTGACGCAGTGGGCGGCGGTGATGATGAGGTCCTTGGCCGGGCTGTCGATGACGCTGGCCGTACAGAAGTGACGGATAAGCTGGCCGCCACTCATAGAGAACAGAGCTCCGACGGTCGGTGTCCCAGCGAAGGCCGTACCGGTCAGCGGCACCGACGGCGTCATGGGGATGTGGGCGGCTCTCGACTTCTGGGGCCGGGTCTGCGGCTTGCTGCTCTCGACGAGGGGCGCGATCCGTTGCGATTCGGGGCTGCCGGCTGAGTCGGCGTGCCGACCGCCGGACCCGCATCCGGCCGCGAGTGCGGCGGTGGCCGCGAGGACGAGCACCCTACGCATGAAAGATCACCTAGCTAGGACGACGTCGGTCCAGGGACATGCCTCCAGACTCGGATCATTCGTCCGGCTGCACATCCCACCGCGTCGGCGGTCGAATCGCCCAATTCGGGGGAGCGCCGGCACCCCATCGGTACCACCGTCACCAAAAGCCGATCCTGCGTGATCACGATGAGGATCAGCTGAGGCGTGGTTCAGAAGCGTCTGAGAGCTTCGTGAGCACCCGCGGGCGAACGGTGCGCTTCATCCGTCCGAACCGGCGACATGCCGGTCACCACGATGCTCACGACGCGACCTACATCACAGCCGAACGATCTCAGTGGCGAGCAGGCTCGGACGTGATCCCCGCCTCGGCCGGTGCCGCGTCGTCGTGCGGGCCGTCCGCGGTGACGAAGTCACGGGCCCGGATGAGGAGGACGCTGGTGACGGCGGCGGTCAGTGCGATCACCGCGCCGATCAGCAGGATGTGGTTGAGGCCGTCGACGAATCCGACGCGCGCGGCATCCCCCACCAGCTGCCGGGCCGCGGGCGAAACTCCGTCCAGAGCACCGGCTCCGTTCACGCCGCCCAGCCCGGCGGCGATCTGGTGGGCATGTGAGCTCAGCTGCGTATGGGCGAGCTCGTGCGCTGCGGTGTCGCGGAGCCGGGATGTGAACAGTGAACCGAGGATGGCGATGCCGGTCGCGATACCGACCTGCCGCAGAGTCGAGTTGATGCCCGAGGCCATGCCCGCGCGGGCCGCTTCGACCACACCGACCGCGGTCGAGGCGAGCGGCACGTTCACAAAACCGGCACCGACTCCGGCGAGCAGCAGCCCTGGCACCAGGTGCGTCCAGTCCGAGGTGACGGTCACGCCGCGCATCAGGAGCAGCCCGGCACCGATCAGCGCGAACCCCAAGCCGATCATCCAGCCGACCGGGACCAGCGTCGTCAGCCGCCCCGCCACGCCGGCGGTGACGAAGATCGCGCCGGTGAGGACCAGGAAGCGCAGACCCGTTTCCAGGGCGGAGTAGCCGAGCTGATTCTGCAGGTAGAGCACCAGATAGGTCAGCAGGGAGAACAGCGAGGCGGAGATCGCGAACGCCGCGATCAGGCCACCGGTGAACGTCGGCTTGCGGAACAGCGACAGGTCCAGCATCGGCCGGGACTGGACCAGCTCGACGATCAGGAAGACCACCAGCAGCACTCCGGCCGCCGCCAGACTGACCACGACCTTGGTCTCTCCCCATCCCTCGCCGCTGCTGATCAGCCCGTACACCAGTGCGCCCAGCGCACTGCTGAAGGTGACGAGGCCGAGCCAGTCCAGACGCGACGCGTTCGGGTCCCGTGACTCGGCCACCCGGGTCAGCGTGATGACGATGGCCGCGATCCCGACCGGGAGGTTCACGAAGAAGATCCAGCGCCAGCCCAGTCCGCTGGTGATCACGCCGCCGAGGACCGGGCCGACCGCCACCGCGACGCCCGTGACGGCTCCGAACACTCCGAAGGCGACACCTCGGTCGCGTCCGCGGAAGGCGTCGCTGAGCAGTGCGAGAGAGGTGGCGAACATGATGGCTCCGCCCACACCCTGTCCGGCGCGGGAGAGGCTGAGGAACAGCGGGCTGGTGGCCACGCCGCACAGCAGTGAGCCGATGGTGAAGATGGCCGTGCCGGCGGCGAACATGGCGCGCCGTCCCCATAGGTCCGCCAGCGAGCCTGCGGTGAGCAGTACGGCGGCGAGGGTGAGAGCGTAGGCGTCGAGGACCCATTGCAGGTCCGAGAGTGAGGCGTGGAACCGGTTCTGGATGTCGGGGAGCGCGACGTTCACGATCGTGACGTCGAGCAGGAGCATGAACACACCGACCACCACAGCGGTCAGCGTCCACCATTTCCGTGCCATGACAAGTCCCTTCGAGGGGGGAGGACCTGCGATCAAATTAACGTCAATCTACTTAATCGTCAACACTCTTAATCATCTGCCCGCTTTGGTAATCTTCGACTGATGAACGAGGAAGCGATCGCTGCGCTCGAGCCCGCTCTGGCCGCGCACACCGGCTATCTGGCGTACCGGGCCTTCGCCCGCGCCCAGGCCTGCGGTATCGCCGCCATGCCCGCCGGACGGCACCCACGTGACCTGGCGATCCTTGCCGCACTGGTCGAGCGCGGGCCCGTCTCCCAGGCCCGGCTCGGAGAACTGCTGAACGTCAACCGCACGATCATGGTGAAGGTGGTGGACGGCCTCGAAGCCGCCGGCCTGGTCCGCAGGGAACGCGACCCCGCCGATCGCCGCCGCTACGCACTCGCGCCCACCGCCGAGGGCCGGGCAGCGCTGTCGGCCATGCATCAGGCGGCGGCCGGCGGCGAGGCCGAGCTCGTCAGCCGGCTCACCCCCGCCGAGCACCGGCGTCTCAACGAGCTGCTCACACCGCTCATCCCCGACCTGACCAAGGTGCTTCCCGGCTCGATCACGAGCCGTACCGGATTCCTGATCGCCAGGGCCCACCACCGGCTCCGGGAGAGGGGCGACCAGGCCCTGCGGAACCTTCGTATCGAGCCCCGCCACTTCGGCGCGCTCACCACCCTCGCCGCCGCCGAGCCCTGTTCGCAGCAGCGACTGGCCGGCCGGATGGGGGTGAGCGGCCCGGCCATCGTGCAGACCATTGACGAGCTCGACCGGGCCGCGCTCATCGTCCGGGATCGCAACCCCGTGGACCGCCGGGAACACGTCCTCCGCCTTACCGACCAGGGCCGGACCCATCTGGCTCAGGCGAGGAGCGCCCTGGACGAGATCCAACAGGAGATCGCCGATCTGCTTACCGAGCCCGGAGTCACCGAGCTCAACGCCCTGCTGAGCAAGGTCGCCACCACATGAACATGTGGAAGATCCCAGACACCATCGGTGTTCGGTCTTAGAAAGGATTATCGAGAGGGGAGAACATGAACGGTCACGTCGTGGAGACGGCCCAGAGCGACCACCATGTCCGGATCGAGGTCGGCGGCCGGCTGGTGGCCGAGAGCCGGCGACCGGTCGTGCTGACCGAGACGAACCTTCCCGTCCGCTACTACATCCCGCCGGAGGACGTGAACTTCGACCTGCTCGAGGCCACCGATACCCACACCACCTGCCCGTACAAGGGCCTCGCCTCGTACTGGTCGTTCCGCGACGGTGGTGTCATGCCCGACTTGGCATGGGCCTACCCGGAGCCGATCCCGGCGGTCGCCCAGATCAGGGACCACCTGGCGTTCTACGGCAAGGACGTCACCATCATCGTCGACGGAGTGCCGGCCCAGTCCTGACCCGACCGCCTCCGCGGGACGTGGCCGAGCCTTACGTCCCGCAGAACGGCCGTGTTCGAGACGCTGCTTCAGCCTCCGTGGCGGGCGGTGAAGTCGAGGATGCGGCGCCACGCGTCGGCGCACGCCTCCTGCCAGTCGCCGAAGGCCCGGTCGAAGAAGGAGTGCGGTGCGCCGTCGTACACGTGCATCTCGTAGTCCTTGCCGCTGGCCTCGAGCCGCGCCGCGATCCGGTGGAACTCCTCGACCGGTGTCGCCTGGTCCGCACCAGCGATCAGGAGCAGGAGCGGCTTGGACATCTCGTCGAGCACGTCCTCGAAAAGTTCCGGCCTCCCGTAGAAGCCGATGCATCCGGCCAACTCCAGGTCAGTGGCCGCCAGCCGCCACGAATGGCTGCCGCCGAAACAGAACCCCACGGTGAAGGTCGGTCCCGGGCTCTCCTCCGCCAGCAGGGTCACGGCGGCGCCGACATCCGCCCGAACGTGTTCGGGCCGTACCTGGCGCACATGCTCCATGAACTCGAAGGAGTCGTCGCGGGCACCCGTGCCCGCCGTACGGCCGAAGTAGTCGATCGCGACGGCATGGAACCCCGCCTCGGCGAACCGCTGGGCGAGCGCCTCGTAGAACGGATGCAGACCACGGACATCCGGCAGGATCACGACGTTCCGGCCGTTGGGCGTGGCCGGTTCCGCCAGGTACGCGCGGAGCCGGTTGCCGTCCTCCGCGGTCAGCTCGAGCGGTCCGTGCGCCGCCACCTCGCCTGGGTCTGGTGGCCCTGGCGGCCTGCTGTCATCGCTGTGACACATAGTCCCCCCGCCTTACTCTCGATCACCTTCAAGTGAATCATCCGCCGCGGCGGGCGAGGGCACGGGCCAGGCGAACCGGTGAGTGTGGATGCCGAAGTAGGTGAACGACTCCGCGCGGGTCACCCCCGGGATCGGCTTGAGATGGTCGTTGATGATCGAGAGCAGCTCGGCCGCTTCCTTGCACACCACCTCGACGAACAGGTCGAAGGAGCCGGACGTGAGCACCACATAGATGACGCTGGGCAGTGCGCTGATCCGGTCGGCCACGGTGTGCACGTCGCCGTCGGTCCGTACGCCGATGAGCGCCATGACGGGCAGCCCGAGAGCCATCGGATCGGTGACCCCGACGACCTGGACGACGCCCTCGTCCTGGAGCCGCTGCACCCGCTGGCGGGCGGCCGGGCCGGACAGGCCGATCAGCTCGGCCAGCGCCGTGTAGGAGATCCGGCCGTCCCGTTGCAGCTCACGCAGGATGAGCCGGTCGATGTCGTCGAGGTTCATCCGGTCAGCTCCTGGACCGCCTCGGCGAACACCTCGTGGTGCCGGTCCACATCCTCTGACGTGGTCGCCGGGCACATCAGCGCCATGTTGTGGAAGGGCGTGAGCAGCACGCCGCGGTTGGCGAGGTAGACGTGCAGGTAGTCCTCGAGCTCAGTGTCTTCGGCGGCGTTGGACTCCCCGCCGTTGCGCGGCGCCGGGTCGCGGAAGCGGTACTCCGCACGGGCTCCGAGCTGTGTCACCGACCACGGCAGCCCGTGGGTGCCGATCACCTTCTGGACACCTTCGGTGAAGCGCGTGGCCAGCGCGATCATCCCGGTGAACGCCTCGTCGGTGAGGACCTCCCCCAGGGTCGCCCGCATGGCCGCCATAGAGAGCGCGTTGCCCGCGAGGGTGCCGCCGACCCCGCCCACGTCGACCAGATCCAGCACGCTCATGCTCTCGACCCGGGCTGCGACCGAGGCGGACAGCCCATAACCGCCGCAGGGGATCCCCCCGCCCAGAGCCTTGCCGATCGTCACGATGTCGGGTTCCAGGTCCCACGCGGCGGTGCATCCACCGGGCCCCGCGGAGAAGGTGTGGGTCTCGTCATTGATCAGCAGGGAGCCGTACGTCCGGGTCAGCTCGCGGACCCCTTCCAGGTATCCGGGCTCGGGCAGCACGATGCCGACATTGGTGAGCGCGGGCTCCATGAGCACCGCGGCCACGTCGCCGTAGGCCAGTTCCCGTTCCAGGGAGGCCAGGTCGTTGAACTCCACGACCCGGGTGGTGACGGTCGGATCGACGGGCGGGCCAACGTTGCCCTCACGGGAGACCTGCTCACCGTCCGGGCCGACCACGAGCAGCACCTCGTCCACGCTGCCGTGATAGCAGTAGCTGAAGACCAGGATCTTCGGCCGCCCAGTGATGGCGCGGGCGAGCCGGATGGCCCACCGGTTGGCATCGGTGGCGGTGAGAGAGAAGCTCCAGTACGGCACCGAGAAACGGCGGGCGAGTTCCGCGCCGACCCAGGTCGCGTCCTCGGTGGGCATCATCACGGTCGCGCCGCCCTGCTCGCCGAAGCGCCGCGCGACCGCCGACACGGTGGGCTCGGGCGAGTGCCCGGCCATGGCTCCGGTGTCGCCCAGGCACAGGTCGACGTACTCGTGCCCGTCGAGGTCGGTGACTCTGGCCCCGCGCGCGGAGTCCAGATAGAGCGGGAAGCCCGCGGCCGTCTTGTTCATCCAGGTCATCGGCACACCACCGAACAGGCTGGCCCGAGCCGCCTCGTATGCCGCCGCCGACCGTGGGTTGCGGGCTCGGAACTCCTCCCGCTCGCGGTCCAGCAGCGTCTTCAGGCGAGAGCGGTCGATCATGCGGGATTCACCTCAGAAAACATCGTTGACATCTACTTCATCAACATAATCCAAAGTAAACTGGTTTGCCTACGTTCAATTCGGACGAATTCGTACGGTATGGGGCCTGGTCACATCGAACTCCGACGTACCGGCCGGGGCGTTCAGGGCAGCGCGAGCTCGGTGTAGGTGGCGCGGTGATCGGTGTGCGGGAGAGCGAGGGTCTCGAACCGGTGCAATGCGATCCGGCGATCAGCCAGCACGTGGTCGAGCGTCACCGGCGGCACGGTCTCGGCCTTCCGCCCGTAGTAGGGCCAGGTGCTCACCAGGCCCTCACCGGTGACGTCGGCCGCGTCCCGATAACCGGTGGCGAGCAGCCGCCGCAGCCCGGCATGGTCGAGGGTGGCGTTGAAGTCCCCCGCCAGGATCCGCATCCTGCCGTCGGCGGCCGGCAGCGCTCTGAGGCCCGCCGCCCAGCACTTCGCCATGCTCGGCTGAGCGGGCGCACAGGGGTGGACCGACACGATGTGCACCGACCGCCCATCGGGCAGGTCGGCGTCGGCCTGCTCCTGGCGGAAGGCTCCGATCTCGATCGGCGAGCCTTCATGGAGCGGGAATCTCGCATAGATCCCCGAGCCGTGGGACCTCGGCGCCGGGTAGGTCACGCTCCCGGGCAGCAGCGCGGGAAGTCCCGCGGAGTAGAGGCCCACGGCGGCCTCCGGCGTCAGTTCCTGAACCGTGAGCACGTCGATGTGCAGGCGCCGGACCAGGTCCACGAGCGCCCGTGGCGGCACCGAGCCGAGCCGGAGGTTCGCGGTCAGCACACGCAGGACCTGCCCGCGCGCCAGTGGGTTGGTGTCGGGCAGCGCCCGCGGCGCCACCGCTCCCAGCAGGGTGCCGGCTGCGACGATCGCCACCGTGCCGGCCGGCCAGCGCCGGAGGACCAGCGCCAGCAGTACCACCCCGAGCGACACAGCGGCCACGTACGGGGTGAACGACACCCACTGACCCCACCAGAAGCCGGGCTCCCAGCCGCTCCGCCGCAACAGCGCCCAGGCGAGGACCGGCACCACCAAGGCCCACACCACGGCGGTCACCCACCGGCGCGGCCGCTTCACGATCTCTGCAGTACTCACGATTCCGGGCAGCCTACCCCGGGGAGTGCCCAGGGCTCGTGACCATGGCCTGACCACGGCAGAAGCGGTCTGAGCGGTGCTGGAACTCGGGCATACTGGCGCGGGTGACGGCTCCACGGGTACTCCTGGTCGAGGACGACCACGGCGTGCGGGATGTGCTCGCCCGCGGGCTGCGGGAAGAGGGCTTCCACGTCCTCACCGCCGCCGACGGGGCCGCGGCGCTGCGTACGGTCGAGAACGGGGCCGACGCCATCGTGCTGGACGTCGGGCTGCCCGACTCGGACGGCCGCGACGTGTGTCAGGCCATGCGCGCTCGTGGTCTCGATCTGCCGGTGTTGTTCCTGACCGCGCACGGCAGCCTGACTCACCGGCTCTCGGGCTTCTCGGCGGGAGGCGACGACTACCTGACCAAACCCTTCCATATCGCCGAGTTGGTGGCCCGGCTGCGGGCCGCCCTGCGTCGCGCGGGCACGGATACCAGCGTCCGCGCGGACGATCTGCGGCTCGACCCGACGACTCACGACCTCACCGTGGGTGACCGGGCCATCCCGCTCTCCCCCACCGAGTTCCGCCTGATGGCCTGCCTGATGGCCGCACCGGGCACCGTCGTACGGCGGCGTCAGCTGCTTCGGGCGGGCTGGCCGGACGGCGCCCTGGTCGCCGAGAACACCCTCGATCAGTACGTCACGAAGCTGCGCCGCAAGCTCCGCGAGCTCGGCAGCGACCGGCAGATCGGCACTGCCCGCGGCATCGGCTACAAGTTCGAATGAGGCAGCCAGTCACCCTGCGCGGCCGACTGGCGCTGCTCGCCGTGCTCACCACCGCCGGTTGGGTGGTGCTCCTGACGGTGGGCTTCAACTACCTCCTGACCGTACGACTGCGCGACGAGGCCGACAATCTGCTGCGGACCCGGGCCGCCGCCGCAGCCACCACAGTGCGGGTCCGCGGGGACGGAACCCTGGGCGTGCGGGAATCGCCTGACGACGCGGCCCTCGACGCCGACATCTGGATCTTCCAAGGCCGGCAAGCCCTCGAACGGCCCATCGCGGCGGCCAAGCTCCAGGCAGAGGCCGATCTGATGGCCGGCGGCCATCAGCGGTTCCACCAGACCTCGGAGCCGTTCGCCATCCGCTTCTACGCCCTGCCCGTCCTCAACGGGAAACAGCAGGTGGGCACGATCGTGGCGGCCGCCACCCTCGACCCGTACCAGCGGATGGCCAGGCTCGCGCTGCTGGCATCGGTGGGCATCCCCCTGCTGCTCCTGGCCGGCGTCTATGTCGTGACCAGGATCGTGATCGGCCGAGCACTCCGGCCCGTCACCCGGATGAGCGCCCTGGCCGCCGACTGGAGCGAGCACCAGATCACGAAGCGCTTCGGGACCTCAGGACGTCCCACGGAGCTCGCCGACCTGGCCGCGAACCTTGATTCGCTGCTCGACCGGCTCGCCGCCGTGCTCCACCATGAGCAGCAACTGTCCGCCGAGCTCTCTCATGAGTTGCGGACACCGCTGGCCAGGATCACCGCGGAGACCGAGCTATTGCTGAACCGGCGACGCAGCATCGCCGAGCAGCAGGCCGCGCACACGGTGATCGCCGACAGTGCGGGGCAGATGGGAGAGATCCTGGAGACGCTGCTGTCCACGGCTCGCGCCGGGATCGCCGAGCCGCCCGGGCGTTGTGACCTCGCCGAGGTCGTCCCCGCGATGGCGAATCGCGGCTCCTCGCATGGTCGGCCGATCCGGGTGGTGCAGGGCCCCGGGCAGCGAATGGCTGGAGTGCCCGCCGAGATCGTCGAGCGCATCCTCACCCCGATCCTGGAGAACGCCGGCCGTTACGCGGCCACCGGCGTCACCGTCACGGTGGAGCCGGTGGACCGCAGTGTGCAGATCATCGTGGCCGATGACGGGCCCGGGATCCCCTCAGGTCTGGAAGAGGCGGTGTTCGAGCCCGGGCGGCGCGGCGATCCCCGGGACGGTCACGACGGCGCGGGACTGGGTCTCGCCCTGGCCCGGAGGCTGGCCCGCGCCGTCGGCGGCGAGGTCACCGTGGCACCTGTTTCCCGGGGAGCCCGCTTCGTCGTCGCCCTTCCACCCGGCTGACCACCAACCCGGGCGGCTCAGGAGCAGGCCAGGCCACGCAGGTTACTGCTGGGGAGCAGTCTCGTCTCGTCTCGTGACGGTCAGGTAGACGACCAGGCTCAAGATCAGGACGAGGAAGATCGCGCTGGTCCCGACCGTACCCAGACCGAGGCCACCGTCACCGTGCGCCTGCGACAGGTAATCGCCGAGAGATGCCCCGAACGGACGGGTCAAGATGTAGGCGATCCAGAAGGCCAGGACCGCGTTCAGTTTGAAGCCCAAGTGGGCGACGGCCACGACCGCGATCAGTCCGCCGAATATGACCGCCGACAGCCAGTAGCCCACGTTCAGCTTCTCCGCCGTAAGGTCACCCGCTGCGGTGCCCAAGGCGAAGGTGAACAGGATGGCCAACCAGTAGAAGGCTTCCCGTCGGGTCGTGTAGATGGTGTGGATGGACAGGGTCTTCTCGCTCGCGTACCACGCCCCGAAGGTCGCCGCCAGCACGACAGCGAAGATGACGGTGGTCGTCGCCAGAGCGATGCCGAAGTTGTCCGTGAGATTGTCTGTGACCAGCGTGCCGACAACACTGATCAGGACGACCGCGAGCCAGTAGACCCCCGGTACATACTTCTTGGACCTGAACTGGAAGAACAGCGTTATGAGCAACAGGCCGCCCATGACGTAGGTCGTGTTGGTCAAGCCCAGGTTCAGATTCGTGTTCAGGAAGTCCGCCGCAGTCTCGCCCACTGTGGTGCACAAGATCTTGATGATCCAGAAGTAGATCGTGACTTCCGGAACCTTATTCAGCGTCTGGCGCCGGCGGCTCCGTGGCGGAGCCTCGAAACGTTCCGTGTTGGTCGTCATGACGCGAGGCTGGCACAGCCCACCTGAACGCAACCTGACCACGTCGCCGGACCGCCGTCACCTGTCGTTCCAGCGGGGCCGGCGCT
This sequence comes from Actinomycetes bacterium, assembly GCA_025964575.1. Lineage (GTDB taxonomy): Bacteria > Actinomycetota > Actinomycetes > Streptosporangiales > Streptosporangiaceae > Actinomadura_E. The sequence continues at coordinate 44,852 of JAOPYO010000142.1, forward strand.
ACGGGTGCGAACCCAGTGACCTGCCGATCGGTTCAGGCCACCCGCTCGGACACCTGCTCGGGCGAGTCGCCGATGGACTGCAGATTCCCGGAGCTGCGGCCCTTCTCGGGGAAGACCCACTTCTTCAGCGCCCACCAGCGGAAGGCCATGGCCAGCAGAGTGCCGAGGATCATTCCGCTGGTGAAGTCGGAGCACTCCTGGGTGAAGCGGCTGACGTCGGGGATTCGCAGGTCGAACACATACCGCGCTATGAGGAGCGGAATGTCGTTGACCACGATCGCCAGTCCACTGACCAGAAAGAACAGCGCGGCCTCAACGTGGCGGCCGCGTCCCCCTCGCGAGCGGAACGACCAGCCCCTGTTGAACAAGTAGGAGACGATCGTGGCGATGATGGTCGCGATCGTGAGTGCGGTGACCGGCTTGGCCTCGAGCACGCTCAGTTTGAGCCCATAGTTGATCGCCATGGTCAGCAGGAAACAGGTGCCGCCGACGAACGCGAACTTCACCAGTTCGCGGTGTTTCACCACCAGCGGGCGGAGGGGGGCTGGGACTCGGGCTAGCGCGATTCGGGTGACCGACATCGGTGCAGTCTACGCAAGGCACCTCATGTTACCCATCCAGCACCTCAGTTAACCCCTGCGCACATACCTCCATCGACTGCGAAAATGACACCACAGCCGATCATAGGAGGCCGATCGCGGGTCACGAGACCCGGAACACCGGGTACCCAGGAGCGATCCGGCCCAGCTCAGCGTCGGATGCGTCCGGGCCGACCCCGTCGAAGAAGACGCCCACCTCGAACTTCCAGCGCTCCAGGTAGGCGCGGAGCAGATCCGGCTTCTCCGCGTCGGGGAGTTCGGTGGCGGTGAACTCCTCGACCCGACGGCCGAGACGCAGCTCACCGGTGCCCGCGACCCGGAGGTTGCGGACCCACTGGGCCTCGCCCCGGGGGGCCACCAGGTAGCGCTGACCTTCGTAGGTCAGAAGGTTCACCGGTGTGGTCCGCCACTCGCCGCTCTTGCGGCCACGGACGGCCAGGACCCGGGAGCCCCACACGCTCAGCCCGAGTTTGGTCAGCACTGCCATCGTCCGGTTGAACACGTTGCGGGTGAACCAGCCGGGCTCGAGGTAGCGGCGGGGAGTGGAGTCGGCCATCGGAGGCTCCTTCTTTTTCGAGATCGGCGCTCTCGCTTGAGATCAGTGTGCACCTTACATCTCGGCATCGTCAAGAGCATTGCTCTCATTTGTGCTCACCGATCCGATCGTCTGGCAGACTGGCAGCCATGAATGCGAGTCGTACCGCGCGAGAGCGGGCCCGGGCAGAGCTGACCCAGGAGATCAAGGAAGAGGCACGGCGCCAGCTGGCCGCCGAAGGAGCCCAGCGGCTGTCTCTGCGCGCGGTGGCCCGTGAGCTCGGCATGGTCTCCTCCGCCCTCTACCGCTACTTCCCCAGCCGGGACGATCTACTGACGGCGCTCATCATCGATGCCTACGAATCCATCGGCGCGCGCGTCGAGGCCGCCGACGCGGCGCGGCCGCCCGCCGATCTGCGCGGCCGATGGCGGGCGATATCCCAGGCGGTACGGGAGTGGGCGCTCACCCATCCGCACGAGTACGCGCTCGTCTACGGCTCGCCGGTGCCCGGCTACAGCGCCCCGCAGGAGACCGTCGTGCCGGCCAGCCGGGTCCCCATCGCCCTGGTCAAGCTCGCGCGTGACGCCTGGGCCTCCCCCACATCAGCCCCGAGCACGGAGGGGCCGCCCCTGTCGCCCACACTGGCGGCACAGGCCGAGCAGGTCGCCGCGGCATTGGCCCCCGGGCTTCCCGGACCCGTCCTGACCCGCTACATCATCGGCTGGACCCAGCTCTTCGGCATGATCAGCTTCGAGCTCTTCGGCCATCTCGTCGGCAGCGTCGATCCCGCCGACGACTTCTTCGCGCACGCGGTCGAGCACATGGCCGATTTCGTGGGCTTGCCTGCCGACACACCATCACCAAGCTGACCACTCCGCGGAACAGGCCGACTAGAGTCCCCGCTCTGCCCGGCTGAGGACCTCGCGTCGGCCGTACGATGAACACCAGCGTGCGGCCGGCGTCATCCACTCAAGCGAGACAGCGCAGGGCGGTTCTGATCCGGGGGGCGAGCGGGTGGTCGTCGGGCAGCCTGCCGACGGTCGCCTCCACGAACTCGGCGGGGGAAAGTCGCGCCTCCTTGCCGCCGACAGACACCCGGACCTGCTCGGCGGAGGTCTCGATCTGGGCCTTCGATCCCTGCTCGCCCAGGACGAACAGGCCGACGTTGAGGCGCCACAGCGTGCGCGCCTCCGCCTCCTCGTCCGAGACGGGAGCTCCCACGTCATCGGCATGAGTGGCGTACTCCGAGTCGTAGTGGAAGGTCTGCCAGCCGACCGGATACGGCCCCGTTGAGGTCTGCAACGTTGCGTTCCGGCCGAGGTCGCGCATGCGTCTGCGCGTCTCTGCGTTCTTCTCGCTCCACTCCTGAAGCACCTCATCGACCGGCACGTCGCGCCGCTGTCGTACGCACCACTCGTTGAATCCGTCGAACCCCCCTCCGATGCCTTCCCGTTCGACCATCGCGAAGAATCCCTCAAGGTCGCCGTCGAGGCAGGCGTGGTTGTAAAGCTCTTCGCCGGCCAGGTGGCCGAGGACGTCGCGCACCGACCATCCCGCGCACCGGGACGGGCGCTTCCAGCCCTCGGCATCGAGCGACGAGAAGAAATGCTCCAGACGCGCGGCCTCGGCGTCAAAGATCTCGAACGGGTCGAGATCCGCCAGTGGAGCAGCCGTTTGAGAACTCATGCTGTAGCAGCTACCCGCCGGTGGTCGGTGTCAGACGCCTCGCACCCGAACCGCGCGGCGCAGGTCGTCGAGCTGGTCGGCGAGGGCCCGGCGCAGTGCGGCCGTGAGGTCCTCGCGGTTCAGGCATTTCTCGGCGGCCCGTTCAGTGTCGAGGGTGGCGGCATGGACGGGGAAGAGGGTTCGGCCGAACACGCGGGCCATCGCCGGGCCACGTTTCCCGGCCGCAGGGACGTCGGCGAAATAGCGCTCGACGAAACCGGCCGTCAGCTCGGCCTGCGCGGGCTGCCAGAAGCCCTGGGCCGTCGCGGTGAGCAGATGTTTGGACAAGGCGCCGTCGGCGAACAGCCGCTGCCACGCCTGCTCCTTGGCCGCGATGTCGGGAAGGGCCGCGCGGCACCGGGCCGCGCCCTGCCGACCGGCGGCGCTGGGGTCACGTGCCAGTTCGGTGGCGATCTCCGGTTCACCTGCCTCCCCCAGCGCGGACAACTGCAGCACGGCCTGCCAACGCAGCTCGGGGTCGAGGTCGGGACCGTCCGGCACCCGCTCCGCGCGCAACCACTTCTGGAGCTCGGCGAGTTCGTCCGCGGTCGCGGAACTCTGGATGAGACCGCGTACGGCGGCCAGGCGCACCCCGGGATCGCTGCGGCCATCCGCGGTGCGCCGCAGGATCTCCCTGCAGACGCCGGCCAGTGTGGCCAGTGCCGCAGGGCGCTGGGCGGGGAGCAGATAGAGGTCGGCGATCTGTTGCCGGCCGAAGGCGAGCACGGCCTCGACGATGGTGACCACCGGTTCGGCGGGCAGATGGGCCTCGGCGAGCGCGAGGAAGTCGCCGGCGGGCAGTTCCGCGTCGCGGACCATGTCGCGGGCGGTGTTCCACAGCAGGGCACGGGTCAGCTGGTCCTCGACGGTGGACAGCGCCTCGGCCACGGCCTGCCAGGAGCGCGCGTCCAGCCGGACCTTGGCATAGCTGAGGTCGCCGTCGTTGAGCATCAGCAGGTCGGGGCGGGGCGCGCCGGTGAGAGGAGCCAGCGGGGTGCGGACCGCACCACCGGGACCGGCGCCCGCGGCGAGGGCCGCCTCGAGGTGTTCACGCAGCACCAGCCTGCGGACGCCGTCCTGAGCGTCCACCAGGTCGTAGGCCCCGATGAGGATCCGGTGCGGGCGCGGCGCCGGCGTTCCGGTGTGCACCACCTCGGCGGACACCATCGTGCCATCCTGCTCCGTCACCTCGGCGCGCAAGGTGTCCACCCCGCTGGTGCTCAGCCAGCGCTCGGCCCAGCCGTGCACATCGCGCCCGCTCGATCGGGTGAGAGCGTCCAGCAGGTCGGCGAGGTCGGCGTTACCGAAGCGGTGACGGGCGAAGTGGTCGTTGACCCCGGCCAGGAAGGCCTCCTCCCCTACCCAGGCGACCAGCTGGCGCAGCGCGGAGGCGCCCTTCGCGTAGGAGATACCGTCGAAGTTCGCCAGTGCGGCGGCGGTGTCGTCGACGCCCTCGGCGGCTACCGGGTGGGTGGAGGGTCGCTGGTCGGCGTCATAGCCCCAGGGTTTGCGCTCGATGGCGAAGCCGGTCCAGGCGGCGAAGCGGCCGGCCTCGGTGATCACCTGGTAGCCCATGTACTCGGCGAAGGACTCGTTGAGCCACAGGTCGTCCCACCAGCGCATGGTGACCAGGTCACCGAACCACATATGCGCCATCTCATGGGCGATGATGACGGCGCGGAGTTCGCGCTCGGAGTCGGTGACCGCGGAGCGGAAGAGGTACTCGTCGCGGAAGGTGACACAGCCGGGGTTCTCCACGGCGCCGAAGTTGAGCTCGGGCACGAAGGCCTGGTCGTACTTCCCGAACGGAAACCGCTCGTCGAACAGCTCGTGGAAGCGGTCGAAGCTGCGCCGGGTGAGGTCGAGTATCTCCTCGGCGTCGGCGTCCAGGTGCGGGGCGAGGGAACGGCGGCAGTGCACGCCGAGCGGGATGCCGTCGTGCTCGGAGCGCACCGAGTGCAACGCGCCGCCGACCACGACGGCGAGGTAGGTGCTGATCGGTGGGGTCGGGGCGAACTCCCAGCGGCCGCCGGCCCGCTGCTCGCCGGCGCCGTTACTCAACACCGTCCAGTGCTGGGGTGCCGTGACGGAGACCTCGAGGACGGCCTTCAGGTCCGGCTGGTCGAAGCAGGCGAACACCCGCTGGGCCTCATCGGGTCCGCACTGGGTATGGACGTAGACCTCGCCATCGGCCGGGTCGGTGAACCGGTGCATGCCTTCACCGGTACGGGAGTAGCGCATGTCCGCCTCGACGCACAGCTCGTTGTCCGCCGCGAGGCCGGGCAACGCGAGACGGTTGTCCTCCAGCGACGACGGGTCCAAAGGCCGGCCGTTGAGCACGGCACTGCGCAGAGTCCCGGGCCTGAGCTCAACGAAGGTCACCGCACCCGGTTCGGTGCAGCCGAACCGGATCACGGTGCTGCAACCGAACACCTCCTCGCCCCGGGTGAGGTCCAGGTCCACCGCGTACGAGCTGATGTCCAGCAGGCGGGCACGAGTCTGCGCTTCTGCGCGGGTAAGTGCGGGCATGAGGCCCATGTTGCCTTATGGCTCTGGGGACTTGTCCTAGTCTGAACGTCGTGCCCGCATCCTCTCCTCCCGGCTGGTTTCCCGATCCGTACGGCGCCGCCGACTTGCAGCGTTATTGGGACGGTCAGGACTGGACGCAGGCCACCCAGCCCGTCGACGTGGAGCCCGGCTTCCTGCCGCCGCTGGCCGGCCCATCGATGCACGGGTCGTCTGCGTACGACTCACCTGGGTACGACCCCTACGCCGTCCAGCAGGACGTGACGACGTCCCGGCGCCGGGCGGGGGCACCGGGACGTCGTCCGTCGGCGTGTCAGTCGAGCCGTGCAACCAGGGCCTCGTACTCATCGGAGAGCTCCTTGGGCAGGTGGTCGCCGAAGGTGGCGAAGTGCTCGGGGATGAGCGCCGCCTCCTGCTTCCACACGTCCAGGTCCACCGAGAGCAGCAGGTCAAGGTCCTTCGGGTCGATCCGCAGTCCGTCGGTGTCGAGGGAACCGGGTGCCGGGACATTGCCGATCGCCGTCTTGACCGCGTCGGCGTCGCCGTTGAGCCGCTCGACGATCCACTTGAGCACCCGGCTGTTCTCACCGAAGCCCGGCCACAGGAACTTGCCGTCCGCGTCCTTGCGGAACCAGTTGACGTAGTAGATGCGGGGCAGCTGCTCTGCGTCGACGCCCTTGCCGAGGCTCAGCCAGTGGGCGAAATAGTCGCCCATGTTGTAGCCGCAGAACGGCAGCATGGCGAACGGGTCGTGGCGCAGCTCGCCGACCGTGCCCTCGGCCGCGGCGGTCTTCTCGGAGGCCACGTTGGCGCCGAGGAAGACTCCCTGCTCCCAGTCGAAGGACTCGGTGACCAGCGGTACGGCCGTGGCGCGGCGCCCGCCGAACAGGATGGCCGAGATCGGCACGCCCTTGGGGTCCTCCCACTCCTCGGCGATGATCGGGCACTGCCCGGCCGGGGTGGTGAAACGTGAGTTCGGGTGGGCGGCCGGCGTTTCGGAGGAGGGTGTCCAGTCGTTGCCGCGCCAGTCGGTCAGATGCGCCGGGGCCTCGTCGGTGAGTCCTTCCCACCACACGTCGCCGTCGTCGGTGAGGGCGACGTTGGTGAAGATGCTGTTGCCCCACAGCGTCTTGATCGCGTTGGCGTTGGTGGACTCGCCGGTCCCGGGAGCGACCCCGAAGAAGCCGGCCTCGGGATTGATGGCGTAGAGGCGCCCGTCCTCGCCGAAGCGCATCCAGGCGATGTCGTCGCCGATCGTCTCGACCTTCCAGCCGGGAATCGTCGGCTGGAGCATGGCGAGGTTGGTCTTGCCACAGGCCGACGGGAAGGCCGCGGCGACATAGCGGGTCTCACCGGCCGGTGGGGTCAGCTTGAGGATGAGCATGTGCTCGGCCAGCCAGCCCTCGTCGCGGGCCATGGTCGAGGCGATCCGCAGCGCGTAGCACTTCTTGCCGAGCAGGGCGTTGCCGCCGTACCCGGAGCCGTACGACCAGATCTCCCGGGTCTCAGGGAAGTGCGAGATGTACTTGGTGGTGCTGCACGGCCACGCCACGTCGGCCTGACCGGGCTCGAGCGGGGCTCCGACGGAGTGCACGGCCTTGACGAAGTTGCCGCGCTCCTCGATGAGTCGCAGCGCACCGGCACCCATACGGGTCATGATCTTCATGGAGACGGCGACGTAGGCCGAGTCGGTGATCTCTACGCCGAGCTGGGAGATGGTGCCGCCCAGCGGGCCCATGCAGAACGGCACCACATACATGGTGCGGCCGCGCATGCTGCCCTTGAAGAGCTCACCGAAGGTGGCCTTCATCTCCGCGGGGGCGATCCAGTTGTTGGTGGGACCCGCGTCCTCCTCCTCCTCGGAGCAGATGAACGTCCGGTCCTCGACCCGTGCCACGTCGCTGGGGTCGGAGGCACAGTAGAAGCTGTTGGGTCGCTTGTCCGGGTTGAGGCGTTTAAAGGTGCCCTGCTCAACGAGGAGGCCTGTCAGGCGCTCCCACTCTTCGTCCGAGCCGTCACACCACTCGATCCGCTCGGGCTGGGTGAGCTCGGCGATCCCCCGCACCCAGTCAATCAGCCCAACGTGACTGGTGGGGGCCTGGTCGAGGCCGGGGATCTGTCTGGACACTGGCAGCTCCTCTTGCGGATTGCAGGATCTTTGCATCTTGAAGAAAAATGCAGCTCTTCGCCATTTGGTCCAGACCAATTCGCGTAAGTTTTCCTGCGATCCAGGTGTTCTTGTGACAGATATCACGCATTGGCACGTGCCATGACTGCGCATAATTACCTAAATCACCCACCTCACTACTGTGAGTATGCACTCTCGTGGTCATGGAGAGGTTGATCTTGTGGTAAAAAGATCCCCAACCGTGAAACGTCAACACAGGTTGACGTCGCCTCGGCCTCCCACCTGCGTTGACGTCATGGTCGATCTGTCGAACCCGCACCCCGGCACCACCGGCTGATCTCCACCGATGCCGCCTGGCATCGCTCAGCGAGCGGAATGTGGGGCGGCAGGCGCCAGTCCATCCGCCGGCCCGCTGACCCTGATCGCCCGGCGACGCCGAACAGGGCGCGCGGGCCCTTTCTCCACCATCAGGAGTGCGGGACGCTGGAGCCGGGTAAGAGACCGGACCATTAAGCGGTCATGACGGCGTACCCGCTAAGCCCATCGACCGAGCAGATTCCGTCCCCGACGCGGCTGAATATGGCGCCATTCCATAGGAGGTGGTGACGGGTCGCCCAAGGCCGTCGACACTCGTGGCGGATCGGCGATCGCCCAGAACCGCTCGACGAGGCGTTCATCACCGTGAGCACCATTCGGAGTCTGCGTCGGATGACACAGACGGCACCTGAGGGTTGCGGAAGGGTACTGAGGGGCATCAGGTCGATGCGTGACTCACTTACCGCAGTCGGTTGATGCCCAGACGAAATCGGGGGCGGATGATTCCACAACACGGGGTTCAAACCGACCGAAAAGGCACACCCTCCCCCAGCGAGACCTCCCTCGAGCGCACAACACCGCCCCCAGCCCGGCTCGCGGAGCACACGCGGACGCAGCCCTCAGACCATGGGCGCGCATCGAGCCGGTCGAAGCACAGATTCACCGGGCCGTCAAGGCGCACGTCCGTCCGGCCCGGCAAAGCGGCCCGCCCTCAAATAGGCCTATGTCACGATCTGAAGTCGGTAATGCCAGAGGGTATTGGCAGTAGGCCATCCACCATGTTACTCCAGTGACATGAGGACCGAATGGCGGTCCAGAGGAGGAATGCCAGGAAGTTAGTGCGGTGGTGGGGTTGCTCACGGGGAAGCAAAAGTCACCGCCTGACGCCTTACACGATGAAGGAACCACGGGCAGGGGTGTTGTGAGTCCACGGGGCGGGTACAGGTCATGATTCGCGGAATTGTCAGCCTCAGCGTTAAGTTCAGAATTTTGATCATTGGCACGGCTATGGTCCTGCTGACTGCGGGGGCCGTGCAACTCCGTAATGCGCCAGTGGACGCTTTCCCTGAATTCACGCCTCCCCAAGTGCAGATCCGAACCGAAGCCCTGGGCCTCTCCGCGGCGGAAGTGGAACAGCTGATCACCGTTCCCATGGAGCAGGACCTGCTGAACGGTGTCGCCTGGCTCGATCAGATCCGATCCGAGTCGGTGCCCGGGCTCTCCTCCGTCGACTTGATCTTCGAACCGGGCACCGACCTGCTGAAGGCCCGGCAGCTCGTCAACGAGCGCCTCACGCAGGCGAACGGCCTTCCCGCCGTGGGCACCCCGCCGGTCATGCTCCAACCGCTGTCATCGACGAGCCGGGTCATGATGATCGGGCTGACGGCGAAGGACCTGTCCCTCATCGACCTCTCCGTGCTGGCGCGCTGGAAGATCAAGCCGCGTCTGATGGGCGTACCGGGTGTGGCCAACGTGGCCATCTGGGGTCAGCGGGACCGGCAACTGCAGGTCCAGGTCGATCCGGACCGGCTACGCAAGAACGGGGTTTCGCTGAGCCAGGTCATCGACACGACCGGCAACGCGCTCTGGGTGTCGCCCCTGACGTTCGTGGAGGCGTCGACGCCCGGCACGGGCGGCTTCATCGAGACCTCCACTCAGCGGTTCGCGATCCAGCACGTCCTCCCGATCACCACCGCGAAGAGCCTGGCCGAGGTGACCGTCTCGGACACCGAGGGGAAGAAGAAGCTGCGTCTCGGCGACGTGGCCAGCGTGGTGGAGGACCACCAGCCACTCATCGGCGACGCGGTCCTCGACAACGGTCCCGGCCTCATGCTCGTGATCGAGAAATTCCCCGGGGCCGACACCCGCGAGGTCACCAAGTCCGTCGAGAACGCCCTGACCGCCCTCAAACCAGGTCTGTCCGGCGTCACGATCGACACGAACGTCTACCGCCCTGCGACGTTCATCCAGGCGGCGCTGCACAACCTGGGGATATGGGCACTCCTCGGCCTGGTGCTCGTCATCGCGCTGCTGGGCATCGCCTTCCGCTCATGGCGCGTGGCACTGATCGGCGCCGTGACGATCCCGCTATCCCTGGTCGCCGCCGCATACGTGCTCTACCTGCGTGGAATGACCTTCAACCTGATGGTCCTGGCAGGGCTGTCGGTCGCCTTGGCCATCGTCATAGACGAGACCGTGGCCTGCGTCGCGGAAATCCGGCGGCGCGGGTCCGCCGACGTGGCCGGCGCCGCACTGGCGGTGGGCGGTTCCACCGTCTACGCGACACTGATCGTTCTGCTGGCCGCACTACCGATCTTCGCCCTGGGCGGAGTGGCAGGGTCGTTCTCCCGGCCGCTGGTCCTGTCGTACGCGCTGGCGGTGCTGGCCTCGGCCGTGGTCGCGCTCACCGTCACACCGGCGCTGGCCGTCATGCTGCTGTGGGACCAGCCGGTCGAGCACCGGAGAAGCAGGGTGTTCGACCGGATCGTGCCGGCATACCTCCGCCGGCCACGCTGGGCGTACCTCACCCTCGCCGTGCTGATCGTGGCCGGACTCGCGGCGCTGCCACAGCTGGGCAGCCGGTCCCTGCTCCCCGCACCGCAGGACCGCGATCTGCTGGTCCACTGGCAGGCCGCACCCGGCATATCGCTCACGGAGATGGCCCGGATCACCACGGCGGCCACCCACGAGGTGCGCGGCGTGACCGGCGTTCGGGATGCCGGATCCCATGTGGGACGCGCGCTGACCTCCGACCAGGTCGTCAACGTCAACTCCGGTGAGCTCTGGGTCAACCTCACTCCCTCCGCCGACTACAAGAGAACGGTGACGGCGATCCGGCGCGTGCTCGATGGCTATCCCGGGCTGCGCAGCGACCTGGCGACCTATCCACAGGACCGCGTCAACGAGGTCCTGGCGGGGACGAACGACGACCTCGTGGTGCGGGTCTACGGCCAGGACCTGGACGTGCTGCGCACCAAGGCCCAGGAAGTGAGCCGACTCCTGTCCTCGGTCCACGGTGTCGCGAGCCCGAAGGTGCAGGCCCTGGGTGAGGAACCGACCCTCGAGGTCAAGGTCGATCTCCTCGCGGCCCAGCGTTACGGGATCAAACCGGGTGATGTACGGCGCGCGGCGGCCACGTACTTCTCGGGGCTCCCCGCCGGGAACCTCTATGAAGAGCAGAAGATCTTCGATGTCGTGGTGTGGAGCGCGCCAGAGAAACGCCGTACCCCGTCCGACCTCGGCGACCTCCTGATCGATACTCCCAGTGGCGGCCGGGTGCGCCTGGGCGACGTCGCGAAGGTCCGTATCGCGCCGTTCCCGACGAATATCCGGCACAACGACACCTCGCGCAGCATCGACGTCACCGCCAATGTCCGTGGTCGGGATCTCGGCTCGGTGGTACGCGACGTCAAGAGCCGGGTCGGGAAACTGAGCATGCCGCTGGAGTACCACGCCGAGGTCCTCGGTGACGCGGCGAAACGGCAGAACGAGGACCGGCGGGTGCTGGGCCTTGCGCTCGGCGCACTGGTTGGGATCTTCTTCCTGCTGCAGGCGGCGTTCCGCAGCTGGCGGCTGGCGATCCTGCTCTTCCTGACCCTGCCACTGGCCTGCGCGGGGGGCGTGCTGACCGCCTTGTTCGTCGGCGGGGTCACCACGTTCGGAGCGCTGCTCGGTCTCTTCGCCGTGCTGGGGATCGCGGCGCGCAACGGGATCCTGCTGTTCCGCGACTGTCAGCGCCTCGAACAGGAGGACGGTGAGCCTCCGGGCTCCGAGCTCGTCCTGAGGGCCACCCGGGACAGAGCCGGGCCCGTCCTGGTCACCGCTCTGGCGACGGCGGTGGCGCTCCTCCCGTTGGTGTTCCTCGTCCACGGTTCAGGTGGCGTCGCCGGAGCGGAGGTCCTGTTCCCGCTGGCCGTCGTCGTGCTCGGCGGCCTGGTCACCTCGACGCTGCTCAGCGTGCTGGTCCTGCCCGCTCTCTACCTCCGGGGGAGGCGCCGATATGCGCAACCGTAAAGGCAGAATGGCCTGTTGGACGAGCGCGGTAGTCATCGCCCTCTGTGCGGGCCTCGCCGGATGTGGATCCGGCGACGACAAAGAACCCGAGACGTCCACCCAAGACCAGCCCGTCACGGTCGTGGCCGTTCAGGGCACCGAACTCCACCGGGTCAGCCTGACCGAAGCGGCGGTGCGGCGGCTGGGAATCCAGACCGCGCCCCTGCAGCCCAAGGTCATTCCCCTGGCGGCGGTGCTGTACGACAAGGACGGGAACATCTGGACCTACACCAGCCCCACGCCACTGACGTTCGTGCGGGCGCCCATCACCCTCGGCAAGGTCAACGGTGATCGTGCGGTCCTGAAATCAGGACCGCCTGCCGGCACGTCCGTGGTGACGGTCGGCGGAGCCGAACTACTGGGCGCCGAATACGGGGTCGATGGCGAATGACCAATGCGAGGGCGCGAGCGGAGCAAACGCGATGAGCACGCCCGGACGCGGTTCGTTGATGCGTTGGATCGTCGGCTCGAGCCTCAAGTTCCGGTATCTGGTCGTCGTGGCGGCCGCCGCGATGATGGTTTTCGGCATGTCACAGATCCGCGACACCCGGGTCGATGTGTTCCCCGAGTTCGCCCCGCCCCGCGTCGACATCCAGACCATGTGCGTGGGCCTGTCCACCTCCGATGTGGAATCCCTGGTCACCGTGCCGATCGAGCAGGTGCTCAACGGGGTCAAGGGCTTGGAGGACATGCGCTCCAAGTCGGTCCCTCAGCTCTCCGCGATCGAGCTGATCTTCAAGCAGGGAACCGACGTCCTGCAGGCGCGGCAGCTCGTCCAGGAGCGGCTCCAGACCATCGCGCACAGTCTGCCGACCTGGGCGAGCCCACCGGTCATGCTCCCGCCCGTCTCGGCGACGAGTCGCGTTATGAAGATCGGGATGTCGTCGAAGGACACCTCGCTGATCGCCATGTCCATGACGGCGTACTGGACCATCAGGGCCCGCCTGCTGCGCATACCCGGGGTGGCCAACGTCGCCATCTGGGGTGAGCGCCTTCAGCAGATGACGGTTCAGGTGGAGCCGGACAAGATGCGGGCGCAAGGCGTCACCCTGGACAGCGTCATGGAGGCCACCTCCGACTCGGTGGACTCCGGGCTGTTGCGGTTCTCCAGCGGTCACGTGATCGGCACCGGAGGCTCCATCGAGACCGCCGGCAGCCAGCAGCTCGGGATCCGACACGTCCTGCCGATCGTCACCCCGGCCGACTTCGCCAAGGTGACGGTCCAGGGGAAGAAAGGCAACCCGGTCCCCATCGGTCAGGTGGCGACGGTGAAGGAGGACCATCAGCAGCTCACCGGGGACGCCGTCATCGACGACGGCGCCGGGCTGTTGTTCGTGGTCGAGAAGCTGCCGTGGGGCGACACCCTCAAGATCACGAAAGCCGTGGACGAGGCGATCCAGTCTCTGCAGCCAGGCCTTCCCGGGATCCAGTTCAACACCAAGATCTTCCGTCAGTCCAACTTCATCGAGACCTCGATCCACAACCTCGAGCAGGCGCTGTTCCTCGGATTCCTCCTGGTCGCCGTGATCCTCGTGCTGTTCCTCTTCGAGTGGCGCGTCGCGGTGATCAGCCTGCTGACGATCCCGCTGTCGCTGATGGCGGCGATGCTGGTGCTGCACTGGACTGGATCCACGGTGAACACCATGACGCTGGCGGGCCTCGTGATCGCCCTGGGCGCCGTGGTCGATGACGCGATCATCGATGTCGAGAACATCCTGAGACGACTGCGCCAACGTCGCCGCGAGGATCCTGAGACCTCCACCTCCTCCGTCATCCTCGAGGCGTCGCTCGAGGTCCGCAGTCCGATCGTCTTCGCCACTTTGATCATCGTTGCGGCCGCGGTGCCGGTGTTCCTGCTGACCGGGCTGACCGGCTCTTTCTTCCGGCCGCTCGCCGTGTCCTACACCCTGGCCATCGTGGCTTCGATGGTGGTGGCGCTGACGGTGACGCCGGCACTGTGCCTCATCCTGTTGCGCAAGGTCCCGGTCGAGCGCCGCGAGTCCCCGGTGGTCCGCTGGCTGCAGAGCGGGTACGTCTCGGTGCTGACGCGCATCCTCGCCCGGCCGCGCAAGGCCTACGCCGTGTTCGGTGCGCTGACCCTCACCGCGCTCCTCACGCTCCCGTTCCTCGGGCAGTCCTTGTTCCCCTCGTTCAAGGAGCGGGACTTCCTGATGCACTGGATCACCAAGCCCGGCACATCCGTGCAGGAGCAGGAGCGCATCACCATCCAGCTGAGCAAGGACCTCCGGACCATTCCAGGCGTCCGCAGCTTCGGCTCCCACATCGGGCAGGCATTCCTGGGCGAGGAGATCGCCGGGGTCAACTTCGGCGAGAACTGGATCAGCATCGATCCCAAGGCCGACTACGACAAGACCCTGAAGAGGATCCACCAGGTCATCAAGAACTATCCCGGGATTTACCGTGACGTGATGACGTACCTGAACGAGCGGATCGAGGAGGTCCTCACCGGCGCGAAGGAACCGATCGTCGTGCGGATCTACGGCCCGGACCTGAACGTGATCCGTGGCAAGGCCGACGAGGTCCTGCACAAGCTCAATGGCGTCAAGGGGATAGTCGACGATCATGTGGACCTGCAGGTCGACGAACCACAGATCGAAGTCGAGGTCGATCTGGTCAAGGCCGCGAAGTACGGGCTGAAACCCGGGGACGTTCGCCGGGCCGCGGCCACGCTGGTGGCCGGTGAAGAGGTCGGCGACATCTTCCGCGGCGGCAGGGCCTACGACGTGGTGGTGTGGAGCACTCCCGCCACGCGCGGCAGCGTGCAGGCCATCAGCGACCTCCCGATCGACACACCGTCCGGCACCTCGGTACGCCTCGGGGACGTGGCGCGGGTGAACGTACGGCCGGTTCCCAACGTGATCGAGCGGGAGAACGACTCGCGGCGCATCGATGTGGCCGCCGGCGTCCGCGGGCGAGATCTGGGATCGACGGTCAAAGACGTCACAGACGCTCTCGACGACGTCGCGTTCCCCCGCGGGTACCACGCCGAAGTGCTCGGGGAGTACAAGGAACGGCAGGCGGCGCAGAGCCGCATGCTCGAGCTCGCCACCGTGGCGGGCGTGGCGATCCTCCTGCTCCTGCACGCGTCTTTCGGCAGCTGGCGGCCGACGGGCCTGGTCTTCCTCACCCTGCCGCTGGCACTGGTCGGCGGCGTCCTCGCGGCCTATCTGGGCGGCGGCATCATCGAGCTCGGCTCACTCGTGGGCTTCTTCACGGTGTTCGGCATCGCCGCGCGCAACGGCATCCTGCTGATCAGCCACTGGCAACACCTGGAGGAACAGGAGGGCGAGACGTTCGGGCCCGCGCTGGTGCTGCGTGGTGCCCGCGAGCGGCTCTCCCCGATCCTGATGACCTCGCTGGCCACCGGGCTGGCCGTCGTGCCCCTGGTCATCCTCGGCAACCGCCCGGGGCACGAGATCGAGTACCCCCTGGCCATCGTCATCCTCGGCGGCCTGCTCACCTCGACCCTGCTCAATCTCTTCGTCGTGCCCTCTCTGTACCTGCGCTTCAGCAGACGGAGACGCGATACCCGAGCCCCTTCACCCGGTTAGTCCCCCGATAACCCGTTATCCCCCGAAAACAGGAGGGCTTCGATGTTCGATCGGCGCCTCGCCGTATTCGCCGTGTTCCCGATCCTGTTGACGGGGTCGTGCGGTGACTCGAAGACCACCAGCCCTACTCCGACCGTCTCTCACGTGGCAGCCCCGGCACCGACGCCGATCGCAACGGACGCCTGCGGGCCCATTCCCCGATTCGACCCCGCCGCGTTCCCCGCGAGCCCGAAGATCGACAACCAGTGGTTCCCCCTGCGGCCGGGAGCGCAGTTCACCCTGGAAGGCTATGTCCGCGACGAGGAAGGCCGCCATCACCATCGCGTGGTGACCACCGTGACCGACCTGACCAAGGTGATCGGCGGCGTGCGCGC
Source organism: Actinomycetes bacterium (assembly GCA_025964575.1). Classification (GTDB taxonomy): domain Bacteria; phylum Actinomycetota; class Actinomycetes; order Streptosporangiales; family Streptosporangiaceae; genus Actinomadura_E. The sequence continues at coordinate 60,679 of JAOPYO010000142.1, forward strand.
TCTCGTGATCTGGGACAAGGACTACAACGAGGGCGTGCTGGAGGAAGGGGAGCTCTTCTTCAACGCCCAGGACAGCTCAGGGGCGGTGTGGAACCTGGGCGAGTACCCGGAGGAGTACGACGACAAGGGGAAGTTCACCGCAGCCCCCAACGTCTGGATCACGGGGCTGGCGGGTGCGGAGCCGGGAATCGGTGTTCCGGCCAAGGCGGAGCCGGGCTCCCCCGGTTATCGGCAGGGACGGGTACCCGCCATCAAGTTCTTCGACTGCGCGAAGGTGTTCGCCACCGGCCAGCAGACCAAGGTCCCCACCGGCAGTTACGCCAACGTGCTCGTCACCGACGAATGGGGTCCGCTCGCTCTTGGGGAAGGACACCAGCGCAAGTACTACGCACCCGGAGTGGGCAACGTCCGGGTCGGCGCCGTCGGAGGCATCGCCGAAGAGGACCTGATGCTGACCAAGGTCGAGCAACTCTGCCCGGATGTCATGGCGAAGGTCCGCGCGGACGCCCTGAAGCTGGACCAGCACGGCCGCGAGATCAGCAAGGGTGCGTACGGTCGCAAGATCGGCGGTGGCGTCTACGGCCAGACGACCGCTGCGGAACGGACCCTTTCCGCCACACCCTGCACCCAGTAGGCCGGGAGGCCATCACGCAGCTGGGCGTGACGGCGCAGCCCCGGTCGGCGCTTCACCTGGAAAGGACCGAAATCCTACGATCCAGGACGTGACATGAGCACACCAGAGACCGCGGCTCCCGAAACCCCGACGGAGACCGAGCCGTCCACCGGTCAGCTGGGCGCTTCCGATGTGAAGACCTATGCGACGCTGGCGCACGCGGGGACGGTCCTGCTGGCCCTGGTGGACTACCCGTTCATGTGGGTGCCCGCGACGGGACTCTTCCTTTTCCTGCGCAACCGGGACCACGGTGGCCTGCTCCGGCTGCACCTGGCCGGGGCGGTGTCCTTCTCGGCCGTGACGACCGTCTACGCCCTGGTGCTGCGGTACGTGCTGGACGCGGCCAACGTGCACGGCCAGTGGTTGGCCCTCTATCCGGTGCTGGTGGCCGCCGCCGTGGCGTACCCGAGCGTACGAGCCGTACAGGCGGTGCAGCGGCTGCATCCCTACCCCTTCCCGCGCCCGCTCGCCTGGCTACCCCTCGACCGAGGCTGACGCTCGCCGGAGCAGTTCCGCCGGCGTCATGCTGCCCGGGACCTGGTGCTCCCTCGCGAACCGGTTGGCCTCCCGCTGCAGCACGTCGTTGACGGGGGTCGGCACACCGTGACACCGCCCGAGCATGACGATCTCCCCGTTGAGATAGTCGGCCTCGATCGAGCCCGTTCCGCGGGTCAGGCTCTGCCAGGAGGATCCGCCGCCGCGCCGTACGCCGTTGACCGGTTCCAGCTGTACGAGATGGCCTCTGCGCTCGGCGGCCTCCTCGGCGCCCACGTAGTCGATTCCCGCCGCCGTGAGCACCTTCGCCCCTTCATCCCGGACACGCCCGTAGAGCTCAGCGGCCTCATCGCCCAGACCGCAGAGTGCCTCGACCGCGTTGCCCAGGTTGCCGAGCAGCTTCCCGTACTTCCAGCGCATGACGTCCGCGCTGACCGGAGCCAGGAAGACGCTTTTCTCCAGTTCCTCGCGGATGCGCTCCGCCACCTCATCGGTACCGGACGGATAGCGGCCGAGATGCAGTATCCCGGTCAGCGGTGCGCCCGCCGCCTCGATCACTCCGGGCTCGAGGTAGGAGGCCGGCAGCCAGACGCACATGCCGTACACGTGACGGAACCGGCGCACCGCCATCCGCTCGCTCTCCACCCCGTTCTGCGCGCAGACGACCGGCAATTCCTCAGCCGCCCTCCCCCCGCCGACCACCGGCCGATCGCGCCAGGCATCCAGCGCGGCGACGGTGTCCTGCGTCTTCACCGCCAGCACAAGGACGTCACCGGCCCGCAATTCGAGCGATTCAGGCCGGTCCACCACGGGGATGGGGAGCGTCAGCGTGCCGCTGGGAGTCGCGAACCGGAGGCCATCGGTCGCGAGCGCCGCATGGTGGGCACCCCTCGCCACCAGGACGACCTTGTGCCCGCTGTCGAACAATCTGGCCCCGATGGCGCCGCCCACCGCTCCGGCGCCGATGATGATGTATCGCACCATGTCAGCCTAAAGGGAAGAGCCATCTACATCCGGTCGACGTCGGTGACGCGGAGGACGGCCTCGCCCGCCTCGTCGGACGCCGCGAGGTCGACTTCGGCGCTGATGCCCCAGTCGTGGTCATCCGCCGGATCGTCGAAGATCTGCCGGATCCGCCAGAAGCCGGTCTCCTCCTCGATCAGCAGCAGCTTGGGTCCACGGGCGTCCGGGCCGGTGCGCAGCTCGTCATGGTCGGCGTAGTAAGCCTCCATGGCCTCGGCCCAGCCATCCCTGCCGAGCTCTGGATCCAGGTCGCCCAGGTCGCCGTAGCGGCCGAGGGCGGCCAGCTCGACCCGGCGGAACATCGCGTTACGGACCAGCACCCGGAAGGCCCGCGGGTTGGCGGTGACGTTGCTACGCCGCTCCTCGATGACGGCGTCGGGCTCGTCGGCGGGGTTGGTGAGCTGCTCCCACTCGTCCAGCAGGCTGGAGTCGACCTGGCGGACCAGCTCGCCCAGCCACTCGATGAGGTCCTGAAGCTCCTCGGTCTTCATGGAGTCCGGCACGGTCTGCCCCAGCGCCTTGTAGGCGCTGGACAGGTAACGCAGGACCAGTCCCTCGGTCCGGGCCAGCTCATAAAAGCCGACGTACTCCACGAAGGTCATCGCCCGCTCGAACATGTCCCGCGCGATGGACTTGGGCCGCAGCGGATGGTCGCCGACCCACGGGTGCCCCTGCCGGTAGGTCTCGTACGCCCCTTCCAGCAGGTCGTCATAGAGCGGCTTGGGGTAGGAGACCTCCTGGATGAGCTCCATCCGCTCCTCGTACTCGATGCCCTCGGACTTCATCTCGGCGATGGCCTCACCCCGCGCCTTGTTCTCCTGGGCGGCGAGGATCTGACGTGGATCGTCCAGCGTCGACTCCACCACCGTCAGCATGTCCAGGGCGTACGAGGGGGATGACTGGTCGAGCAGTTCGAAGGCCGCCAGCGCGAACGTCGACAGCGGCTGGTTGAGGGCGAAGTCCGACTGCAGATCGATGGTGATCCGGGCGTAGCGGCCCTCCGCGTCCGGTTCCTCGAACACCTCGACGACCCCGCCGGCCAGCAGCGACCGGTAGATGGCGACGGCCTGGCCGATGTGCCTGCGCTGGGCCGACCGCTCCTCGTGGTTGTCGGTGAGCAGCTTCTTCATCGCCTGGAAGGCGTTACCCGGCCTGCCGATGATGGACAGCAGCATGGCGTGGCTGACCTGGAACCGGGATCGCAGCTGCTCGGGCTCGGCGGTCTGCAGCCTGGTGAACATCTCCTCGTCCCAGCCCACGAATCCTTCGGGCGCCTTCTTCCGTACGACCTTGCGACGTTTCTTGGGGTCGTCTCCGGCCTTGGCGAGGGCCTTCTCGTTCTCCACGACATACTCGGGGGCCTGCGCGACGACAAAACCGACGGTGTCGTATCCGGCCCGGCCGGCCCGGCCGGCGATCTGGTGGAACTCCCGGGCGCGCAGCCGCCGCACCCGCGTCCCGTCGTACTTGCTGAGCGCGGTGAACAGGACCGTGCGGATCGGCACGTTGACACCGACCCCGAGCGTGTCCGTGCCGCAGATGACCTTGAGCAGCCCGGCCTGAGCGAGCCGCTCGACCAGCCGCCGGTATTTGGGCAGCATCCCGGCGTGGTGCACGCCGATGCCGTGCCGGACGAACCGGGACAGGTTGCGGCCGAACTTCGTGGTGAAGCGGAAGTTGCCGATGAGCTCGGCGATCTGTTCTTTCTCGGCCTTGCTGCAGACGTTGATGCTCATCAGCGCGTTCGCCCGCTCGACGGCCGCCGCCTGGGTGAAGTGCACGACGTAGATCGGGGCCTTCTGGATGGAGAGCAGTTCCTCGATCGTCTCGTGCAGCGGAGTCGTCCGATACTCGTACAGCAGCGGCACAGGCCGTTCGGCGGAACGGATCACCGCGGTCGGACGGCCATTGCGGCGGGTCAGGTCCTCCTCGAACCGGGCCACGTCTCCGAGCGTCGCCGACATGAGCAGGAACTGTGCCTGCGGCAGCTCCAGCAGCGGGATCTGCCAGGCCCAGCCGCGCTCCGGCTCCGCGTAGAAGTGGAACTCGTCCATCACGACCAGGCCGATGTCGGCGTTCGCGCCGTCGCGGAGCGCGATCTGAGCCAGCACCTCGGCCGTGCAGCAGATGATCGGTGCGAGGGGGTTGACGCTGGCGTCGCCCGTCATCATCCCGACGTTCTCGGTGCCGAACATCGCGCACAGGTCGAAGAACTTCTCCGACACCAGGGCCTTGATGGGCGCGGTGTAGAAGCTGCACTCGTCCCGGCCCAGCGCGGCGAAGTGCGCACCGGCGGCGACCAGGCTCTTACCGGAGCCGGTGGGGGTGCTCAGGATGACGTTGGCCCCTGAGACCACCTCGATCAGCGCGTCTTCCTGGGCCGGGTAGAGGGTGATCCCCCGCTCCTCGACCCACTCTTGGAACGCCCCGAACAGTGCATCGGGGTCGGCTTCTTTCGGCAGCTGATCGATGAGGGTCACCCCACCATCCTGCCTGCAACCGGGGCATGGCTGCGCCGTCGAGCCATGCCTCCAGGTCAGAAGCTACTCACCAGTCACTTCTGCCTCCTTGACATCACCCGGACTCCGTGAAGTTTCGCCAGGAGTTTGCAGGAGCCTGAGCTGGGCTGTTGTCGAGGTGCTGCAGCGGGCTTTCCGGGTCATCATGGCGCCATGGGCCACGAACGGCACGACCACCATCACCATGAACATGGGCATGGGCCCGCCACACGACGGTCCCGGCTGACGCATCTGCTCCGTCCGCATTCCCATGAGGCCGCCGACAAGGTGGACGCCGCCATGGAGGGCAGTGCGGCCGGGATGCGCGCGCTGTGGATCTCACTGGGCGTCCTGGCGGTCACCGCGGCGATCCAGGCCGTGGTGGTCGCGCTCTCCGGATCGGTGGCGCTGTTCGGGGACTCACTGCATAATGCGGCCGACGCACTCACCGCGGTGCCCCTGGCGGTCGCCTTCACGCTGGCCCGCCGGCCGCCGACCCGCCGCTACACCTATGGCTACGGGCGGGCCGAGGATCTGGCTGGGATCGCGATCCTGGCCGTGATCGCACTGTCCTCCGCCGGGTCGGCCTACGCCGCCGTACAGCGGTTGCTCCATCCGCAACCGGTGTCACATCTGGCGGCCGTGGCGGTGGCCGCGGTGGCCGGGTTCACCGGCAATGAACTGGTGGCCCGCTATCGCATCCGGGTCGGACGCCGGATCGGGTCCGCCGCACTGGTCGCCGACGGCCTGCATGCCCGGACCGACGGGCTCACCTCGCTGGCCGTCCTGCTCGGCGCGGGCGGGACGGCGCTAGGCCAGGACTGGGCCGACCCGGTCGTGGGGTTGCTCATCACCGTGGCGATCCTGGCCGTACTCCGCCAGGCGGCCCGCGAGGTGTACCGGCGGCTGATGGACGCCGTGGATCCGGAACTGGTCGACCGGGCCGAGGCCGCGCTCAGGGCGGCACCCGGCGTGCTGGCGGCCGGGGACGTACGGCTCCGCTGGATCGGCCATCGGCTGCGCGCCGAATGCGAGGTGATCGTCGACCGGGAGGCCACCGCCGTACAGGCGCACGGGGTCGCGGTCGCGGCGGAGCACGCCCTGTTGCACGCCATCCCCCGGCTGTCCGCGGCCCTCGTGCACGCCGACCCGGAACCCCTCGCGGGAATCGACCTCCACGCCGTCCTGGCCTCTCATCGGAGCGACCTCTAGAAAACTGATATCACTATGCTATGGTTATGCCTACAGGCATAGTGGAGGAAAGATGATGGACGCACTCGACGTCGTAGTGGACATGCCGGCCCCGAAGGTCGGCGAGCGGGTGGCGCGGGGTGCCCCCGGATGGCCGGTCCTCGGCCTGTCGGTGGTGGCGCTGCTCGGCGGCGGAGTCGCGACCGTCGTGGGCATCAAGCTCGCCGCCGACGACAACGGCACCGCGGGAGCGACGCTGATCGTGCTGGGAGCGCTGCTCAGCCTCGGCGCCGTCTTCGTCGCCGCCGGACTGACCGCGGTGGCCCCGGGCGAGGCACGCGTCGTGCAGCTGCTCGGCCGCTACGTCGGTACGGTCCGGACCGACGGGCTGCGCTGGGTGAATCCCCTCACCATGCGGCGCCGGATCTCGACCCGGATCCGCAACCACGAGACCGACGTCGCCAAGGTCAACGACCTCGACGGCAACCCGATCGAGATGGCCGCCGTCGTGGTGTGGCAGGTCGAGGACACGGCCAAGGCCGTGTTCGAGGTGGACGACTTCGTGGAGTTCGTCGCCATCCAGACCGAGACGGCGGTCCGGCACATCGCCGGCAGCTACCCCTACGACTCCCATGACAACGGTCTGTCCCTGCGCGACAACGCGGACGAGATCACGGCCAAACTCTCCGCCGAGATCGGGGTGCGCGTCGCCTCCGCCGGAGTGAAGATCATCGAGTCGCGGATCACGCGGCTGTCGTACGCGCCGGAGATCGCCCAGGCGATGCTGCGGCGACAGCAGGCCAGCGCGGTGGTGGCCGCGCGGCAGCGGATCGTCGACGGCGCGGTCGGCATGGTCGAGTCCGCCCTGGCCCGGCTCGCCGAGAACAACGTGGTGGAACTGGACGAGGAGCGCAAGGCCGCCATGGTCAGCAACCTGCTCGTGGTGCTCTGCGGCGACCGGGACGCCCAGCCCGTCGTCAACACGGGCTCGCTGTACCACTAGGCGGGAACCTGCTGGATGACCTCCGAACGCAAGAAGATCCTGCTGCGGCTCGACCCCGCCGTCCATGACGCCCTGACACGCTGGGCCGGGGACGAGCTCCGCAGCACCAACGCCCAGATCGAGTTCCTGCTCCGGCGGGCCCTGGGCGACGCCGGACGGATGCCCGGCAACGTCGGACAGATGCGCCGCCCTGGGCGGCCGGCCAAGGACGAGACCGGCACCACCGCTGGACCTGACGGAGAGGAATGACCCCATGGACGTCCCCGAGCCCCTTGCCGGGAGGCTCTACCTCCTCGCGTACGACACCCGCCGACAGCGCATGACGGCCCGTTCGGAGCTCGGCTTCCTCATGCGCGCCGGTGCCCTGACCGACCTGCTCATGGCCGGTCACCTTACGGACGAGGGCGGCAAGCCTCACGCGGTGAGCACAGGCCCGCTCCCGGACCCGCTGATGGACGCCGTACTGCGGCAGGTCGCCGGGTCACGGCCACGGACCTGGCAGCACTGGGTGAACAAGGGCGCCCGGCAGGCCGTGTGGGCCGTCCGCGACCAGCTGGCCGCGGCCGGCTGGATCCGGCTCGAGCAGCGGCGCGTGCTCGGGCTCTTCCCGTCCACCAAGGTGACCGTGCGGGACACGCGGGTGGTGAAACGGCTGGCGAGCACGGTGTCGTCGACGCTGCGCGGCGGGCAGCCGGCCGCCCGGCTGGACCCCAGGGACGCCGCAATGGTGGCACTGGCCGCCACGGGCGAGCTGAAGGTGGTGCTGCCGCGTGCGCTGCGGCGCACGCACAAGCGGCGGATAACCGAACTGGGCGAGATCGCCGAACCGGTCCCCCGGGCGCTGAAGAAGGCCATCGCGAGCGCCCGCGCGGCCGCCGCCTCTGCGTCCTGACACCGCCGTGAAGGGATCTTCGGTGAAGACCATGTCGCGTGGGTCGGCCCCTCCGAGCCCTCCAACCTGGATAGCGTCGTCTCTCATGGACCGGACCGTCATCGTCGGCTGCGGAGGCAGCGGAAAGACGACCTTCGCCCGCCGGCTCGGCGAGCTCCTCGCCGCCCCGGTCACCCACCTGGACGCCCTCTACTACGACCGAGACTGGAAACCGATGTCCGGCGACCGGTTCGCCACCCTGCAACACGAACTCGTCGCCTCCCCGAGCTGGGTGATCGACGGGAACTACGCCTCCACGCTGCCCATCCGGCTGGGCCGCGCCGACACCGTGGTCTTCCTCGATCTCTCCCCGGTCGCATGCCTGTGGGGCATCACCCGGCGGCGGCTGCACCGCGTCCTGCGCGACCGCGCCGGCCGGCAGAACGCGCAGACCGGAATGTACGACCGCATCACCTGGGAATTCGTCCGGTACGTCTGGAACTACCGCCGGTCCATGGCGCCCCGGGTCCGGGGACTCATCGCCGAGCACGCTGGGGACGCACAGGTCCACGTCGTACGGTCGCGGCGGGCGGCGGAGGCACTCCTCACCCACATCGCCGAACAGGTCTCCCGCCGAACGTGACGATCCCCCCCTCGAATTGTCGTATCGGCCTGCCATCATCCCCTGTGTCACTTGAGCCCCATCTGTTGCGGAGGACGCGTGCACACGGAAGGCCTGCTGGACGCTGGTCTGGCCCCCATCGACCTCGTGTCGGAGGACGGCACCGACACGGTGCGCGCCCGCCGCTACACCCATCCGCAGCTGGGCGCCCGCGCAGTCGTACGGCTGACGGGGGATCTGCCCGCACCGGGAGAGGACCGGGCGCTGGCCTTCCTCGGGTTCGCGGCACCCGCGGCCGGTGAGCCGCTGGCTCAGGCACGGCGGCGCGGCCTCGGCTACCCGGCGTGGGATGTACGGACTCTGGGTTCCGGACGGCGGGCGCAAGGTGACCGGTCCCCTGCACCGCTTCCTTCCCCTCCGCCCCCTGCACGACCTGTTCACCCACTCCTGGCAGCGCGTCCAGTCCGGCGACCGGCCCACGTGAATGCCCACGGAGTCACTCGTCGGCCCGGAGATCCTGAAGCTACAGCGAGGCGGGCCTGGTTCCGATGACGACGGTGGCGTTCAGCTCGTCGGAACTGGCCACCCGCGGGATCAGCCCGTTGCGGGCGACGGTTTCGACGGTCTGCGGCGCCTGGCGTTCGCTCGTCTCGACCAGCAGGTGGCCACCGGGTGCCAGCCATAGTGGCGCCGCGGCGGTCACCCGCCGCACGACGTCAAGCCCGTCCGCGCCACCGTCGAGTGCCACCCGCGGCTCGTGCACGCGGGCCTCCGGGGGCAGCAGCCTGATCGCCTCGGTGGGTACATAGGGTGCGCTGGCGACCAGGACGTCGACGCGGCCTCGCAGCGTAGCGGGCAGCGGCTCGTAGAGGTCACCTTCGTACACCTGACCACCGGCGGCGGCGACGTTGCGGCGGGCGCACCGCACCGCGGCGGGGTCGATGTCGACGGCGTACAACTCGATCCGGTCCAGGGCCGCGACCAGCGCGGCGCCCATCGCGCCCGAGCCGCAGCACAGGTCAACGACGACAGCTCGTGGCCGGGCGAGGGTCTGGCCGGCGGGGCCGGCAGCCAGGCGGGCGAGGGCGGCGGCCTGGCGGATGAGGAACTCGGTGCGGCGGCGGGGTACGAAGACTCCGGGGTCCACGGCTATCCGCAGGCCGCAGAACTCCGCCCAGCCGAGGACGTGTTCAAGGGGCAGGCCAGCGGCTCGCCGGTCCACCATGGCGGCGAGGTCGGCCGGCGTTTGTGCCGTGGAGATGAGCAACCGCGCCTCGTCCTCAGCGAAGACACAGCCGACGGCTCGGAGCCTGGTGACGATGACGGAGAGAGACAGAAGTGACGGAGAAACCGACATGGGAACCTTTCGGGATGCCAATGGGCGCTCCCTCGGTCACCTATGTCGGATGGACCGCACGGCCGTGAGATGAGAGCACCCAGCCTGACACAGCGGTAATGGGTCTCACCTCCTCGGAACGATCACTGCTTGAGACGGCAACGCTACCAGACCCGGACCGCGCCCAGGCAATCGAGTTGATCACCGGCGCGCTCAACCTGACCCATGCCCGCGCCACTCACCCGCGGATTCTTCCGACGTGGTCGCGGGTCACCTCGTCGGGGCCGACCGAGTCGGAGAAATCGGCCCAGCGCCGCACGGTGAAGCGCGAGCCGTCCCGGCCGACCTCCACCGCGCGCCCGCCGCCGAAGTGTGCCGGCACCACCAGCGCGGTGTGGTCGGCGGCCCACTGCAGCACCTGGCGACGTGTTCGCGCGGCGGCTGAGGGGTCGTGGCAGAAGCAACTGGACGTATCAGGTGCCAGTACCTGGATGGGCGCGTGGAGCAGATCGCCGACGAAGACCGCCCGGTCGCCGCCTGATTCGAGCGTCAGTACACCGTGCCCGGGGGTGTGGCCCGGCGCCAGGGTGAGCCGCAGGTTTTCGTCGATGGTGTACGAGTCGTCCCAGATCAGTGCCTGTCCCGCGCGCAGGATCGGCTCGATCGATTCGGCGTGGACGGTGGCGCTGCGGCCAGGCTCTTCGGTGAGAGTGCGGGGGTGGAAGAAGTCAAGGTCGGGGCGGGAGAACAGGTACCGTGCGTTGGGAAACGTCGGGACCCGCTCGCCGTTGTCGTCGACACAGGTGTTCCATCCCACGTGGTCGGCGTGCAGGTGGGTGCAGATGACGAGGTCGACGTCGGTCGGCACCACGCCGGCGGCGGCCAGCGCAGCCGGGAACGGAGCACCGGCTGGAATGCCGGGGCGGGCGGTTCCCGGGCCCAGGCCGGTGTCGACGACGATGACGTGGCCCGTGCTGCGCAACAGCCAGGTCTGCACGGCCACCCGGACCCGGTCGGCTTCGGCGTCCCAATGCGCCGGGGCGAGCCAGGACCGGTTCGCCTCCCACAGGGCCGGGTCGCCACCCGGAAAGAACTCAGCGGGCGACAGCGGCCAGTTGTCGAAGTGCGCGATCCGCGTCACCGAGACGTGGCCCAACTCGATCGTGTGCATACGCTGATCATCGGGCGCCTGCCGAGGGTTGGAAAGAAGGCACATTCATGTCCACTAACGAAATCGAGACACCGCGCAGCACCATCGTCACGCTGGAAGCACACGCGACCTGCCCGGTGACACACGTGCTGCGCCGCATCGGCGACAAGTGGAGCCCGGTGATCATCCGGCTGCTCTCCGAACGCGGCTACGGCTTCAACGAGCTGGACCGCTCCATCGAAGGCATCAGCCGACGTATGTTGACGCGCACCCTCCGCATGCTGGAGGAGGAGGGGTTCGTCAGCCGCACACCGCACACCCAAGCGCCGGCGCGCGTCGAGTATGCGCTGACCGAACTGGGCCATTCCCTGCGAGAACAGCTCTTCGCGTTCGGGCGGTGGGCGGTCACGCACAATGCCGACCTGCGGGGCCGGCCAGGCGATCCAGCGAGTCGAACGCCACCGGGATGTGACCCCGCCGGAACGCCGCAGCCGCCAGGTAAGGCTCACCTCCGCGAGTGGTCGGGCACCGAGGCACGTCAATCTTGAATGGCCGCGGTTTGGGATCGCCCCCTGTTCACCCGTCCCAGGCGGCGCGGAGCAGGGACTGGTGGGCGGCGTCCAGGTAGGTCATGGCGGCGACCCAGGCGCGGGCCGTCGCCATGGGCCCGGCGGGCCGGGACTCTCCCGTGGGGGTACGTTCCAGCTCGGACGCGGCCTCGTGCAGGCGATCGAGCACGAGAGCGGCGGTCGGAAGGTGCGTGCGGCGCAGACGTACGGATTCGGTGCGCAGCCCGCTCGTCGCTGCGGCACCGACCGTCACCCGGCCGCCGATGGCGGCCCGGTAGAGGATTCTCCGCAGCCCGGAGAACGGATCGTCGAACGGCTGCGCCGCACCCAGAACGCCGGCAGGGGCCCGTTCTGAACGCTGTACGGCTGCGCCGGGGATCTCGTCGAGCCCCAGGTTGATCCGGCCCAGCCGGCTCTCCGGGAGCCGGAGTGCGTCCGAGGCCACGGCCAGCAGTGACACGGTCGTGGGCCGGGTGGGATGCACCCGGCCGATCAGTCGTGTCCGCTCTCCGGCGAGCGGCGCCAGCCTGCGCAGATTCGGTGCGTACGCGTCGGCGGGGGCGACCGCTCGCAGCAGGCGCCCGTCATCCGTGCTGAGAAGCAATCCGTCCGGGGCGAGGCCGAGCACGACGGCGTCGTCCTGCCCGCATCGCAGCCGAAGTCTCGCGCCGGGCAGCCAGCTCGGCCGGAACGCCACGTGCGCGACGCTGCGCACTGCGGAGCATGTCGAAACACGGCATCGGCCGTCAGGGCCACTGGACGGGTTCTGCGAAGGTGTCCTTCAGCACCTCGAGGAAGGCGTCGACTGGGGCTGGAGCGGGTGGTGCGCCGTAGGTGATGGCATCGACGAAGCGGCGGTCGCCGGGTATCCGGTCGATCCGCACGCCGGGGTTGAGGTGGGCGCGCAGTGCGAGTCCGGGGAGTGTGCTGATCCCGAGGCCGGCGGCGACGAGTGCCTGGGCCGCGACGTAGTCGTCGGTCTCGAACCCGATGGCCGGGGTGAATCCCCGCTGTTCACACGCTGAGAGAAGATGCGCCCGGCATCGCTCACAGCCGGCGATCCATCTCTGATCGCTGTAGGTGCGCAGGTCCGTAGGCGAGCGGGGCCGGCTCCGGCCGGCCGGGCTCACGAGATACATGGGCTCCTCCAGGAGCGTGGTCACGGTGTGGTTCCCCTGCTCACCGGGCGGGCCGTGACGGAACGCCAGGGCGACGTCGACCTCACCACGCCGCAGGGCCGCCAGCGCCTCCGGGGGTTCCGCCTCGGTCAGTGCGAGTTCGATGTCCGGGTAGGCGGCGCCGAATGCGGCCGCCGCTGCCGGGACCAGAGCCGCCAGCGCAGAGGGGAAGGCCACCAGTCGCACATGTCCCGCGTTGAGCCCGGCGTGGGCGGCCAGTTCCGCACGCGCCGAGTCGATCCGGCCGAGGATCTCCTCTGCGCGGTCGGCGAGCAGCCTGCCCGCCGCGGTCAGCCGAATGCCGCGGCCGACCCGCTGTACGAGCGGCACGCCGACCTCGGCCTCGAGCCTGGCGAGGTGGTGACTGACCGACGGCTGCGCATAGTGCAGCGCGGTGGCCGCAGCGGTCACCGAGCCCTCCCGCGCGATGGCCGCGAACACGCGGAGCCGGTTCTCATCGAACATTCATAGATCATATCGATGGTTTTATCAAAGACTGGCATTTGTGCTATGAGTGGCCGGGTGTGCAGCATGGGGGCATGTCGAGTCCAACGATCTCCGATGTCCTTCGTGCGCGTCGTCTGCAGAGCGGTCACCTGTCGCCGACCCCGTTGCTCTCCTATCCGGCACTCGACGCCGAAACCGGCGCCACGGTCCTGGTCAAGCACGAAAACCTGCAGCCGACCGGCGCCTTCAAAGTCCGTGGGGGCATCACCCTGATGTCCGGGATGGGTTCCACCGAACGTGCGCGCGGTGTGCTGGGGTACTCGACGGGCAACCACGCACAGTCCCTCGCCTACGGCGCGGCACGTTTCGGGGTTGCCTGCACGATCGTCATGCCCGCGAACCCGAACCCGGTGAAGGCTCGGGCAGTGCGGGCTCTCGGTGCGGAACTGGTCGAGTTCGGTGCCGACTTCGACGAGGCCCGTCTTCACGCAGAACAGCTCGCCCATGAGCGCGGCACGCGACTGGTCAGCGCGGCGAACGAACCCGACCTGATCGCAGGTGTGGCCACGGCCTACCTGGAGATCTTCGAGCAGGAACCGGACCTCGACGCGATCATCGTGCCGGTCGGTGGCGGCAGTGGCGCGGCCGCCGCCTGCCTGGTGGCGGCCGCGATCAACCCGCGCTGCCGCATCATCGCGGTGCAGTCCGCCCGCTCGCCGGCGGCGCACGACTCCTGGCGTTCGGGCCGTTGCGTCGAGCGCCCCAACAAGACGGCGGCGGAGGGACTCGCCACCGGGGTCGGCTTCGACCTGACCCAGCGAGTCCTGCGCGAGAACCTGGCGGACTTCGTCCTGGTCGATGACGCCGACATCCGATGGGCCCAGTGGCTGCTCATGCGCGATGCCCGTACCGTCGCGGAGGGTGCCGGTGCCGCGTCGTTGGCCGCGCTGCTGACCCTGCGCGACAGCCTCGCCGGCCGGCGGGTGGCCATCATGTGCAGCGGCGGCAACGCCAGCGAAGCCGAACTCCGCGCCTGTCTTTCAGCCACTTCAAGGGGTCCCGGACTGTGAGCTCGCGTATTCAACCGGCATCAGTTAGGCGGGTTGGCCGGGGTAGCGGTGACCGTCTGGTCGCCAGGGGCGTAGCGGCTGTAGGTGGATCGGTGTCGACGCGATGTTCTCCGAGAATCAGATAACGGACTACTCGACGACGGTTCCGGTCGCCGCGATCCACAGCAGTCGACCCCATACGTCAAGATTGGCACCACCGCACCCGCCATAGCAGCTGGAATCACATTTGGCATACAGCCCGACTTCAACCACGTATGGAACGCCCGGTGTCATTCCGAAACCGGTCGAGAAGTCCGAACCCACCCACCCGTCGTTCTCGACGCTGTGGCTGGAGCCACTGACATTGTCTTGCCAATAGGTCGACCCAGGCGACGCACTGGAGTCTCCAGCGGTCGTCCAATCAGTGATTGGATTCCCGTTGAGCAGCACCCGTAGTGTCGACTTCCATTCGGTCTGCGCCTCGCCGTCGCCAAAAACGCTGGTCGAGGACGTGAGCTGGGACTTGAACTGGTACCGCATGAGGGGGCGGATCTCCAGGAATTCGATGTGTTCGGACGTCTGCACGGCGACGTCGAAACCGACCCAACCCCACGGCTGGTCGGGGTCACCATCGTCGGAAGCGACCCGCAGGGCGAAATCTGTTGCCGCGCTGTGGTTATAGCCAGACTCGAGAGGTTCGCCATGGGCCCACCGAGAGTAGTGGTCGCTGGCGAACAGCAGCGTCTCTTCGGTCCCGGGGAGCGAGAAGGCGTGCGGATCAGGGTGCCGCGCCGCCAGTCGGGGACGGATGGAGTCCGTGTTCGAGAACAGCCCCGGGCGATCGGCTCCGTCACTGGATCGGAGGACCTCGAGTGCCTGGGCGGCGGAGTCGTCCTGAGAAACGATGCGCTCGAGCGACTTGTAGACCGTCCGGCGCGCGGCCTTGCGCGCGGACGCCTGTTCCTGTTGTTGACGAACCCGTGCGCCAAAGATACTTGCCCTGTTGGCGGCGGCCTTCTCAGATTCCGCACGGATAACGTCATGGTCCTGCACAACGGTAAGCGACGGTATCACCTGCTGTTTCATGTCAGACCCTTTGCGCAGACGGATTCGTCAACCATCTCGGCGGTGCCGCACAACGTGAATAGAATTATCCGAGCAGCCCACCCACTTCATTCACGGTAGCGGTGGAACGACATTTAGGCAATCAACTGTACGCGTTCATCGTCTGCGAGAAGAGCGACGGTCAGTCACTTTGATCAGGATCGCGGGGTTGCGAAGAGATCGTCCGCGCCGCCATTTGTCGATCTTCACACTCGACCCGCCGGTATCGCGCCCGGAGTACTGCAGCGCAGACTCCTTTTGTGTCTGTGTTGAATACGCGAGTTCACCAATCCGGAACCCCCCGTGGCCCAGATCGGGCGGGTGTCACCCCGGCTGTCCGGGGATGCGGCGGTGAAGGTCTGCGACCCCGACCACACCCCGGGCGCTCCGTAGTTCCAGGTGTAGGGGTGAAGGGGACGTCGTGTCCCAGGTTGTGCTTGGCAGGCAGGGTCAGTCGGTTCGGAACATCATCACGTTGATGCAGGTCAGCGATGACTGCGTACGCGATGTCATCCACGAACTCTCGGGAGCTGAGCGTGGGTCAGTGACCTGGAGGGGGATCGCACACGGGGAGGCGGAGTACGAAGCGTGCTCCGCGTTCGCTGTCCTGGATGGTCAGGGTGCCCTGGTGTGCTTGGGCGATCTGGCGTGCGATCGGCAGCCCCAGCCCGGTTCC